>CAZPYP010000001.1:0-6693 GCA_964590845.1 uncultured Nitrospira sp.
GGCTTACTGCTCGATGAGGCGCCATCCTTCCTTTTGCATGCAACGCTCGGTCGCGTTAAGTACCAACAGTTGGCTTCCCTGCTGAAGCTTCGGATCGCGAAGCGCGGCGTTCTGGCACTTGTTGTAGTCGTTCGTATACTCGCTGGACGGCTTGTTGGGATGTACCCACTCGGTTGAACTGCAGGCGGCCAACAAACATCCGGCCACCACCGCCATCACGACTCCGGTTGGACGCATAACCGATTCCTCCTCATTATTCATGAACCCGACGTGGGCACGATAAACCTTGCCCCTCCGCCGCGTCAAGAACCACCCACAGCCCGCGACTTGTGAGGGAATTCTCTCGGGCTGGATACAGGGAACCGGGACTGTCGAGCGTATTCCGGCACTTAGGTCGCGGCCGCCTTGTAGCCGGAGCCCACCATCCGTATGGATTGTTCGCACGCCGGCCTTCTGTTAGCGTACGAGCACATTCAACAGGGAGGTGACCGTGAGCGTTGTCGACAGCCTGCTGCTCGATGCCAAGCAAGCGATCCTCGAAGAGCATCACCGCCGCTTTCAGACGTTCTACAAAGAAGGGCGTGTCGAGGAAGCCATGCAGCAGTTCAACACCACCATCGCCTGCGCCACCGACCTGCTGAACGATTCTCTCCGCGTGCTCGAACAGGCCATTGAACGCCATGGCCCCAAGTCGGACCCTCCGGCCTCGGCCTAATGCTCCACAGACAACGCCGGCAGCAACTCGAGACATCGAGTCGACCGCTTGCTGAGGTAGAGTTTCGAAGAACTACGCAGGTATCGCGCTAGAGGTGTCTACCCAAAGGCGCCAATCACCCAAACACTCTGAATAGTTGCTGGCCGGGGCACGCGAGGTTTGGAGCTGGCGAGAGGAATTGAACCTCCAACCGGCAGTTTACAAAACTGCTGCTCTGCCATTGAGCTACGCCAGCGACAAGCGGAAGGACGCTGCAGAACCGGGAAATCCTGCTGCGAACCTACCAACCGGCGGAGTGACTGTCAAGCAAGCGAGGCGTCGGCGTCTCCGGAGTGATCTACCGTTCCGCTTCCGTCAAATCCCCTTCGTCCTCCAGCTCTTCCACCTCTGGACCAGGCTTGCCCTTGGTCGAAGATGGATGGAGTCCGTACTTCTTGAGCATCTTATAGAAGTCCGCGCGATACCGACCGGCAAACTGAGCCGCCCGTGAGATGTTGCCGCCGGTGAGCTGCAGCACGTTCTTGAGATAGGTCTTTTCGAACTCCTCCTTCGCTTCCGTCAACGGCTTGAGTTGCGCGTCAGGCGCCGTGCCAATGGACGGGAGCAGGTCCGGCGTAATCATGTCCTGCCGGGACATGACGACCGCTTTCTCAATGGCGTTCTCCAGTTCTCGGACGTTCCCTGGCCAGGGGCTGGTGACCAAACGATGCAACGCCGCTGGCGTGAACCCACGTACGTCCTTGTTGGCCCGTTTGGCGCTGGAGACCAGGAAATGCTGGGCCAGAATGGGAATGTCGTCACGCCGGTCTCGCAGCGGCGGAATGAACAGAGGCACCACGGAGATCCGGTAATAGAGATCGTTGCGGAACGATCCGTTCTTCACGGCTTCTCCCAGGTCCTTGTTCGTCGCGGCGATGATCCGGACATCGACCTTGGTCGCGTGCTCCGCCCCAACCTCGCGCACCTCTCGCTCCTGCACAGCCCGCAGCAATTTCACCTGCATCGACAAGGGCATTTCGCCGATTTCGTCCAGGAACAGGGTCCCGCCGTGTGCGCTCTGGAACAGCCCTTTCTTGGGTCCGTGGGCGCTGGTGAAGGCGCCGCGAACGTGTCCGAACAATTCGGATTCGAACAAGGTCTCGGGAATGGCCGCGCAGTTCAGTGCCACGAACGGGCCCTTGCTGCGACGGCTGTTGGCATGCGTGACACGGGCGAACACTTCTTTCCCGGTGCCTGTTTCACCGAAGAGCAGCATTGTGGCATCGGAATCGGCCACTTGAATCACCTGTTGGAGCAGCCGCTGCATTGCAGGGCTTCTGGCCACCACGTTTTCCATGCCGTAGAGCTCGTTCACCAGCGACTTCAATCGCTGGATCTCGCGGCTCATCCGCTGGGGAGACAGGCCCTCTTCGATCTTGGCCTTGAGTTCTTTGTCGTCGAACGGTTTCGTGAGATAGCCGAACGCTCCCCGCTGAACCGCTTCCACCGCGTTGGGGATGCTCCCATGCGCTGTCAGAATGATGACCGGCAGCCCGGGATGGATCCGCAACAGTTCCTCGGTTACGTCCAAGCCATCCTCCCCGCGAAGGCGCAGATCCGTGATGGCGAGATCGAACTTGTTCACCTTCGCCGCGCTGATCGCGTCCCGCCCGGTCGTACAGGCGGTGACCGCGAAGCCCATCGCGTTCAGCCGCATCTTCACGAGTTGCAACAGGCCTTCTTCATCGTCGACTACGAGTATGTGTTCTTGTTCCATGGTGGTCCGGTTACCCTTCTTGGTGCGTGAACATTATGGTGTCGGTGTCGGTTCCTGCCCCGGAGGCGCGACTGATGAGGGTGGACGAATCGGCCGGATCTTCTCCCGCGTTTCCTGATCGATCCGCTTGAGCGCTTCCAGCTGGCTGTACAGCTCGTCGATTTTTTTCTCTCGTTCGGCGAGTTGCCGTTGCAGCGACTGCACCGTCCCGCTTTCGGCAGGAGGTTTCGGCGGAGGCTCTTTCTTGCCGATCAACGCGTCGGCTTTTCGATCGCGTTCCGCTAAGTCGCGCTGGAGCAACTCGATCGCTTGCGCGTCCGCATCTTTGAGCGCGCGAAGTTGTTGGATGACAAGTTCCCGATCAAGCAAATCCCGGACCAGACGATCGGATGCCTGTCCTAAGGCAATCTGCCCATCGGATACCGCCGGAGCGGCAACGACCGACGTGAACCATGAGCGGTCGGCAGGGATGGGGTATTGCTGGAGCAGCTGAAGCCAGAGCTTGCTCGATGCCGCGAGTTGGCTGCGAGGCGCCGTGGCGATTACCTTTTCGAAATACTTCACGGCGCTGTCGTGATTCTCGTACAAGCCAATCAGGGCGCGGGTAAAATAGGCATGGTCGCAGGAACTGTGGTCGGCGCACTTGGCTACGACCGCGTCCTGTTTCTTCGCCAACGTCTGCATCGCTTTCAGCTCGGCCGGCTCTACCGTAAAATACGGCCGGTTGTTCGAATGTTCCGGCGCGAAGGCGGCACAGCCTCCGGCGACCACCGTCAGCAGAATCCACCCGATCGAACTCCGTTGACACCCTGTCATGCCGCTGCTCCCCGTTTCGTCAAGCGTAGGATAAACCGTACAGTGGTTCCTTTTTTTGCTTCGCTTTCGATCCAAATGCGTCCCCCATGCGCCTCGACGACTTTCTTGGCAAGCGCCAAGCCGAGGCCACTTCCTGGCAACGATTGTTTCGCTTTGGTGCGTCCCTGATAGAACCGTTCAAAGATATGAGGAAGTTCGTCGGCGGGAATCCCAGGCCCTACGTCGGAAACGGAGACCTCCAGCACTCCCACTTTCATATCCGGCTTCATCCAAACTTTGACGATGCCTCCCTCGGGACTGAACTTCAGGGCATTTGATAACAGATTGTCGAGCACCTGCTCAATACGAATCGAGTCGGCCTTCACCCACACCCGTTGCGCCGGCGCTTCCACCACCAGCTGGACGTGCTTCGCGTCGGCGAGTAAACGGATCTTGTTCACGGAGATATCGGCGATCCGCTTCAAATCTGTGGGCACGATCCGGTACTCCATCATGCCGGCATCCATCTTCGAAAGATCCAGAATCGTCGAAATCAGCGTGATCAGCCGGCGGCTGCTGTCAGCCATAATCCTCAGGGTGGTGCGCTGTTCCGGCATGAGGGGGCCGGGAATCTCATCGAGCAACAGGTGGGTCCCCTCTTGGATAGACGCCATGGGGGTCCGCAGTTCGTGTGACACATGGGCGAGAAACTCGCCCTTCATGTCGTCGAGTTCTTGAAGCTTCCCTCCCATCCAGTTGACCGTATCGACCAAATCTCTCAGTTCGCTGGGGGCCCTAATGTCCAATGATGCGCGAAAGTTCCCTTGCCCGATCTGCTTGATGTGTCCCTGCAGTTGGCGAAGCGGGCGCAGGATCGTGTAACTCGCGATACCGGCCAGGCCGATTCCGAAGAGGAGGGCGACTAACACCAGCTGTTCAGTCACGGCTTCCGCCTGTGCCGAACTCTCCCTCGACCGTTTCACTCCGGTGCTGATGCCCGACTCGTGAAAATCGATGTAGTGCTGCAAGGTCGCGGTCATTTGATCCATAACCAAATCGCGGCGGCTTTCGTAATCCGTCGAGGCGGCTCCTCCGGTAGCCGACGGCTGCTCCAATTCAGCATGAAACATCCCTAGCCGCTCTTGCTGCAGACGTTTTGTATGCTCTAAGAGCTGGGTGGCTTCGGGCGCCTGCTCCTGGGAGGCAAGTGCTTCGATTCCGCGCCGGAATTCTTCCACTTCTTCGTCGAAATGCGTCAAAAAAGTCGCGTCTCTCACGGCCAGGTACTTCTTCTCGCTGTTCAGCTGGACATAGGCCAAGGTCAGGAGCCGCTTGGCCAACTCGATGGCGGGATAATGATGCGCCGCCATGTTGGTGCTGAGAGCCGAAAGCTGGCGCAGTTGAAACAAGGCGTAGAGGTTGACCCCCGCCATCACGACGATGATCAACAAGGAAGTCAGAACAATGCGCCAAAAGATTGAAAGCCGCACTAACGATCCCTCCGGCCTCACCGGCTGGTCTTGGATAGACTTGTATGGTGTAGGTAAATCCATACACTAATTCCTTGCGGTTCTCAAGCTCTTCGGCAAAGTAATCTGCGGAGATCAACCGATGGGATCTGTCGATCGAGCCGAAGAAAACCGGCTTCTGGCCTGCAGTCCGACTCCTTTGAGGCCTATTCGTCCCGTCTCAATTGGGAGGCGAACTGCCGCTGTCGTCGGGAGGAGCCGGCGAGAGATGCAAAGAGGTGGCCACGAAATAGGAGCATGGCCACGGCGACGGGAGGTGTCATAAACAAGATCAGGTACCAACTGACCGATGAAGGAAGACCGAGATAGTCCAGCCACCCACCCAAGAGGGCGAATGGGACGAGGAGAATCTGAAAGAAATCTAGCCCGGCTCCCCTGCCGGCCCTCGTGGACAGCGCAAACACGGAACGCATGCCGGCCGGCGACAGCACGATCGGGAGCAACAGGACGGCAATGGGCAAAAACCACTCGATCCAATTCTCGAGAACAAAGTCATAGGCGCTCTTGAAGATATCGAGCGGCGAATCGTGCCGGACGAGATAAATGGCCTCGGGGACCGGGTTCAGCAGTATGAACAACAGCAGAAGGATCGCATACGAAATCAGTTGCCCGTTGGGATTGTTTTGCACCCCCATGTCGAGGGCCATGAGCGGCAGCCACAAGACGAATCCCACACCGATGACATCCCAAAAATAATGGCCGAAGCTCTCGAACAGATCCCGCAACGTTAACCGGCGAGCAAATACCACGGCCTGCTCGATCAAACTGAGGGTGGCCCCGACCAACAGCGCGTTGACCGCACCGAGAAGGAATCCACCTGCCATGCCCATAAACGATGCAATCTGCCCGGCCAGAATCAGGATGAACACAAACCCGACCACGGCCACCATGACCATCCAGCCTCGCAGGAGAGACTGCCAGGTCTTCTGGAGCGCTTTCCGGTACAGTTCGAGGGTTTCGGCCAGCATGATGGAACAGCCGACAATAGCGGGCTGTCCAGAGGAGGTCAAGCCGCCTCCATACGGAGCCGTTGACTTCCCGGCCCCTATGATTATGTCTTCGATCAACAGCACACAGCCGGTTTGATGGAGGAGTCTGCTCATGGACATGAATAAGGCCACCGTGAAACTTCAGGAAGCCCTGCAAACCGCATCGGCCCATGCCATGCGGCGAAGCCATCAGGGTTTAGATGTCGAGCATCTCCTTCTGGCGCTGCTGGAACAAGAGGGTGGGATCGTGCCGGCGTTGTGCGAGCAGGCCGGACTGTCTCTGGGGGCAGTCAAGCAAGCGACCGAGCAGGCCCTTACAAAACTTCCCCAGGTCCAAGGAGCTGGAGGTGGCCCGGGTCAGATCCACATCACTCCCAGACTTAATCAGGTCTTGACCAAAGCGGAAGAAGAGCAACGGGCGCTGAAGGACGACTTTCTCAGTGTCGAACATGTGCTCCTTGCCATGGTCCAGGAAGGCGGTGTGTTTCGAAAACTCGGCTTGACGAAGGAGCGGCTGTTGAGCGCACTCCAGCAGGTCCGCGGCCATCAACGCGTCACCAGTCAGGACCCCGAAGGCACCTATCAATCGCTCGAAAAGTACGGGCGCGATCTTACGAAGCTCGCCGGGCAGGGCAAGTTGGATCCGGTGATCGGCCGGGACGAAGAAATTCGGCGTGTGATTCAAATTCTGTCTCGCCGAACCAAGAATAACCCGGTTTTGATCGGAGAACCGGGCGTCGGTAAGACCGCCATCGTGGAAGGACTGGCCATTCGTATCGTCAAAGGCGACGTCCCGGAAGGCTTGAAGCAGAAACGTGTGGTCGTCCTCGACATGGGCGCGCTGGTAGCGGGGGCCAAGTTTCGCGGTGAATTCGAAGAACGATTGAAGGCGGTTCTGAAGGAGATTCA
>CAZPYP010000001.1:6793-54485 GCA_964590845.1 uncultured Nitrospira sp.
CCAAGTTTCGCGGTGAATTCGAAGAACGATTGAAGGCGGTTCTGAAGGAGATTCAGGCGTCTCAAGGCCAGGTCCTCTTGTTCATCGACGAACTCCATACCGTCGTGGGAGCCGGGGCGGCGGAGGGCGCCATGGATGCGGCTAATCTTCTGAAGCCCATGCTGGCGCGCGGCGAACTTCATCTGATCGGTGCCACCACCTTGGACGAATACCGGAAGCACATTGAAAAAGACGCGGCGCTGGAACGCCGGTTCCAGACCATCCTCGTGGATCAACCAACCGTTGAGGACACGATTTCCATCCTCCGGGGCTTGAAGGAGCGATACGAAGTCCATCACGGCGTCCGGATCAAGGATGCCGCGCTGGTGGCGGCGGCGAAGCTGTCCCATCGATACATCGCCGACCGGTTCCTGCCGGACAAAGCCATCGATCTCGTCGACGAAGCCGCGGCACGGCTGCGGACCGAAATCGACAGCCTGCCGGCTGAGCTGGACGAGGTGTCACGCAAAGTTCTCCAGCTGGAAATCGAACGTGAAGCCCTGCGGAAGGAAAAGGATCAGGCCAGCCAGGCGCGCCTGGCGACGCTGGAACAAGAATTGGCCGAGAAACAACGGGATCTCCAGGCATTGAAGACCCGTTGGGACTCCGAGAAAACGTCGGTATCTCGCCTGAGAAAGACGCGAGAGGCCATAGAGGAAGTGAAGCTGGCCATCGAAAAAGCGGAACGGGCCTACGACCTCAATCGCGTCGCCGAACTACGCTACGGCGAACTCCCCCGTCTGGAACGCGAGCTGAACATTGAACAACAACAGTTGGGTAAGAAGCAGGGCGAAAGCCGCCTATTGAAAGAAGAAGTGGACGAGGATGATATCGCCGCCATCGTCAGCCGTTGGACCGGCATCCCTGTGTCACGGCTGATCGAGGGCGAAATGGAAAAGCTCCTCAAGCTCGAAGACCTCCTGCATCAACGGGTGGTGGGACAGCATGAAGCGGTCCAAGCCGTGGCAGATGCGGTATTACGCGCCCGATCGGGCATCAAGGACCCGCACCGGCCGATCGGCTCGTTTTTATTCCTCGGTCCGACCGGCGTCGGCAAGACCGAGTTGGCCCGCGCGCTGGCCGCGACGCTGTTCGACGACGAGGGCAACCTCATCCGTATCGACATGTCCGAATACATGGAGAAACACACCGTCGCCAGGTTGATCGGAGCCCCTCCCGGCTATGTCGGTTACGAGGAAGGCGGACAATTGACGGAAGCGGTCCGCCGCCGGCCCTTCTCCGTCATCCTGTTCGACGAAATCGAAAAAGCACATCACGACGTTTTCAACATCCTGCTGCAAGTGCTGGACGATGGCCGGCTGACCGACTCGCAAGGCCGCACAGTGGATTTCAAGAACACGGTATTGATCATGACGTCGAACATCGGCAGCCCGCTCATTCTCGACGCGCAACACAAGCAATCCTCGTATGAAGAGGTCCGCGCGCTGGTCATGGGTGAGTTGCGCAAACACTTCCGGCCAGAGTTTTTGAACCGTGTCGATGAGACGGTGGTCTTCCATCCACTCGGGACGGAACATTTGACCAAAATCGTGGAAATTCAACTGGAGCGATTGAAAGCCAGGTTGGCGGAGCGTCGGATCACACTGACCATCACGCCGGCAGCCTTGCAGCAGCTAGGTGAGCGAGGATACGACCCGGTCTATGGGGCCAGACCGTTGAAGCGGTTGATCCAGCAGGAGTTGGAAACGCCCATTGCTCGCCAGTTGGTCAAAGGGGAATTGCGGGACGGCGATACGGCCGCGGTGGATATGAAAGACGGTCGGATCGTGATTGTGCCGCTCGCCACGTGATCGCCTAACCGATCTTCACGGAACCGCCCTTGAGGTCCTGTGTCGTGCCGCTGGCGCGCTGCTTGTCGATCTTCCATTCGCGGCCCGAGACTTCCACCAGGTGGCCTTTGACCGAATGAAAGATGCCATTGGAGAATACCACGGTGTCTGGGTCTTTGCGATCGACCTGGAGGATCACTTTCTTCGATTCGGTGTTCGTCAACGTGACTCGGGCTGGAGTTTTGGCCACTTCATAAGCCCGGCGTTCGTTGAACATGAGGGTGCTGTCCACCAACTTCGCCGTCATCTTGCCGCTCTCGTCGAACAACGCGAAATTCACCAGCACGGCCTTCGTGGGCTCCTTGAGGGCGATCTGAATTTGAGGAACTCCTTCGATTTCGATCGTGCCGTCCGTGTTCCGATAGACATTCGATCCAATTTCTACATCCATTTGTTCCTCGCCTATTCCGATTCGAGTTCGGTCCGTTACGATTTCTTGATGCGGTCCAGAATGAGGGCGATACAACCGCCCAACAGGCCGCCCCCCATGATCGTCGTCAGTAATTCGACCAGCTTCAACTCCCACACAGACCCCTGCGCCTGCATCACTTCTCGGATGCCGCCCTGGAGCATGATGACGGCCAGCGCCATCGTCGCCCCGACGACGAACCACCAGAGAAATACGCGCAGAGTCGATACCACCGTACTCACACCTCTAACCGACGATCCAGGCTCCGATACTGTATCGCCTCCGCCACATGAACCGGCTCAATCTCGTCAGCGCCTGCGAGATCGGCGATGGTTCGCGCCACGCGCAGAATACGACCATGGGCCCGCGCCGACAAGCCCAATCGCGCCATGGCCTGTTCCAACAGCTGCCGCCCCGAGCGGTCGAGGCCACAATACCGCTTCAGCAGGCGTGGCTTCAACTGGGCATTCGTATGGATCCCGTCGCCCGCATACCGGGCCGCCTGGCGCTGTCTGGCCTCCGATACGCGAGTACGGATGGAAGCGGAGAGTTCGGGCGACGGCCCCTGGTCATGGAGTTCCCGCACAGAGACCGGCGGGACTTCGATGTGAATGTCGATCCGGTCTTGAAGCGGCCCCGATAGTCTCGCCCGGTACCGGCGGATCTGTTGGGGGCTGCACAGGCACTCTCTGGACCTGTCACCGAAGTAGCCGCATGGACAGGGATTCATGGCTGCCACCAGCATGAACCGGGAGGGGTACCGAAGCGACCCGCTGACTCTGGTCAAGGTTACATGGCCGTCCTCAAGCGGTTGCCGTAATCCGTCCAACACCGGACGCCGAAATTCTGGTGATTCATCCAAGAACAGGACGCCATTGTGGGCCAAGGACACTTCACCCGGACGCGGCACGGTTCCGCCACCGATCAACCCGGCATCGGAGATACTGTGATGCGGGGCACGAAAGGGCCGAACGGTCAGGAGCGACCGGTCCGGCAGGAGCTGTGCCGCGACACTGTGCACTCTGGTAGTTTCGATGGCTTCATCCGGCTCCATCAGCGGCAAGATGGTGGGAAGCCGCTTGGCCAACATCGTCTTGCCGGAGCCAGGCGGCCCGACCATGAGGACGTTGTGGCCTCCTGCCGCGGCGATTTCCAGCGCGCGTTTGGCATGGTCCTGCCCCTTGACGTCACCGTAGTCGTCCAACTCCGCCGGTCTGGTGGCAAACCATCGATCCCGGTCGGTCTTCACCGGCTCCAATGCAAGGGCTCCCTTCAAGTAGGCCACGGCTTCGGGCAAGGTATGCAGCGGGTAGGCAGACACCCCCTCCACGATCGCCGCTTCTTCCGCATTGTCAGCGGGAACCAGCAATTGATACTCTTGCCGGCAAGCCATCCCGATCGACAACGCGCCTGGCACCGGTCGTATCTGGCCGTCCAGCGACAGTTCTCCGACCAACACATGTCGGGCTACGGCCTCTGCGGGAAGAATTTCTTCGGCGACCAAGATACCGATCGCAATCGCCAAGTCGAGTCCGGCTCCTTCTTTCTTGATGTCGGCAGGCGCCAGGTTGACGGTAATTTTCTTGGCGGGAAAATGGAAGCCCGTGTTCTTTAGCGCGGCGCGAACACGATCACGGCTCTCGCGTACAGTCGCATCCGGGAGGCCGACCACCGAAAATTGAGGCAGGCCCCCGGAGATATCGACTTCCACATCGATCAAATGGGCATCGAGTCCCACCAATGCGACACTGAGGGTCTTTGCCAACATGAGCACCTCCGCCATTGTGCGAGCGAGACGAGTTGTATGGACGGATTATAGGAAGCATTCCTAGTTCGTTCAACAAACAGTGCGCGGAGAGACCTCCAAATGGTTCCAATTCAGTTCGAGGGATCGGTTATGCTGGTGGCGGTCAACATGCTTCTGTATAATCGCGCCATGTGGCTCATCGTCGGGCTTGCAGTTTTCGGCATTTCCGGTGCCCTGCCGATTTCGGCCTGGGCTCAACCGCCGGGCCGGACGGCTTCTCCTCCCATCGGCGCTTCGATGGCCCTGCTGGCGACCCTCCAGGACGCCGGCGTGTTGCCTCCGGAAGGCAGCGCCGAAGCCAACCGAGTCGTCCAGTCCGTCATTCAGTTTCAATCGGTCTTCATGAAGAGTACCGATGCCGCCGTCGAGGAGTTCCGGAGTCATGCGCTCCAAGATAAATGGCCCGCTCAGGCGGCTGAGATCGGCGAACGATTTCGCACGGGCGGATGGACATCGGAGGTCCTCGAAGCGTTTACCGACTACTACCGAGGGCTCGGCAGGGATCAACGAGACCGCTTGAACTGGGCCTTCGCTCGGGCCAACATGCGTCAGTCTGATTTTGAGTACCTCTCACACCTCTTCGATCGCGCACGCACCGCATTCGACCGGCAGGGACAGAACATTCACGAGGTATTCTCCGCGCACCGCAAAACCATGCCAGGCAGGAACCGCCCTCATCGAAAGGAGCCGCACGATGGCGACCAAAGCGTATATTCTGATCAAGGTCAAAGCCGGACGTACGAAGGACGTGCTGCAGTCCTTGAAGAAACTGTCCGGGGTCGAACAGGCTCATTCCTGCTTCGGGCAACCTGACATTTTCGTGTTCATCAGCGTCCATGACGAGCGATCGCTGTCTGACGTGGTGATCACGAAGATCCATCAAATCGAAGGCGTCGAGGAGACCGACACCCATATCGTCGCGGACACCTAGGAGGTCGGCTCGACAGCGACCCATCGGCCGCCTTCACGTGCGGAGCGGTAGCAGGCATCGGCAGCCTCGACCGCACGACATCCGTCCAGGCCTGTAATCGGCGCTTCAGAACCGGTCCGAACAGCGTGAACGAACGCCCGGAGGGTCGCCGGGATGGTGGGAACCGGCTGGACGGTCCACTCCTCTCGCGTCCCTTGGTTCAGAGTTCGGCTGACGGTTCTCCTCAGCCAATCGACCTGCACTGTGCCATACTGTCCAAGCCATTCCATCGTCCCTACTCTTTGAGACTCCACCCGTGCGATGTCGAGTTCGCACAGTATTCCTCCGCTCGTCTTCAGTTCTACCTTGGCCGCAGTTTCCGCCTCGGCAGGCGGCGAGAGGTTCAGATCGCACCGCGCTTCGGTAATCTCTTGTCCTGTGAGTACCCGCACCATATCCAACAGGTGCACGCCAAACTCCAGCAACGCTCCTTGTGGAGCCGACGTGACTGGGGAACGAACTGGCTTCGTCTCAATGTGACTGGTCATGACCACCCTGCTGAACGGTCCGACTATCGCAAGCAGCGCCTGTGTACGAAGGACCGTCGGATCGAACCGCATGGTCTGCGCCGTCATTAGGCTGATGCCGGCCTCACGAGCAGCCGCAACCATGGCCCGCGCCGCTTGTCCGGTAAGGGCCAGCGGTTTCTCGACGAGTAGCGGCTTGCGATGTTCGACTGCCGCCAGACAGATTTCGAGACAGAGCGCGGGATGCGTGACGACGACAACCGCCTGCACCAACGGATCCGCGAGCATGGCGCGGTAGTCCCCGTAGACCCGGACTCCGGGAACTGGCACCCCTTCCTGAATGTTGCGCCGGCAGATGGCGACGAGTTCCGCGCCCTGAACATCCTGATTGGTCAGATGGTGGACATACCGGCTCCCATGCCGCCCGACTCCGATGAGACCAAGGCCGATCGGTGTATTCATGTGCGTATCTCGGTCGATCCTACCGTTTTCTTGCATCAATCCCGGGTCTCGGGCGCGCCTCGGTTGCATTGACAACCCAGCAAAGCGGTCCCTATATTAGCCTCGCACCCGGTCTACAGACCACATTGTATCTGAATCGTCTAGGAGCGGACAGCACCGTGGCACCTTCTGCGATCGCACCGTTTACCCTCGAGCAAATCGGCACGGGAACCTGCCGCTTCCCCAGCGGCGTGGCAATTCCGACCCTCACAGACGCGGCCGTCGATCCGTACATCAGGACTCGTGTCACGAAAGATGTGCAGGTCGAGTGCATCCAGTTCTGGCCGCAGGAAAAAGGCGTCTATCCCGGGCTCGTCCTCTTGCACGAATGGTGGGGGCTCAATTCACAGATCAAGGATCTCGGTGCCAGGCTTGCGTGTGAAGGGTATGGCGTAATCATTCCCAACCTCTACGCCAGACTCGGCGGCATGGTGACCGCCAATGCGGAAGTCGCCGACACCTTGATGACCCGCCTCAATGAGGCGCTGATTCTGCAGGACATCAACTCCTGCTGTGAATACCTGAACACCAGGGACTACATCAAACGGAATATTCATGGTGTGGTGGGGTTCGGCATGGGTGGGACATTCGCTTTGCGCTTCGCCTGCCAGCGCAAGCGGCTGAAAGCCGCCGTATCGTACTACGGCCGCATACCTCAGCCGGAAACGGTATTGAAAGACCTCTTGTGCCCCGTGCTGTACCATCAGGCCGGCAAGGACTCCTGGGTGCCGGCCGAAGACGTGGATCGATTGCGCGCGCTGGCTGCAGAACATCACAAGCAGGTCGACATCCGGACCTACCCTGAAGCGCCCCACGGTTTCAGCAACGAGATGAGGATTGAATCGTTTCGGGCCGAGACCGATGCCGACGCCTGGAACGCAACCGCGTCCTTCCTCAAGACCTCCTTTCAAGGAACATAAGTGATCCGCCTGTTCGGACTACCCGCAGCCGTCCCTCGGCAAGTTCGCAAGCGGGGCTCGTCGATTCTCTCCCTTTGCCTGGTGGTCTGCGCGGCCGGCACGTTCGGTCTTGGTTTCCAATCCGCCGCGCCTGCCGCCGAACCCGCCATCTCCGGTGTCCCGGACTGGGGACAGATCATTCAATCGCATCGCGCGCGACTGGCGGCGGTTCAATCCGACCAGACGGCGACGGAAGCCTTCGCAAACCACGTAGGTCCGGCCGTCGGCCTTGGCGATGCCGCCGGCACACTGGCCGCGAAAGGGATTCCGGCGAAGCTTGCCAAAGAGTTGCAACTCGCCGACGTGACCCGATCGGCGCAGCGGCTGGTCGCCGCATTGGCCGCCTGGGAGTTGGCCGATTCGACGATGCAGGCCTTGCGCCAACCAGGACAGACTCCCCCCGCATCGGCTCCTTCTTCAACCAGGCTCAATTGGCTTTCCGCTAACGGCCTCTCATCCCAATCGGTCGAAGTCTTTCGCCAACAGCAGGATGCGGCCTCGGGAATCGCGGGTCTGACATTGGCGGCAACACAGGCGTCCCTCGATGCCAGTCAACAGGCCATGCGCGAATGGTACTTCCTGAAAACGTGGAGGGATCGAGTACGGACATTTCGCGGACTCGCACGCCTCTGCGGCACCTGGCAGTGGGCGATCCACAACCATCAGCAGCACCACCTGGAGCAGAAGCTGTCCTTGATCTTTCCGCCTCCAGGAAATGACGGAACCGGAATCCAGGGACTGACGGAAGTCATCGTCCTCGGCGATATCGTGTACCTGCGCTGGGATATTGAAGGACGGACGCAAGAGGACAGCCTGCTGTTTACCAAGGAAGGACAGCGGCTTGAAGGTACCTTTGTGAATTCTCAGGGAGGCTGGGGATCCATCAGTGGGAAGCGGACGGCCAGTTGCACTCCGTAAACGATTTCAGCCTTCAGCCTGACAACTCTTCGCCTCTGGCTTGCCAAGCACGTGCCGCCAGCAATCCCCACCCCGCAATGAAAGCCACGCCTCCCAGCGGGGTGATCGCTCCCAGCCATCTGATGCCTCCCAGAGACACCGCATAAAGACTTCCGCAAAACAACGCAACCCCGACCGCGAATAACCAGCCGACCGTCACGAAATGTCTGGCGGAGTTGCGCGAGATTGCGAGAGATACTATACAAAGACCTAAGGCGTGATACATTTGGTAGCGAATCGCCGTGTCAAACACCGCCAGCATGGACGCATCCAGTACGCCTTTCAACATGTGCGCACCGAACGCACCGGCGGCGACCGCCATGCCGGCCAAAAGGCTTCCGAGCGCTAGGAAACATGAGGCATGGGCACGAGCCGTCATGACCGACCTCCCCATCGTCATTGCCAGGTGAGCCGTTGATGCCAATCGAGTGTCCCCGCTGTCTCCTGACAAACCCCGACACCGCCTACACCTGCGAATGCGGGTATGATCTCGCCACGGTCCTGCAAAAAAGCGCCGTCCGTTCGGGCAAGTCCAGCCGGCAGGACTCCGCCGTCCAAGACCCCGGCATGTCACGAGACGGTTTCGCGCTCGGCATCGTGGTGGTGTGGCTTCTGCTCACGCTCGGTGAATGGCTACGGATGAGGCCAGAACTGTCCACTCGAAAGCCGCTCAATCTCGTGGCCGACAGCATCCTGCTCAGCTTGACGGACATGGCGGGCGCCTTGATCATCGGCGCACTCGGATGGATGGTGGTCTGGGTCATCTTGGCCTACGAAGGGCGGCGTTTCCGCCCCTGTCCGAAACGGACGACCTTGGGAGTCACCGTGGTATCGGCCAGCCTGTTGTTTATCAGCCGATGGATCGCTCCGGACATTCAGACCCAGCACGTGATCCACGGAATCATCGTCCTCGGCGTCGGCGTCTTTGCCTACTATGCCGGGTCGCGCCACTGGCTGGGTAAGTGGTGACAGACGATCCCGCATCATAATTGCTTTCGAACATCCTTCCATTCTCTTGCGACTTTGGCCTTTTTCGGTGCTTCACCCCTCGCCGGTTCCGGAACCATTACTGCTTCCAAACGGCGTTGCAGGAACGTTTCGGCAAATCCTCGGCTGCGCCCCACACCCGCCTTCAAGGTCGTCCAGCCGGAGGCGCGCAGCCTGTCGAGCGTGGGCCCGAAGCTCTCTCCTCCATCCGGCACGATGGCGATATACCCAACCGGGAACTTGTTGTCCGCCAGCCAACGGCGGACTTCTGCGTTGATCTGGAACGCACGATCTTCTCGCTCGTCCCCCGAGACGACGTAGAGAATGTTGTAGTAGAACAGGCTGAGCTTTCCGAGTTCGTCCGCCGCACCTGCGATCGCGTTCCGGTTTCCCGGCTCCTGCTCTAACGCCGCAAACTCCACCGCCAAAAGGGGAGCCCGTCGTTCCCAAGCCGAGGCGAGGACAACGGTTGATGCGATCGATGTGGACGGCAGCTTTCCCCGAACAATGAGAGCGGCTGTGCCTTTCACCTTGGGCACGTAGCGAAACTGTGCATGACCACTTGCGTCCGTGACCGCCTCGCCGACCACCCTCTTCCCTAAAAGCAGTTCAAGAGGCTGGCCCGCGACTGTGCCTCCCTGTCGCCCGCCCGGCATGTCGAGGCGGACCGAGATGGACGTTTCCTGACCGGTGGCGACGAGCACATCGCGAGCGAAGAGAGTTGCGACCGATTTTTCCGGCGGCGGGGAGGCCGAGCTCAATATCGCCCAGGACAGTGCGGCATAGAGAGCCATGGGCATGGCACGGGAAGACAGCAGTGCCATAGAAGAGCAGGAGAATCAGGACTTTAGAGCCGTGAGGACTTCGTCCGCATGGCCGTCGACCTTGACCTTGCGGAAGATGGCCTTGAGCATACCCGAAGGATCGATGACGAAGGTGCTGCGTTCGATCCCCCAGTACGTTTTGCCGTACATATTTTTCTCTTTGTAGACCCCGTAGGCTTTCGACACCGCAGCGTCTTCATCACACAGCAACGGGAACGGCAATCCGTACTTTTTGATGAACTTCTTGTGAGAATCCTGTCCGTCCAGACTGACGCCGACGATCACGCCCCCGGCCCGCACGATCTGAGCTTCCACGTCGCGAAAGTCGCACGATTCTTTGGTGCAACCCGGCGTGTCGTCTTTTGGATAAAAATAGAGCACCAGCTGTTTGCCCTTGAAATTCTTGAGACTGATGGTCTTGCCGTCTTGATCGGGCAGCGAGATCTCCGGAGCCTTGCCACCGACTTCCAGTGCCTTTGCCATGATATCGATCTCCTCCTCAGCCCTCGTGGATCGAACCGTTTAGCGCGGACCGCCGCCGAACGTCGGACGGCTGGTCGTCGTGCGATGTTCCTTAGACACCTTGTCGGTCTGAGGATTGCCGTATTGACGCAGTGCGGGCGAATCCCAGATGGTCTTGTCGCCCGGCGCCAGGTTTGCCGCCTCAAGGAAATGCTGGCGCGCCTCCTCGGTTTCACCCAATGAATACAGCGCCAACGCATAGTTGTAGTGAGCCGGGCCGGATTGCTCGGCGGAGGACACCGCCTGCCCGAACAGTTTCTTCGCTTCATCGAACCGCCTGCCCTGATACGCCTGCGTTCCCTGCTCGGTCAAGGCGACCGCTTGAGGCTTGACGCCGGGTTCGAGTACCAACGGCAGCAGCGGCTTGGCCTTTTCCTTCGTACAGGCGGTCAATCCCATCACGAGCACCAGCGCCGACACCACCGCTGCCATCAGTTGAGCGGCCCTCCACCCACCATCGTTACGCATGTTTCTTGGACTCCTCTTCGAACGTTTTGCGGTACAACACGTCCCACTCCGAACTACCTTCGACGATCCCCCGGGAGTACGAGGCCAGCTTCGCCCGAACTTTGCGATCGATTTCGGCTTCCTGCGCCAACTCAGAGGCCAGAACCCGCTTGATTTCTTTCAGCAGCCGGCCGTCGTCGCTCTTGATCGCCAGCAACGAACTGGCTTTGAGCGCCTTGAGGATGACGTGTGATAGGTGGCTTGTCTTATCTTCCGTCAACATGGGCAAGCCGCGAACAAGCCCCCGCTCACAGAATGATTCCCCGCTCGCGCACCAGTTTTTGCTTCAACATCGAGAACATCTTCTGGTAGTCGACATTCCCCCGCTCGATCTCCTGCTCGTGGGCTTTCAGCATCTGCCGGACTTCCGCATTCAGCCGATCCTCGATAGACAACTCCTCCGCGATGGCATGATCGAGCAACTCGACGACGGCACGGTGCTGCCCGACCAGCGCGGCATGTCCGTCCTGCACCACTCGTGTGGTTATCGCTTCGGCAAGATGACGGACCCGCTCTTTCGATAGGCGCATACCTACATGCGCTCGACTCGGATCGTCGGCGCTTCCATGACGCGCCGGAAAATCGTCGCATCCCCGACGATCCGCCCGACGACGTTGACCCGGTCGGCCGGGACAGGATCAGGGCCCATACTCATCGGCGTCCTGCCGAAGAAAATCGCCAGGACCTGCCCTGCGCCCCAAAACGCCACGTCTCCGACCTTGACGTGATTCGTCGCCGTCTCTCGATAATCTTTTACGCCGGGAAGTTTGAAATAGAATTCTTCGCCCCAGGTGTTGATCGGCGCCTCGACCGGCAAGGCCTCGTATACTTCCTGTGCGGTCTTGGTAGATTTTAACTCCGCTTCGACCTGCAGAGAGCCCACTGAGATTCGAATTTTTCTCGGTGCATCCGCCATGACTCCGCCATGTCCTTCTCAAGCAACCAATGAGAAAAGCCGCTCCGAGAGCGGACTCTAGCTTGTTTATTGCCTGAAATCAAGGCTACAATCCGACGCTCATGCTGACTTCAAGCTTCGTGCTTCTGAAGGGAGTGGGACCAGGAACGGAACGCCGGTTGTGGCAGGAAGGGATCGCGGACTGGGATGCCTTCTTGGAACGGTCCGCCGTTCCCGGCATCTCGGCGACCAGGAAAACCTGGTACGATCAGGACCTTGCTCTGGCCGTTTCCAGTCTTCGGTCTGGCAACGCCTCCTACTTCGGCCACTGCCTCAAGAGCCGCGATCATTGGCGCTTGTTTGGTACCTTCCGGCATCGAGCGATGTATCTCGACATTGAAACCACCGGCACATCCGTTCGTGCCGGCCATGTCACCGTCATTGGATTGTATCGGAACGGACGGTTTGCCAGCCTCGTCCGCGGCGACAGCCTGTCTGAGGAACGGCTGGCCGCCGAGTTGGAACAGACGGACCTCTTCATCACATTTTTCGGCAGCGGTTTCGACATCCCCTTCCTCCAAGCCTCGTTCCCTCGGTTGAATTTCCGCAAACCGCACTTCGACCTCTGTTTTGCGGCTCGACGACTCGGACTGCAGGGAGGATTGAAATCGATCGAACGGGAGCTGGATATCCCGCGCGAGCATGCTCTGGAGGGCCTCGACGGATGGGATGCCGTGCGGCTGTGGCACCTGTGGCGCGGCGGAGATGAGGCAGCGCTGGATCTTCTGCTCCGTTACAACGCGGCAGATACCCGGAACCTCGAACCGCTGGCCGAACTATTGTTTGACCAACTGGTCGTCCGGTATGGTCCTCCATCCATCGGGGTCTCCATGAGCGGGGCGCCGACGAGTCTTCGCCAAACCTCGTGAGACAGTCTGTGGGCTGGGCGGGTGTCGGCAGGAGCGAAACCGGGGCGGTGCGGCCGACGAACCAAGATGCCTTCACCGTCATCAATAGCAGCCGCATCTGGGCGGTGGCCGACGGAATGGGTGGGCACCCGGCCGGCGATGTCGCGGCGCGAACAGCGGTCGAGTCCGTCATGCGTCACGCATCCCGATTCCGACATTCTCTAGCTCCACCGCCTCAGGATATGTCCCTCGCGTTGTCGGACTGGCTCATGGCCGCCAACCATGCGATTGAGACCGAGACGGCGCGGGAGCCCGCACTCAGAGGAATGGGCACGACGATCGTCGCTCTGGCGATCACCCTGCATCCGGAGCCGACGGCCCACGTCGCCCACCTGGGAGATAGTCGAGCGTATCTGTATCGGCAGGGCACCCTGATGCAACTGACACAAGATCATACGCTCGTGGAAGCGTACCTCGCACAAGGACTCATCGATCCGCAAGCGGCGAAGGGGCACCCGCAACGGCATGTGCTGACCAAGGCCCTCGGGATCGATCTCACGATGGAGCCGGACCGGCGTTCGATCCCGCTGCAACCGGACGACCTGCTCCTGCTGTGCAGCGACGGCCTAACCAAGATGCTCGAGGATCGGGACATTGCCGAGATCCTTTCTCGCTCAACCGGGAATCCTGCCCGAGGTTGCGACGATCTCGTGGACGAAGCATTGGCGCGTGGCGGTGAAGATAACGTCACCGTCGTCCTATGCGCGGCAACGATTGCCTGTCCGCCTGGGAGTGAGCCATTGACAACATCCTAAGGCCCATGTAGCCTCCGTTTTATTCTTGTCAGCCATGATACACGTCCCTTCTCTTCTCGGAGACCCGACATGCCGCCGACTCGTTCGTTTCCACTCGCGATGACCGTTTCGATCATCTCGGTGCTGTCTCCCTTCATGACCTGTGCAATGGAAGCGTCCGGACCGGAAGCTGCGGTTCGGGCCCTGGTGCGCGCGAACGAAGAGAAGGACATCCGGACTCTTTCGCGATTGATGGCCCATGACGCCGACATCGTGAGCTACACCATCGGAGGCAGAAAATACGTGGGCTGGCCGGATCTGGAGCGAGACATGCTCGAGGAGTTCAACGCCGCAGCCAGCCTCGAACTGCCGATCCAACAACTGAGCGTCTGGACGAAAGGCGACCTCGCCTGGTATGCGATGGAATTGGACTATATCCGCACCGTGGAACGAGGGGAGAAACGGGATCGTGCGGTGCTGCCTTTGCGCGAAACCGGCGTACTCGAACGCAGAGACGGCCAATGGGTCTTGTTATCCTGGCACGAGTCCTTCCGCAACGCGGGCGGGGCCGTGCGATTGAGCGACAGCGGGAATCAATCGGCAGCAACCCTCACCGCGAACAACGAGATGTCGCCCACTGCCGACTTGAGCGGTGAATGGGAGATCCTTGAAGTGGAAGACGACAAACGCTACAAGGCCACTCTGGACAAGACAGGCAACGGACCCTATACGCAGCACGGTGGGACATTCGCCACGACGAAATTCTCTGACCGGCTTTGGCAAGGCACCTGGCGACAACCAGGCAACGACCGGGAGGGAGGTTTCGAACTCCTGCTGTCGGAAGACGGCGCCCAGGCCAAAGGCATCTGGTGGTACTCGAGGGTCGGGACGCACAAGAACATCCCTCCCCGCGAGCACGGCGGCACCTATCAATGGAAGCGGATGACGCCGGTTCCGGCGTCCAAGTGATCTCCTGAAGTTTTTGCATTCAACCCATCTACCACTTCTCCGGAGGACCTATGCCTGTGATGTTCGCGTTGCTCATGTCTCTGATGCTGGGGTCGGCCGCCTTCGCGGACGGCGGACACGATCACCACGCCGTGCCGACTCTCAAAAACCAAATCACCACGACGGTTACGATTAAAGACAACACCGTGACCCTCACGTTCGGCCCCATCGATCTCCCCTCCTCGCATGAGGGGGACTTGGCCGCGTCCATGCCCAAACATGTGTTCCAATTGCCCAAAGACATGTACATGATCGGCTATAAGTCCGCCGTCTTCACCAAAAACGGCAAACCGCTTCCGCGCAACTTCCTTCACCATATTTTGATGCTGAACAACGACAAGCCCAGCGTGTCCTGCCCCGGCGAACCGCTGTTCTTCAGCGGCGCCGGGCTCGAAATGACCGAAGCCAACTTTCCCCCAGGATATGGAGTGAAGCTGGGCAAGGGTGAACACTTGATGTCGGTCGTCGCCTTCTACCATAAAGCTCCGCCGACGAAAGACGTCATGGCCAGCTTTACCATGTACATGGCTCCGGAGAACAAGCCGGTCAAGGAAATGGAGGTATACCAAGTCGGTGTCAACGTCGTGTGTTACAGCAAGTTCGGCGAGCGGGGGCCGGATCAGACGGACGAAGGCATCGAAATCAAGCCGGGTGTCCAGATCCATACCGCCCCGCTGAAATTCGGCATGGACGGCTGCGTCAAATTCGCCTATCCCCATGGCCATGATGAACTGCTGCTGATTGCGCTGGAAAACAAGACCAGGAAACAGACCCTCCTACGAACGGTGCCCGATGTCGCATTGGATGGCACGTTCTTGGAGTTCCAGCCGCATCAGGTCTACAAGGACGCACAAGGGTTTCCGGTCACCAAGGCCGACGATTACGAAATGGTCATGGTGCATCACCATCCCCTGCAGAAAGAAGAGGCACAGCATGGCATGGGCAACTATCTGCTGTACATGACTCCGGGGTCCTGCCCGACCAAAAGCGCGGCGCTGGGTCACTGAGCGCATCGCCGCCACAGCAGGATGGCGACCGACGGCGAGCGGGGCGATGTTTCCTGCTTCCTCGTCAGTCGCCGTTCTTTTTTGTGCCGTTATGCAATTTTGAACCGACGCCCCCTACAGAAGTAGGAGTGGTTTTCAAGTCAGCGAGACTGGGTTTCGGTCACCGGCCTGTGTTATTCACTTACCTACTCTGAGCATCCATCCGGCCGTCGTTCGGCATACCGATCGCGATCGGCGTGCCGATCCGGCCCGTCCCGCGTCGCACGATCGGCCGACGATCGTCCTCGCAATACCGTGCGTCGAGAACCAGTCGATGTCGCAGCAAACACCCGTATACATCCTCATCGTCAACGACCACGCCGAAGAAACCAAGCTTGCAACCATCGGGCTGCGGGGCTTCTTTCCAAACTGCCGAATCGACGTCGCCTATTCCCCTGACGAGGCGAGAGTTCTCGCTTCGTCGCAAGCGGCTCGGTGGGCGCTCCTACTGGTGGACGAAGGTTGCCTCTCCGGCGCCAACGCCGCTTTGATTGAAGACTTGAAACACCACACGCTTCACGCCGTCGCCATCCTCCAGAGCGACAAGTCGAATTCCGCTTCGGCGATCGGAGCTCTGCAGGCTGGAGCCGACTATTTTCTCGCCAAACATTCGCCGGCGTTCCTCACAGAACTGTTGTTTTGCGCCAAGGAAGGTTTGGAGAAACGCGCGCTCCTGTTTTCCACCGAGCACGCGGAGGCGCGCTATCGCCAACTGGTCGACACCCTGAGCGACGCCTTCTTTGAACTCGATGCGGAGGGCATGTTCGTCACCGTGAGCCCCTCGATCCAGCCGCTCCTCGGGTACACCCCCGACGAGCTGGTCGGTCGGTCGTACAGCGTGCTTGTCCCACAGGAGCACCTGGCCGGTGCGACGTTCCGGTTCAATGAACGGCGCTCCGGCTCGCGCAGCATACGCTGCAATCCCCTGCAGCTGCGCACACAACAAGGGGATATCGTGTCACTCGAGATCAGTGCACGAGGGCTCTACGATTCCCACCGGCGATTTCTCGGCACGGTCGGGCTGATTCATGCAGTCAGGAGCCTCGATCGCCCGAGCACCGCACCACCAGTCGGACAGCATCCTTCTCCGGCGGGCCCCCTTCAAGATATGCACGATCGTCTGCTGGAGATGGGTCATCTTCTGGAAGCACCGATGTCCTCGCTCGGTTCGGACATGAAGGCACTCCTCGTACACGTGCAGGACATGCGGCTGGAAGAACGGGTTCAACAGCTGGTGGATCAAGCTCAGAGTGCTCTTGATATCGGGCAGCGTCTGATTCGCATCTTGTCGTCCTTCACCCCAGACACCGTCAATACCCTCGTGATGGAGGCGCTCAAGGGCGTGCAGCCCGACGATGCCGCTCCGGCCCGCTTTGTCCCGGCGCTCGCGCCACGCTTGCCCCGATACCAGGGCGACCGTGATCAAACGATCGGGTTCTTGCGGCACTTGCTGTCGTATGTTGAACGATATCTGGAGGCCGTCGACCGCCCACGACAAGTCGGAATCAAGACAGGTGGAGCGGGATTCCCTGATGAGGACGTAAGCCCCTCTCTGTTTCCGCTGGCTCCACCGTCCGAGGTCGAAATCACGCTAAGCGAGTCGGAGGTGGAGCATCATCCGGCCGCTCGCGGCACGCAACAAGAGAGATCCGCGGATCTCCCGGAGCTTTATCGGATGGTCCGCGCACTCGGAGGTACGCTGGAAGTGTCCGCTCCCGCCCCCGGCCCGCTTCGTATTGTGGTGCGCCTTCCGACCGATGCGCCCAAGAAGCGGGAGAGCATCGTGTCTGCTCCTCAACCCGATGCCGCCGTGCCCGCACAGCTGCCTCCGTATCCTACCGCCGCTTCTCCGACGCCAAGCCAAGCCGCACCGGCTCGGACAGAAGAGCGTCGCGCCCACTCACGCGTCACTACCCACCTTTCAGCACGGATCAGCCTCGACGCCACGATTTGGGAGGGGACTATCGCCAATGTAAGTATGGGCGGAGCCTGTCTCGCATTACCGGCAGAATTTCCCTCGATTGAACGGCAAGAGGCGTCTGTGGTGTTACGAACAGCCGTGGGCATCCTTGAAATGAATGGAACCGCCTTCTCACGATCGGAACCCACCGCTGAATCACAGCCGCGGCATTCGTCCAGCCAAGTCGTCATCATCTTCCAGCCACCACAATCGACCGAAGCGGCGATCCTGAAGTCGATGATCGAGGCAGCCCGTGAACAATCGGTGGCCTTTTCGCTCGAGGCCACACTCACGACCGAGCCGGTTATGTCGCCGGCAAGCCAGCCGGCCTCAAAGGAAGAGGCTGCCGATGATGACCGGCGGGAGGCGCTCCGTGTCCCCCTTTCATTCCCCATCCGCCTGGAGACGGACCATCATCGAGATCCAGGGGCCAGGCTTGCAGCGAGGACCTTGGACATCAGCCGAGAGGGAGCCTGTCTGCTCGTGAAAGGTTCGGCCGGCTCGCTGCGCGGGGCCGTCACTCTTCACTTCGCTTCTGGTCGAACAGCCGGCCACCCGGGCGCCCACGAGCCTGGCACGCCCGACTCGGCACTGGCAGCCGAGGTGGTATGGGCTCTGCCAGACTCGTCCCTATCGGTTGAATTCCGTCCAGATATCGGAGAGCGGTCCGCTCGCGTCGGCGTTCGATTTGTCTCCTTGACGCCTTTTGCAGAGCGCGAGGTCGTCCGGCTGGTGCGGCAACAGCTTTCATCAAGCCAGACTTCGCTGAAATCCAAACAGGTTCCGGCGGTGCTCACTGTCCGGCGAGAGTGCCGGAACCAGCGCGGGCAAGCCATCTCCATTATGGACGATCACCTCACACCGGCCGCGGCGCCGGAGTGGCCTATCGTCATCGTGTCGCCCGGATTCGGCGAAACAGCCGCAAACTACACCTCCTTTTCGCGCTATGCGGCCCGCCACCGATTCCGTGTGCTCCGATACGATCACACCAATCACGTCGGATTGAGCGAGGGCGAGCTCCAAAATACGACGCTTCGAGGGATGCAGACTGATTTGGCTAAAGTCGTCGACTATGTCCGCAATACTTGGCCGACGGCTCCGATAGCCATCGTGGCGCACGACTTGTCAGCTCGTGCCGCGCTGAAGATGGCCGCGCAGACAGACCCTTTCGACCTATTGGTCTTGGTAAACCCCGTCCTCGACGTGAAAGCACAACTGGCCACCGTGCATGGGCACGATCTGGGCTCCGATTATCAATACGGACTTCGTCGCGGCATTGCCAACCTGCTCGGGCTGAACATCAACGTCGATGCCTTCGTCGGAGATCTCACAGCAGGACGTCTTACGGACTTGCAGTCATCGATCGAGGATATTCGGCTGCTGCAAACGCCTGTGTGTTTGGTGACGACTCCCGTACGGGAAGCTAGTCCGCTCACTCCTTCGGACCTCCCGCGTACCGTCATGACGACCCTCGACAGCAGATCGACGATGTTGACTCTGTCCACTCCGCTGGCCGTTCAAGACTCGGCTTCAGATGAGTCGCATCAGGCGTCGTTTCACAAGCTTCTCGGACTGCTCTCGACTCAGCTGAACACGGCGCTTCAGTCGGCGGAAGCCAGCCCCGAATCACCGACCGAGGCCGATCAGCAACGGCGCATCGAGCGGGAACATCTGCGTCTATATTACAACGTATCGCAGATCAGCCGGGAAGCCTTGGCCCTCGCCCACACGCAACAACTTCAGCACCTCGCCAATGTACATGTGTATCGAAAATTGCTCGACGATCTCTACGCGTTCGTGGGGCCCTTCGGCGAAGGCACTTCGGTTCTCGACGCCGGATTGGGGCAGAGTGAGTTGTCTCGCGCACTCCTCGTCAACCACCTGTATCGAACCAGGCAACGGGGAGTGCCCTTCTCCCATCGACCGATGCTTGTAGGCATTCGACGCTCCGGCGACACGATTCTCCTCGCAAAGCAGAACGTGCTGGCCCTCCAACGAGAGCTCGCCGGCGGAGCCGGAGTCGGAGTCATGACGACACCCTCGTTGACGTTGGGCTGGGTTCAGGGCGAGTGGATGCGTTCGCTGCCGTTTCAGTCACAGTCTCTTGACCGGATCGTCTCGAATTTGTCTTTGCCGTTTGCCGCCTCTCCGAGAGACGCGATACTGGAATGGTATCGTATTCTCAAGCCTGGCGGGCGGATGGCATTCACCACATTCCATCCCGACAGCGACCTGAGCGCGATGTATCGCCACCACCTTCGATTGGCAAGCCAGGACGAGTTCGGCATCCAGCCGCAGCAAGTGCTCCATTACATGGGGCGGCTTCGCGAAGCGATCTGCAGAGGCATTGTGCACAGCTTTAGTCGGTCCGCCTTGGGCGCCGTTCTCCGCCGGCTCGATCAGGCGTCCTTCAGAGTCACCGCCGTGCTGAATGGACAAGCCTTTGCCGTGGTGATCGAAAAAAGGAATTCCGCTGGCTCCCTGTGAACCGCCAGTGTATACTCCCCTCCGTACAACTTTGAACACATCGAGCCGATCGTGTCCTGTGGCCGGTTCCGACCTATGGGCATCATTGCAGCACCCGCGAGCACCGCTCCTATGACCGAACACCTTTCCCGCACCCCCAGCATCACCGCTTCTGAACTACTGGGCATAGTCACCAGATTTTCGGTGGATCTTGGATCCATGACGGAATTGGGCCCCTTGGGCACTCGGGCCATCCAGGAACTTTGCCTTGTGAATGGGTCCTCCCGAGGCGCGTTGTACATCCTCGACAGGGAACACGACTGTTACCGTCGCGGCGGAACGGCCGGATCATCCGCCGCGTCGACTTTCCCTGCCACCTTGCCCTTAAATCATCCCCTAGCGGCTCACGCCGCAACCACCGGGAAGCAGCCGACCAGAATAGCGCCAGACGCTGCCTTGCAAGAAATCCTTTCGGCCATTGGAGCGGCGCAGATCATCCCGCATTTGAGCCGGGGACGGACCATCGCGTTTTCGCTCCTCGACACCGGTCAGGCGGAAGACCCGCAGCACGGAACAGTTCCATCGCTTCTCGCTGCCCTGGCGCAGACCACCACGAACGCTATCGACACGTTTCTGGTGTATGAAGATCTGCACCGGTCCCACCTCTTGATGAAACGAACGGATCGTCTCAAATCTCTCGAAACGATCGCCGGGGGATTCGCCCATGAAATTCGGAACCCACTGACATCCATCAAGACATTCATCCAACTTGCACCGGAACGGAAAGACGACCTCGACTTTATTGGGGAATTCAGCCGTATCGTAATGGACGACGTCTACCGCATCGAACGGCTGATCGAGGAAATCCTTGACTACGCACGCTATATGGAACCGAAGCTCACCGAAGAAGACGTCAACGACATCGTGTCCTCCTGCCTCTACTTTATCGATGTCAAGGCCGACAGCCGCGGGATCAAGATTGAAAAAGAGTTGGCGTCCGACCTGCCTCGTGTCATGCTGGACCGTCAACAGATCAAGCAGGTTTTCCTCAATCTTTTTCTCAACGCGCTCGACGCGATGAGCGCGGGCGGAGGATTTCTGCGGGTCCGCACGCGGATGTTGAAGCGAAGCGGCGGGAAGTCCTGGGTGCAGATCGAGACGGAAGACACTGGAGAGGGTATCCCTGAGGTGAATCTGGAACATATTTTCGATCCGTTCTTTACGACTAAGCACGAGAGCGGCGAACACGAGGGAACCGGGCTCGGATTGACCATCGTGCACCAAATCGTGCAAGAGCATCACGGAGAGATCAAGGTGCAGAGCGCGTTGGGTAAGGGAACAACCTTTCTCGTGAACCTCCCCGCTCTTACCTCATAACCTCGAATCGGAGTGGCTACGGCGTGAAAAAGCGAGTGTTATTGATCGACGACGAAGCGCGAATCCGCGCATCTCTGAAAGCGGTGCTCGAACCGACCTACGAGACGATCCAGGCAGCCGATGCGCAGGAAGGCCTGGATCTTTATCATAAGGAAGCTCCGCACTTGGTTCTGCTCGACGTCATCCTGCCGGGAACCGACGGCCTCTCCGTCCTGCAAACGCTTCGTGCCGAAGGCTGCCCCGCTCCCGTAATCATGTTGACCGGAACCAAGTCGGTGAAAACCGCCGTGGACGCCATGAAACTGGGCGCGGCGGACTACCTCTCGAAGCCGTTCGACGTGGAGGAATTGCGAATCGTCGTGGACCGCGCGCTGAATTCGCAGGAACTCGAACGCGAAGTCAAGAATCTCCGCGCGCAAGTCACCCAGCGCTATGCTTTTCACAATCTGATCGGGAAAAGCCGTCCGATGCAGGAGATCTACGGCAAGATCGAGCAGGTCGCCGACAGCCGAACGACCGTTCTCATCACAGGAGAAAGCGGAACCGGCAAGGAATTGGTCGCCAAAGCCCTGCACTACAACAGCGGGCGCCGTGAACGGCCGTTCGTCGCGTTGAATTGCGCCGCTCTTCCGGAAACACTCATCGAAAGCGAGCTCTTCGGTCACGAGAAGGGCTCCTTCACCGACGCGACAGCCCGACGTGTCGGGCAGTTCGAACTCGCAAATTCCGGCACGTTGTTCCTCGACGAAATCGGCGATCTAAGCCCGATGACGCAGGCCAAACTCCTTCGGGTGTTGCAAGAACGCGAATTCACCAGAATCGGCGGGGTGCAAGCCATCAAGGTCGACGTTCGGATCGTCGCGGCGACGAACAAAAATCTCGAAGAACTCGTGCGTAAAGGACAGTTCCGGGAGGATCTCTACTACCGCATCAACGTCATTTCCCTTTACCTGCCCCCTCTGCGTGAACGGGGCGAGGACGTTCCGCTGCTCGCCAAACATTTCCTATCGAAGCGGATCGAAGAAGATAGCCGGCCCCACCAAGAATTTTCGAAAGAAGCCGTCGATCTATTGTCCAGATATCCCTGGCCGGGCAACGTCCGCGAAATGGAGAACATCATCGAGCAGGCCTTCATCTGGTCCAAGGGGTCGGACACCGTGACGCCTGAACACCTCCCCACCATCCTCAGGAACGACAGCCGATCCACCTCGCTCAGAGACGATACGCTGGCCGGTCGGCTCTCCCTCGAAAAGGCGGTGATGGAATTCGAGCGCGAGATCATTCTCGACGCGTTGAAGAAGAATAATTACGTTCAGACCCATGCGGCAAATCAGCTGGGCATCAGCCGCCGCATGCTCAAGTACCGGATGGATACCTTGGGAATCGGCCGCCCAGACAGCGAGCCGGCACAGGAGCCGGAACCACTGGTGCAGGAATAGCACAGCCCCGTTCCAACTGCGTGTTTTTTGCAGCGTTCGAGCGATTTTTCCCGCCTACATCTACGTAATCCTTCGCTCGTAAGAACTACATATAGGCCCCGCCTGAGGCAGAACTACAGCGCATAGTCCATATGTCATAAATAGGCGAAAAGGAATGACAATTGCTTGACAATGCTATGGGAAGTGGGAGGATAGTACCAGGATGACTTCAGCCCTGTCACAAGACAGCCGGAAGCCTGCAGGGGAGAAACCGACCGTCCTCGTCATCGACGACGAAGCCGGCCCTCGCGACGCATTGAAGGTCATACTCCGCCCTTTCTTCAACATTCAAGCGGCCGAGTCGGCCAGGGCGGCGATCGACGTGCTCAATTCGCAGCGTATTGACCTGATCACGCTCGATCAGAAACTCCCGGACCGTCAAGGCATCGACCTCCTGCAGGAAATCAAACACGATCATTCCGACGTCGAAGTCATCATCATCACGGGCTATGGCAGTTTGAAGTCGGCGATGGAAGGGATCCGGCACGGCGCAGCCGGTTATTTGCTCAAGCCATTCAACGTGACCGAATTGGTCACCCTGGTGAATCAGACGCTCGAAAAGAAACAACGGCTGGATTTCCTGCGCGCGTATCTCCGAACGGCGTCTCATTGCTGGGACTCCGAATCAGATTGCGCTGAGGCTTGGGCTCGCCTGCGCACCGGCTATGGGGGCCTCGGCAGTTCAGCAGCCGAGGGGGCGGCATTGGGCCCCGACGCTCCCAATCTCCTCCCGCTCCTGTCCGATCTGCTCGAAGCCAAGGACCGGCAACTGCTCAACCATTGCAGCAGAGTCAGCTTCTACGCCACGCTCTTAGCCAACCGGACGAACCTTACCGCCGCCGAGCAGAAATCCCTTGCCCTCGGGGCGTTCCTGCATGACATCGGAAAGATCGCCATCGAGCCCTATCATTTCGCCGACGATGCCGTCCCACTCTCAGGCGAACCGGGCGAAAATCGGCGCCATACCGAGCTTGGGGTGAAGGTGGTCGCGCCCCTGAACCTCGCCGCTGAAGTGGGACAGATTATCGGCTACCACCATGAGCGGTGGGATGGAACCGGCTACCCGCATGGGTTGCAAGGGGAAGGGATTCCTCTCTTGGCAAGAATCGTCTGCCTAGCCCAAACCTTCGATCATCTCACCGTAGAAGTCCCGGAAAGGGCGCCATTGACCATCGACGATGCCTGCCACTTCATCACCGCGCATGCAGGCACGCACTTTGATCCTGCCTTGGCTGCTCTCTTCACTCAAGTTGTGCAGGAATGCAAGGCGTCTCTCCCGGCTATGGCCATCGCGACTAGCCCAGCTCCCCACTCCGAGTCTTGATCAACTAGGCCTTTCGGACAGCCCCTTGGATCAGTTCGGCTGCCGTCTCTCGGACTTTCTTCGTAATGGTCGCCCCTCCCAGCATTCTGGCAACCTCCTCTTCCCGTCGCATTCCATTGAGCGGCTTGATTGACGTGGTTGTCCGTCCGTCCACCTGCCGTTTTTCAACCAGCAGATGATGCTCCGCCTGAGACGCTACCTGAGGCAAGTGGGTGATGCAGAACACTTGATGGTAGCCACCTAATCTCCTGAGTCTGGTCCCCATGGCGGACGCCACAGCCCCTCCTACCCCGGTATCGATCTCATCGAACACCAAAACCGGTACGCGGTCACGGTCCGCCAGCACCGTCTTGAGCGCAAGCATGACTCGGGACAGCTCTCCACCAGACGCGATGCGGCCCAGCGGTCGCAGGGGTTCCCCGGCGTTGCTCGACAACGCAAAATCAATCCGGTCCACGCCGGTTGGGCCGAACCCTTCGGTGCCGTTTTCGGTCGACACGGTGATGTCGAAGGACGTGTGCGCCATCTTCACGGCAGCCAACTCCTCGGCGACCAATTCCTTCAACCGATGCGCAGACTCGCGGCGTCGCTTCGAAAGCTCTTTGGCCAAATCCGCCATCTTGCGCTTGGCGGTATCGGCCTGTTTCGTCAGCTCGGCGATCCGACCTTCCGACGAATCGATGGCGACTAGTTCTTCCTTCACACGTGTGGCGGTCGACAAGACGGCCTCGACCGACCCTCCGTACTTCTTTTTCAGTCGCTGGATCACATCGATGCGGTCTTCCACCTGTCCCCGCCTTTCGGCATCCTCGCCCAACTGTTCGGCGTAATCTCGCAGGCGCGCGCCAAGGTCTTTCAGCTGGATCCAAGCATCGTGGGCTTGCCCTTTGCACTCGGCCATGCTGTGATCCGTCTGTCCCAACTCCATAAGCTGCCTGGTCACGCGCCCGAGGCGTTCGATAACGCCTTGGTCGTCCTCATGCAACTCGGCATAGGCGCCTTCGGCCAGTTCTCGGAGCCGGTCGGCATGCACCAAGCGCTGCCGTTCCGCAAAGAGCGCTGGTTCTTCCTCCACGGTGAGGCCCGCTTGTTCGATCTCCTGAAGTTGGAACCGCAGCAGTTCTTCCAGACGGCCACGATCGGCTTCCGTATGGCTGGCCGACTGCAGCCGGACGATCGCATGTTTCCATTCTCGATAGGCGGCTTCATACCTATCGCGCAAGGGTTCGATCGATCCGAAGCTGTCCACCGCGCCGAGCTGGTTCACGGCAACCAGCAACGATTGCTGTTCGTGCTGGCCGTGAATATCGACCAACGTGCCTCCCATCGCTTCCAGCACACGGAGCGGGCAGAGACTGCCGTTGACATAGATACGATGGCGTCCCGATCGGGATAGGACCCGCTTGAGAATCAAAACAGAGTCGCGAGGACCGACGACCTCCTCGTCCCGCAATCGTCGAAGCAGCGGGTGCGATTCCGGCAAGTGAAATGCGGCTTCGAGGTAGGCTTCCTCCTCGCCGGACCGAATCTGGTCGGCGGAGGCCCTGCCCCCTACGAGCAAACCGATGGCATCGATCAACAAGGATTTTCCGGCACCCGTTTCACCGGTGAGCACCGTGAAGCCCGATTCAAATTGAATATGCAGCTGCTCGATCAGCGCGAAGTTGACAATGCGCAACTCGGTGAGCATTGTGCGAGAGAGGAGGTTCCTTTGCGAAGAAAAGAAGCCCGGTTCGTTAGACTACATGCTTCGATCCGCCTGCGACTAAGCGACCTGGCAACGCGCAATCCGTTCACACCCAAGCCGCGGAGCGAACATTGAGCATGTTACCGGGACGCTAGGCCGACCCCGCGTGCTGGGCCAGCAACGAATCGATCGTTTCTTTGAACTGCCGCTTGGGACGGGCCCCGACCAGTTTCTCGACGACCTGACCGTTTTTGAAGAACAGAATCGTCGGAATGCTCATGACCTGATATCGGCCGGCCACCTCAGGGTTTTCGTCAGTATTCAGCTTGCGAACCTTGACCTTGCCCGCGTACTCCTTCGCGAGTTCGTCAACGATGGGAGCCACCATCTGGCAGGGTCCGCACCACACCGCCCAAAAGTCGACCATGACCAGTTCTTTGGCCTTCATTACGTCAGCGTCCCACGTTGCGTCTTCGACCTTCATTGCATCACCAGCCACGTCCCGTCCTCCTTCAAAAAGACACGAAATCAGTCCGACAGAATCGTCATCGTATACCAGCCCTCTTTGAGGAGTCAAATCACGCGCATGCGGAGCGCGTCACCAATCCCACTCAGGCGGCACACCGAACCACCATTGATCCGGATGAAGTTTGCGCCAGTCCGCCTGCTGTGCCCAGATAGTTCGAACGGCGATGGGATCCAGCCGAGCCGCCATCGCGGCCGTCAGATCGGCATGACGACGCACTGCCGATTGCATCAGCTCCTTGGCGATGCGCGCCAGCACGTCCGGTTGATCAACAAGATCGTCAGGCCTTGAGCCCAACAGATTAATGTACAGGAGCTCGATCGGCACCCACTGATCGGCCTTGGCCAGCGCTTCCACGTATGCATCCAGCGCTTGGTAGACATAGGTGAGGTAGAGATAAGAGCGGACGGAGGGCCGGTCGTCGACTTCGGCCCGACAGGCATCCACGGCGCGCCGGAAGTCACCTGCCGCCAGATACACTTTGGCACGCTGGAGATTCGACTGCCGGGTCTCCTTGTCCGCACCGAACGCCCGAGGCTCGCATAAGAACGAGCAAGAGCACAACATGAGCGTTGCGAGGAGCCACCCCCTCCAGCGCGAATCCATCATCAACGCCTCGAACAACGCCGCTAACGCATCTCGCGAGGTCCTGTGCTCGTCGGTGGGATCACCCCGGTCGGACGTCCGTAGGGCCCACCCGGCGCCGCCCACGGCAGGCCTTTCTCTCCATAGAGCAACGGACTCAGGATGCTGCGAACCACCGCCGTGCCGAAATTCTCCGTCCAGCCGATACCGGTCAGGCTGAGCATGAAGTTGTACTGCGCCCGATCGGGGAACTGAAGGTAATACAATCCTAGAGACCAGCATTTGCAGGGATTCTGATAGAGACCGACGAGATCGTACTCAGGGCTTTTTCCATTCTTAACATCATAATAGCCCTTCGCCCCGAACGTCCATCCCCAAGGCGTGCGAAACGCTCCACCGGCCGTTACAAACTGAATTTCTGGCGTCGGAGCATATACCTCGTTGAAGGAAATGGGGTTCCAGATATCGCCCCGACGAACACGATTGCCGTCCCGCGAATACCGCTGTCCGACATCCAGGTACCAATTGTTTGAATCCTGAACACGAAAGTCGGTATTGAACTGGCTCAAGGTGCTTCGGTACGGATCAAAGAAGGCGTCGACCGTGACATATTGATTGATGACTGGTTTGAACCCTGGTGTGGCGCCGGCGCCGCGCCCGAAAGCTGCGCCTCCGGCGGGAGCTTGCACGATTTGAGGGCTGTTGTTCCCGATGACCGCCCGCATCCAGAGATCCGAAAACTTCTTGCCGTCGACCGCCATCGTCGCCGGTTGCAGGGGCTGAGTGACGGAACCAAGGATCGGCTGAACGCCCGGCGTGAAATCCCTGGCCCGCGTCTGAACCGCCCCCACGTGATAGCTTTGGGCCAGAGTAAGGTCCAGCCAGTTGAAACTGGAGAGACCATCCTGTTCCAACACGCGGCTGCGGAGCATGTACGTCATGAGACTCTTTTTCGGCAGGTCATCGACCGCATCGATCTGCGTGATTTGAGACTGATCGGTTGGCGGCACATATTCGTACATGACGCTCGGTTCCAGCGTGTGGAGCATGGCATTGCCGTCCCCCATCCCGAACCGACGGCTGAGCTTCGACGTCGCGTCGATCGCCGCCCAAAACGTTTCCCGGTGCTGACTCTTCGTCTCCGTCGTCCCTCTCGTGTAATAGACCTCTCTGAGTTTCGCTTGCGGTGTGAAGCCGACTATGTGGCCGACATCAATGACGTCCGTCGAGAACGCAGGCACGAGATCAGCGCGGTTTTGCGTGAATCCTTGATCGCGATAGAAATTCACGAAATCCGTCTCGGCTCCGAACAAGACCGGTGAATTGAACAGCGACATATTGGGCAAGTTGTAGCCGACTTCCGGCAGTCGCTGGAACGTATCGTTTCCGCCGGCTTGCAACGGCTGTAAGTACTGGCCCAGGAGATACAGATTGCCCCGAGCCAGCCGTTGTGTCGTCAGGAGGTTGGATTCATTGCTGGGCAACGCCCGCTGCGTACCCGAGTTGCTCAACTGCTGTAGATAGTCCGGATCCGTAACCATGTTCGCCTGCACCCGCAGAAGCAAGTCGGGAGTGAACTGCTGGGTGTGCGTTCCGCTGATGAGCCCGCGGGCTCTCTTGACGTCCTGTCCAGTGTCGGTCACGCCGCTGACGTTCGGCAGCTGAGTCTGCTGCAAATAACTGACGTACCATTGCCCTCTCGATTGCCGGTCGATCACATAGCGATATTCCAAATCGCTGCCATATCCCAGATTGCTGAAATAGGACGGCGAGACCGTCAAGTCCTGGCTGGGGTTGATGGCCCAATAATAACTCTGCTGAAGATGCAGCCCGAATCGATTGTCGTAGCCGATAGTGGGAATCAAGAACCCGCTCCGCCTGGTCGACAGCGGATAAGTCATGGTGGGAATCGGGATGATCGGGGCATCGAGCACACAGAGCCATCCACCCTTGAATGCCACGGCATCACCGGCGTTCAGGTCGAGGTCTTTGAACTGGAACCGCCAAGCCGGGGTTTCCCCCTCTTGCGCATCGCAATTGGTAAACCGCCCTTCCTTAACCCGATAATGGTCTTCAGAAAACCGCTGCAGCAGTCTCCCTTCGATCAGCGTGTTTGAAGCCTTCAGATAGACCTGGCCATGGGTGACAATTCCCGCTTCCGTATTGACGTTGAGTTCAAGACGGTCGGCAGTGAGGTCCCCCTTGGGATCGAGCAGCCGCACATGACCGGTGGCGATCAAGATGCCCGGCAGAACCTGAATGGTCATGTGATCGGCCGTGAGGTGCAACGTCCCTTGATCGACGACGACCGCCCCCTCGGCCTCGTAGACTTCCTGATCCTGGAGAAAATCAATCCGGTCGGCTTTGACGTCCAACGGAGGGGCGCCGGCAGCAGTTGACCCAGTGGATACGGCGGTTTCCGCTGCCTGTGACCACGCAGGCGACAGCAGAACCAAGAGCAAGCCCGCAGTCATCCAGCGCCAATGCGACGGCAGCTCGCCCACCATCTCAACCCCGAAGAGGTGACATACGGCAGCCGCGCAACAAGGCTTTCACCTCTCCTATCAACATGAGCGATCCAGTCACACAGATGATGTCATCTATTCTCGCCAGCTGTTTAGCGCGCGCGAGAGCCTCGCCGCTGGTCGACGCCACCTGCGGAGCGGCTATGAAGCGCTGCAGCACCCGTTGAAGGTCGAGAACCGGAGCCGACCGAGGCACCTCGGCCTGCGTCAAGATGACGTGGTCTGCGAGCCCCTGCAGAGGGCCGACGAATCCTGCATGGTCTTTATCCCGCATCATGCCTAGAACCAGGATGACCCGAGAACCTGGGCGACTCACACGAAGGGCACGAAGGTAGGCCGCGAGGGCCTCGGCCCCCGCCGGGTTGTGGGCTCCGTCGAGCAGGAGGATGGGTTGCTCTTCGACCAAATCCAGACGCCCTTCCCATGACACCTCCAGCAACCCTTCTCGAACGGCCTCCGCCGGGATCACGACTCCTTGAGACGCTGCCGCATCGAGCAATGCGACCGCACAGGCGGCATTGTCGAGTTGATGCAGCCCGATGAGGCTACAGCGCAATCCCTCGATCACCCGACCCGCGCTATGAACGGCAAACCCGTCCTCTCCACCTTCAGTCCAAAATTCATGGCGCAATCGGTGAAGCGGCGCCCGCCGTTCGGCGGCCACCTTCGTGATGGTGCGAGCGGCCTCGCCCTCGACGGCTCCCATCACCACGGGAACCCCCGGCTTGATAATCCCGGCTTTTTCGAAGGCGATGGACTCCAATCGATTGCCCAAATATTCTTGATGATCCAACGCGATCGTCGTGATCGCACATGCCATCGGGGACACGACATTCGTCGCATCGAACCGCCCTCCGAGCCCGACCTCCAACACCGCGACATCGACTCCCTCATCCGCAAAATACTGAAACGCCATGGCGGTCGTCTGTTCGAAAAACGTCGCCGAAAGGTCCGATGCGCAACGGTCTCGAACGGTTGCCGCCAACCTGGCCACATCCGATTCTGCGATCATCTTCCCATTGACTCTGATGCGCTCCCGGAACTCCACGAGGTGCGGTGACGTGTACAACCCGACGCGAACGCCGGCCGCCTGCAGCATCGCCGCCGCCATCGCCGCCGTCGACCCTTTGCCGTTCGTCCCTGCGATGTGCAGGGACCGATACCGGCCTTGAGGGCTACCCAGCCGCTCCATCAACACTGTCATCGTGTCCAGCCCGAGCTTGACGCCATGTTTCTGCAGGCTGAACAGATACGCGACAGCGTCGGAATAGGTCATGATGGGTGACGGATGGGTGGAAGAACCGGAACTCGTTCGCATTCGTCGTATACGAAACGAACCACCTCGCAAGGCGTTCATCGAGTCTGCGAGTAGTCGCTGGCGGGCTGGATCAACACCCGGTCAGAAATGACCAACCAAGGTACTGAGGGTTTCTTTCAATTGTTTGCGTTCCACGATCATGTCGATCATGCCGTGCTCCAGCAGAAATTCGGCCCGCTGAAACTGGTCCGGCAGTTGCTGTTTGATCGTCTGCTCGATGACTCTTGGCCCGGCAAATCCGATGAGGGCCTTCGGCTCGGCGATGATGATGTCGCCCAGCATTGCCACGCTCGCTGTCACTCCTCCAAAGGTCGGATCGGCCAGAAGACAGATAAACGGCAACTTCGCCTCCCCCAGCTTCGCCACGGAGGTCGAGGTTTTCGCCATCTGCATCAGGGATAAGATACCTTCCTGCATCCGCGCTCCGCCGGACGCCGTGACCAGAATGACGGGCAACTTCGCTTCCAATGCACGATCGACGGCGCGGCAAATTTTCTCCCCGACAACAGACCCCATGCTTCCGCCCATGAATCCGAAGTCGAACACACACAGCACCACCCGACGGCCATTGATGGAGCCTTCGCCGATCACCATCGCGTCTTTTCTTCCCGTTTTTTCTTGTTGCGCCTTGACCCGATCCTTATAAGACTTCGTATCTTGAAACTCGAGCGGGTCTTCCGGTCCCAGCCCGGCATCCCATTCCTTGAATGTCCCAAAGTCCACCAGCAACGAAATCCGCTCCATGACGGAGATGGGAAAATGGTAATCACACTTCGGGCACACCTTGTTGTTGCGATCGACTTCCTTTCGGTAGACGATTTCCCGGCAATGGTTACACTTGAGCCACATGCCTTCGGCGATCTTCGAACGCTTGGGAGCCTCCGGTTCCGACGACTTCTGCTTTTTGAACCATGCCATACCCCATTCCTCCAACTGAATCCCCGGGCACAGACCGTGGAGCGGCGCGCTTGACCCAGGCGAGCGCAGAATAACACAGCCGGCAGAATCACGCACCTGCATCCAACGGACGAAACGCCGGCCCGCTAGTGCAATGCGTCACCCCAAGCGATGCGGAGCATCATCAAAACCCCGACAGCGATGCTGCCCACACTCGCCAGACTTTGCAGTGCGAGAAAAGCCGGGCGACCGTAAGACTTCGACCAAACCACGGGAAGGCTCATCGCGAGCCCGATCAGCATCATCCCGAGGATGGAACCGACGCCGAACAGGGCGATGTACCCAAATCCCTGTAGAACCGTGTGCGAGGAGGCCAGCACGACCAGTAGCAACGCGGCCGAACCGGCCAGCCCATGCGCCATCCCGACACAGAGCGGACGAATGGAATCTTGGAGCCAGTGAGGATGCCCATGATCGGAGGTCACTGCGTGACTGTGGAAATGGACGTGGCGCGTTCCGGCGTGATCGTGTCCGTGCAGATGCCACCGCTCACGCAACAGCCGGAGACCGAGATGACCTCCCAGGCCGACCAGCATCACGCCGACGGCGAACTCCGCCGCCTGAGCGAGCGGTTCCGGGATCTGGACACGAAGGAGCAAGACGACGGCGCCCACACCGAGGAGTACCACCGTATGTCCCACCCCCCAACTGAGTCCCACCAGGCTCGAGGCACGCCAAGAGGGCCGTTGAGCGAGGATGGTCGAGACGGCCGCGAGATGATCCGTATCCAGGGCGTGCCGAAGACCCAGCACGAACCCGAGGCTCAAGATGGTGAGATAGTCAGCGTCCAACATCAACGTCGACGGAGAAGCGAGCCGCAGGAAAGAGGGACAGGCATTGTTTTCGGACCCAAGACCAACGCGTTCGACCTGCGCTGCTGGCGCGCAGGAGACTTGTGGTTATCCGCCGCGGGCGTGCATTTCAAGATGCGGATCTTCCCGCAGCCGCTCGATCCCGATCAAGCCGCCTTCGCGTAGCCCCGCCCGTTCAAGAGCCTTCCGATCTTCCGCGCCACGGTCCCGCCGCCCCTCCCAACCGGCCTTGATGAAGGCCCGCAGGTCGGATGCCGAGAGGCCGTTGCGGAGCGGCTTGCGCAAATCCGTTCCTATGGTCGCGTATAAGCAGCGATACCACATCCCATCGGCCGTCACCCGGCTGCGATCACAGGCGGCGCAAAAGGGGGTCGTCGTGGAGGCAATGATGCCGAAGGTTGTGCCGTCCGGCAAGAGAAAGCGCTGTGCCGGCGCCGAGCCACGGCCTGGCAGCGGCTCGATGCTTCCATAGTACTTGTTGAGTGCCCCTAGAATCGCTTCCCGGGACAAGACCTTGGCGGACGACCAATTGTTCGCCCCGCCGACGTCCATGTACTCGATGAAGCGCACCTCAGCCTGCACATGTTTCCCGAACTCGATCAGCCCGACCAGTTCATCGTCGTTGAAGCCGCGAATCACCACCGTGTCCAGCTTCAAACTTGTAAAGCCTATCTTGCCGACGGACGCAATGCCCTCTAACACACGGTCGTATTCGTCCCGGCGGGTGAGCTGCCTGAACCGCTCCGGTCTCAGCGTATCGAGGCTCACCGTCACTCGATGCAAGCCCGCTTGGTAGAGCGCCTCGGCTTGGTCTGAGAGCAAGATTCCGTTGGTGGTTAGGGCAATCTCGGTGATGGCTCTGTTTTGAACGAGGAGCCGGATGAGTCGTGGCAGGTCGCGCCGGAGCAGCGGCTCGCCGCCGGTCAACCGAACCTTATCGACACCGAGATCGGTGAAATACCCGGTCAACGTCGCCATCTCTTCAAAGGTGAGGACGTCCTCGCGGGGCAGCCAAACGTACTCTTCCTCCGGCATGCAGTAGGCACATCGGAGGTTACAGCGGTCGGTAACGGAGAGCCTGAGGCTCCTCAGCGGCCGCCCGTAGGTATCGACGACCGACGGCGTTGGTGTCTGCGCGGAGTCCACTCTCGAATCTCCCATGAGCACGGGCGCCACCTCGGTAGAACCTGTCCTATGGATGCTCCTCCACCCAGACTTCCCCGCTCGGCGTACGCTCAAGCTTCCAAATCGGCGTGATCTGCTTGAGCTCGTCAATCGCCCACTTGCAGGCCCGGAACGCCTCGGCCCGATGCTCGGCACCCGCAATGATCAGAACGATATTCTCGCCGATCGTGATCTCGCCGTACCGGTGGACAATGAGCAGCTCCAGAATGTCGAAATCCTTGAGCGCGCGCGCGCGAATTTCCCGCAGTTTTTTCTGAGCCATCCCCTCGTAGTGCTCGAACGTGATGCCGTCGACGTCCCGCCCCTTCGAGCGGTCGCGCGCCGTACCGAGGAAAATCGAGATGCCGCCGATCCGCTTCGACCGTCCCCGTACACGGTTGAGCTCGGCATCGACTGAAAAATCCTCGCGCTGCACGCGCACGAGCAGCTCGTCAGTGGCCTCCGGCGTGGAGGATCCTCCTGCAAACGGCGGCAGCAGAGCAATCTCATCGCCGTCGCTGATTGCTGTTTCTTCATGCGCAATCTCTTGATTGACCGAGATCAGGATCTTTTTTTTATGGATCAACTCCCCGATCATCGGATGACTGGCGTCGACCAACGCAACCAGATCCTTAACGGTCTGGCCGCTCCCCAACGCCAACGAGAGCACGGATTGATTGCCGGCCAGCGACTTGGTCATACCGAACAGCCTAACCGTGACCATGCTCTTCACCTTTCTCTGGTATAGGTCCCGGATTTGCCGCCGGATTTCGACAGCAGGCAGATGTCGCTGAAGCTCATGGCTCGATCGATGGCCTTGCACATGTCGTAGATGGTGAGCGCCGCGACGGACGCCGCTGTCATCGCCTCCATTTCGACCCCGGTCTGACCGCTGGTTTTCGCCGTGGCTGTCACGGTTATCGAACAGCGTCCCTGCCGATCCGGCTGTGATTCCTCTTTAAAGAAGATGTCGACGCTGGTGAGAAGCAGGGGGTGACACATGGGAATGAGATCGGGGGTCTTCTTGGCTCCCATGACCCCGGCGACCTGAGCAACTGCCAGCACGTCGCCTTTGGCGATCTTGCCACGTTGAATCTTTTCCAGTGTTTCCGGCTGAAGAAAGACCCTTGCTTGTGCCGTCGCAACTCGTTCGGTCTGAGCCTTGGCGCTCACATCGACCATCCTGGCGCGGCCCGACTCGTTGAAGTGCGTGAACTCAGCCATTTTCCCCGCTGAATCAGCCAGTTACAACTGTGGCGATCGGTAATTATAGGAGGCTGTGAAATGGGGAGTCAATAGCGAGATTCCCCCTGACCTTTCTCAGCATGCTTGTCCCAGTGGGTCTTCGAAACAGGCTCCGAATGAAAAAAAATCCCCTTGGACGGAAGGTATTGCTTGCTAGTAGACGATCGGCATCTACGCACCCCTCAAACAGTTGGTTGACACCCCTCGGGCCCTTCCTAGACAATGCCTTCATGTCGAATAAGATCATCATCGAACGTCTCGAATTTCAAGGGCATTGTGGCGTCACCCCGGAGGAACGCCGGCGGTCTCAGCCTTTGGCCATCGATCTCGAACTCGACTGCGAGACCACTGTTGCGACCGGTTCCGACAGGCTTGGCGATACCGTTGACTATGCGGAGGTCGTGAAACAGATTGTCGCGCTGGGAACCGAGGAATCCACAGCCCTGCTCGAATCGTTCGCCGAACGGTTGCTGACAAAGTTGTTCGAGGATTTCCCCGTAGAACGAGCCAAGCTCTGGCTGCGAAAACTGGCCCCTCCGCTGACGCAAGTGATGGGATCGGTCGGTATCAAGGTGGAGCGCTCCCGCCTAACACATACTGTTTTGCAATCAGACCAACCGTCCCGATTCGTCGCGCAACAACTGGCCCGCCTGCCGAAAGGCCGCGTCCTAGACGTCGCCTGTGGCAGCGGTCGCCATGCCTTGTTCCTAGCCGGCCAAGGTTATCAGGTTGAAGCCATCGACCGGGACGAGGAACGGTTGGCTGCCCTCGCTGCAACGGCCAAACAGCGCCATCTGCACAATCTGGCGGTCAAGCCGGTCGACCTCGAACGCATTACCGAGGAGCGGCCGGAGTTTCCGCCTCACTTCTACGACGCCATCGTGGTCTGTTTTTACCTGCATCGGCCGTTGTTCCCTTGGCTGGTCGAGGCCTTGAAACCGAACGGCGTCCTCCTCTATGAGACGTTCAGCATCGACAACTATTTCCGTCATCATCACCCCAAACGATGGGAATTTTGCTTGGCTCACAACGAACTGTTACGCCTGACATCCACACTTCGTGTGCTGTTCTATGATGAGGGAGAACACGAAGGCGGGCATGGCGGTGGATCGGCCTTCACTGCCAGACTGCTCGCCCAAAAGGCCGGGGTAGCCACGGCACAAGGGACGCTGTGAGCCGGATCGACCTGCATCTCCATACGACCCACTCCGACGGCAGCTTGCGCCCATCCGAAGTGCTGGCCCTCGCGAAGTCTGCCAATGTCGCAGCGCTGGCCATCACCGATCACGACATCACGACCGGCATTCCCGAAGCCATCACTGCCGGCGAGGAACTTGGCATAGAAGTGGTTCCCGGGGTCGAAATCAGTTCGTTCGATGGGACGAGCGAGCTGCATATCTTGGGTTATTTCGTTCGCTGGCAGGACCAGGAGTTCAATGAGCGCCTCGCAATGCTTCGGGCCAGTCGGCACCGCCGCAACCCCTTGATCGTCGAACGCCTTCGCGCCGCCGGTCTCGAGGTGACCTACGAGGAAATCCAGGCCTTGGCCGGTACGGAGTCCGTCGGTAGACCGCACATCGCCCAGTTGTTGATGCGCAAGAGGTACGTGACCTCTGCCAAAGAGGCTTTCGACCGGTACCTGGCCGAAGGCAGACCCGCTTATGTGGCACGCGAACTTCCCACCCCGGCGGAGGCGATCGGATGGATTCGAGGCGCCAAAGGCGTTGCGGTCCTGGCCCATCCAACCTGGGTCAAGGTGGCCTCCGAAGGCCTTGCGTCGCAGGTACGCGCCCTGCGAAACGCCGGCCTCGGCGGTGTCGAAGTCCATTACAGCACTCATTCGCCATCGGAGACCAACCGTTACCTCGAACTCGCCCGGCAGTTGGACCTGCTCGTCACTGGCGGAAGCGATTTTCACGGCCTGACGAAACCCGATATTTCTGTCGGAACTGGACGCGGCGGGCTCAAGGTTCACCCCAGCCTTCTGGACCCGCTGAAAGAGGCGGCCGCGCGCCTGTAGATCTTCGAGGCCAGTACCCGCACGTTTCCCCCAATTCGTTGACTCCGCACCTCGTTCCGATACACTCAAGCACGTTCGCTGCAGTGACGGGGTCGCGCATGCCAAAGACCTGGAATTGGATCGTCCCTCACATCGTCGGTATAGTGGCCGCTCTTCTGCTCGGGCCCGTGATCGCCAATTTGGCGGCGGTGTACAACTACCACTTCCCTGCCCTTCAACTGACTGGGCCTGCGATCGTTCGCCTGACAGCGGACTGCATCGCCCTGGCCCTGTTGAGTTCTCTGGGCGTCACTGCCTATCGAGAGCTTCCGGATAACGGACGCGGAGTCACGTTTTTCCGGCAGATCGTGCTGCCGCTGACGCTGCTGACGACCGTCTTTTTCGGAGACAAGGCGTTTCGCGGGGTGGGGGTTCCTCTCGTTGAACGAATCGGCGTCGCCAATTACTTGTGGGCGTATAGCGCCGGCATGGTCGGGGCCGGTCTTTGGCTGACCCTCTCGTGGCTTCGGAACATCCGCCTCCTTCGTAACGCGTTCGTCCCTGCCTCCAAGCCGCAGCGTCATCCCTCCCAGCACGAGAACAGCACGGAGCTTCCGACGGCTGAAGAACGCGGCGAAGTCCTCACACCTCCGCGAGATGCCCCAGTGCCGGGAATCGCCAACGGCTGCGTGCCGTCGATGCTGGGGCGCTACAAAGTGCTCAAGGAGTTGGGGCGCGGCGCCATGGGGGTAGTCTATCTCGGGAAGGATCCGAAGATTCAGCGTTTCGTCGCGATCAAGACCATGCGGTTGGATCAGATCGACGATGGCGACAAACTCAAGGAGGTGAAGGCGCGATTCTTCCGCGAGGCGGAATCGGCCGGCCGACTGTCGCATCCCAACATCGTCACGATCTATGACGCAGGGGAGCAGGACGACCTCGGCTATATCGCCATGGAAGTACTCGAGGGCCACTCACTCAAGCAGTGGGCGAGGACACCGAATCTGATGCCCGTCGCCGACACGGCAGAGATCCTCGCCGTTGTGGCCGACGCCTTGGACTACGCTCATCAGCAAGGCGTCGTTCATCGGGACATCAAACCCGCCAATATCATGCTCACAAAGGACCGGCTGGTGAAAGTCATGGACTTCGGCATCGCCAAAACGGCCTCGAGCAGCAGGACCCAAACCGACATCGTGCTCGGCACGCCGACATACATGTCGCCGGAACAGATCGCCGGCAAAAAAGTCGACGGGAGATCGGACATCTTCTCGCTCGGTATCGTGCTGTTCGAGCTCTTGACCGGACGCCCCCCCTTCACGGCGGACAACCTTTCGGCCTTGCTGTTTACGATCGCCCATCAACCGCATCCCGCACTCACCACGATTCGTACGGATCTCTCCCCCATGTTCCAGGAAGCGCTAGACCGAGCGCTACAGAAAGATCTGCCGCAACGGTATCGCCGGGCCTCGGAATTCGCGCAAGACTTGCGTGCCTGCGTCCAAAGGCTTGCAGCCTAGAGGAGGTCGATTGGCGATCGAAGCCCTCCATAGCGCCAAGACGGACATCGGCTTGAAGCGGCTGCACAACGAGGACCACTACCTGGCGGACCAAGCGCTCGGCCTGTATGTCGTGTGCGACGGTATGGGTGGCGGGAACGCCGGCGAGGTCGCCAGCGCCTTGGCCATCGACACGATCCGGAACTATATTCTAGAGGCCACGCAAAACCGCGAGGATCCGTCAGGTCCTCCCGACCCGAACCTCAACCCCGCGACGATCCAGCTGGCCGAAGCCGTTCGCGCGGCCAACCGTACCATCCATCGCGCATCCTGGGCGAATCCGGCTCACGCCGGAATGGGCACGACGGTCATCGCGGCACGTTTGACCGGCATGACGCTCTCCATCGCACATGTCGGCGACAGCCGGCTCTACGTGATTCGTAGCGGCACCATCGAACCGCTGACGACCGATCACTCCTGGGTGGCGGAACAGGTCCAACAGGGGCTCATGACGGAGGCAGAGGCGGAATGTTCCCCGAAGCGAAACATCGTGACCCGCGCACTCGGTGTGGAGAGTTCCGTTGAGATCGATCTGAGGGAATACTCCATCCGTGACTGCGATCGTTTTCTACTCTGCTCCGATGGGCTCACCCGAGGGGTGCGCTCTCACGACATTCTGCAGGTCGTGGAATCCGTCGACGATCCGGATCTCGCATCCCATCGACTCATCGCGATGGCCAATGCGGCCGGCGGAGAAGACAACACCACGGTCCTCCTCATCAGGATTCAAGCTCGCAACAGTATTCGACAGTGGTCACACTGGTTGAAGGCTTGGTATCCCAGAGCCTCGTAACATGTCGTTGGAGATGTCTATGGCACATCCATCCGCTGAACCGGCAAGACTTCTCGTCAACGTGAAGGGCCAAGGCTCCCGCACCGTTGAGCTTCAGGGGGATTGTTTGACCATCGGCAGAAAAGCCGACAACGATCTGGCCATCGACGATCACACCGCCTCAGGGCATCACGCCCGTATTGTCAAAATTCAGTCGGTCTACTTTCTTGAGGACCTGAAGAGCACCAATGGGACGTCGGTCAACAACCGGCCGGTCGAGCGTCACCAGCTTCGAGATGCCGACGTCATCACGATCGGCCAGCACCGGCTCATCTTCCAAGAGCCGTCGTTGCCGGCCTCTAAGGAGCAGGCCGTTCCAACAGCGCTCGACCAGACGATGATCATCGGCGGGAAAAACACCGCTCACTCCGTGGTGGAAGCGAAACTCCTGGTGACGAAGGGGAAAACCGACCGGCTGGAATACCGGCTGACCAACTCCATCAGCCTCATTGGCTCACAGGAAGGCGCGGCGATCCGGTTGACCGGGTGGTTCGCGCCGAGGTCGGCGGCACAAATCTCGCGCCGTGGATCAGTCTACGTGATCAGCCCATCCCACGATGGGAAACGAGTGACGGTCAACGGGCAGGACGTATTATCGCAACAGCAACTGAAAAACGGAGATCAGATCGAAGTGGCGGGCATCACGCTCACCTATTATCAACGGTCTCAAGCCGCGTGACGGATCCCGACTATTGCCTGAAGAGTAACGCGCCTTTCGGCAGTGTTTGGTAACAACGATCGCTCACGTCCTGAGCATGGTCCTGTAAACATTGCATCACGCGCCCATCTCCCGGCCGGATCCCTATGCAGAGCCTCCTGGCGTCTTCCTGACAGGCCGATAGCAACCGGCTGCGCTCCTCTTTCCACTTCACAAATCGTTCCTGCAACTGCTGCTGGCACGGTGGGGCAAGCTGTGGCGCTTTTCGCTCCAAACAACGTGTCCGGCTCGACCCTTCGGCCGACTCAGGACAGAGCTGTTCGATCTCCGCTTCACACTTGAGCCGAACCACCTGCGCCGAGCGGGCGTCGGTCACCGGCGGCACGATAAGTGGCGCCTCGCGATCTATTCTTTCTGTCTGCGACGAAACCGCAGGAGGAACCCCTGGGATGGTGAGGTCTAACTCTGGTTCCGATGGAGCGACCTCCGGGGGAGTTGCGTCTTTTCGCCCGGATGCTGCAAGCCCCAGCGAGGCTGCCACCGCTAGAGAGGGATTCTGATTGTAGCCAGTCGACAACTCCTGCCCTGTCGGCAAGCTGGTCACGATCCCCAACCACACCGCACCCAGCGCGACGGTCGTGACGGCGCCGGCGACGATCCTGACACCTGCCTCCTGCTGAGCCATACCGGTCCTCCCCTACTGATCTGAGCATAGGACAAGACCAGGGAAAAAGCACTGAATGAACAGAAACTGCATCGGAAGCAATGAAGAGGGGACGGGCAACTGTCTGGGTGGAGAGGGATGTGGATCTAGTTTTCAGGGGCTTCGACGATATGGTTCTCGAACCTGGTACAGCCCTCGGCTAGAAGGCGGTTGGTCAACATTTCTCCGGGCCATTCAATCGGCAAATCCGCCGTGAAAACCCACACATCGGGAGAAGTCCAGACCGGACCGTGCTCTTCGGGCAGTTCCGGATCGAACAGATCGGTCCACACCGGCATATAGACACCGTTTCCACACTGGGTATGCAAATGGACGATGGTTCTCGCGCGGACGAGCGGGTCCAGATCTCGCCAGACGGCCGCCGTTTCATCCGCCAGGCGATGCAAGCGTACCGCATTCTGGGCGTCGAACATGGCATAGGCCGCATAAACCGGCGCCTCGATCGTATCGGGAGCCAAGGCAAGTTCGGGACATTCCTCGACGAGCCCTTCGAGCAGAGCGCGACGGTGAGGATCCTCGAGAGAATCAGGGAGGCCTGAATCGGGAATACCGATCAACTCGAACAGGAGAAACGCCGTGTTCTCCACCGGAGGGTGCAAGCGGGCCGCGATCGACTGTGCCCGTTGCGAATCAGATACCGTCGTCAAATGGTCGTTCAACGACTGCAAGGTCAGGGGTTCCAGCGTGGCATCGGTCAACAGCCTAGCCTCCACCCGGACCGTCGTCCCTGCGGACAGGCGGAGATGCCGATGCAGCAGTTCTGCCGTCGCCACAGGATCGATCTTCAACTTCAAGGGATGGGCCAGATTCGCCTGCAGCGGGAGCTCCAACGCGGCCATGACGGCATACGACGGTTTCTCATCGGCCGGGCCGTCCATCAAGATCGCACAGGACGCCTCCGCCAGGAGATCGAACAGCCACTCGGCCATGTCTTCGTCAAGCGCCGCCAGCACCGTCAACAAATCATGCTCACGCCCCTGCTCGAGAAACGCCTGAAGCGTATCGATCGCCGCATCGGTATCGCCGTGGTCGTGGCGCCGGGCGTTGATCAGATGAATGAGATCCCTCGTCAAGGGATCGGGACGGGACCAAGTCGACATGCCACACTCCTAAACCGATGACACCGTGAAGAATGACTCCATGTTGCCAAACTTTCCACCACGGAGCAAGCGCCGGAGAAGTTTGGTCTCACGGCATGATAGCCGTTCGCACTTCCCGCTCACTCGCCGATGACCTTGACCAACACCCGCTTCCGCCTCCGGCCGTCGAACTCGCCGTAGAAAATTTGCTCCCACGGGCCGAAGTCCAGCCGGCCGTTCGTGATGGCCACCACGACTTCGCGGCCCATCAGCTGCCGTTTGATGTGCGCATCCCCGTTGTCCTCCCCCGTCTCGTTGTGACGGTACTCCGCTTCGTGCGGGACGATCCGTTCGAGGAAACGATCGTAGTCCTGCAACAGACCCGCCTCATCGTCATTGATATAAACGCTGGCCGTGATGTGCATCGCGTTGACCAACACCAATCCTTCCTCGACCCCACTCTTTTTGACCACAGCTTCGACCTGAGGGGTGATGTTGACATAGGCGCGGCGCGTCTTGGTTTCGAACCACAGCTCTTCGCGGTAGGATTTCATACGACGGTCCAGCAGAGCCGCATTGTCGCAACCCCGCCGCGCAGATTCAAGCGCCCTTTGATCGTCAAATCTGGCACAAACAGATATAATGATCGGCATGCCTACCGGCTCCATGATCCCGCCGCGATCGCCGCGCCCGAAGCTCTCTCGAGAGGCGCGTTTCGTGTTGCGTCACCGCTACCTGTTGAAGAACCGTCGAGGCGGCGCTCGCGAAACCCCCGCCGAGATGTTTTGGCGGGTCGCCACGGACGTCGCCGTAGCGGAGCGCCGCTATCCCGCGCGACAACGCGATGCTCGGGCAGCCCGACGGTTCTACGAGTGCATGGCCTCCCTGGACTTCTTGCCGAACTCGCCGACGCTCATGAACGCCGGTCGGCCGTTGCAGCAGCTTTCGGCTTGTTTTGTGTTGCCCGTCGACGATTCCCTCGCTTCCATTCTCGACAGCGTCAAGTATCAGGCGCTCATTCACCAATCCGGCGGCGGAACCGGCTTCTCGTTCAGCCGCCTGCGTCCTCACGACGACCTCGTCGCTTCCACCAACGGCGTCGCGTCGGGACCGCTGTCGTTCATGAAAATCTTCAACCTCACCACGGACGTCATCAAACAAGGCGGCACCCGCCGCGGCGCGAACATGGGCATCCTCTGCGTCGATCATCCGGACATCCTCGAGTTCATCACGCTCAAGACCCAGCCGCAGGAGATGACCAACTTCAATCTCTCCGTAGCGCTCACCGACAGTTTCATGCGGGCCCTCGAACAAGACCGCCCCTACCGGCTCATCAACCCTCGAACGAACAAGACGGTCTGCCGGCTTTCCGCACGCCAAGTATTCGACCGGTTGGTCGAGGCAGCCTGGGCGAGTGGGGAACCGGGCGTGGTATTCCTCGATACGATTAATCGCGCCAATCCGACGCCGGCACTCGGCACCATCGAAGCCACCAACCCCTGCGGCGAACAACCGTTGCTTCCTTACGAATCTTGTACGTTGGGGTCCATCAACGTCGCCCGTTTCCTGACCGGACGGTCGCCGAACCAGTCGATCGACTGGTCGCGGTTGTCCGGCACGATCGCCACGGCGGTCCGATTCCTGGATAACGTGCTGGATCGGAATCATTATCCGTTCCCGGAAATCCAAGAGGCCACGTTGCGTACGCGAAAGATCGGCCTGGGAATCATGGGATTCGCCGATCTGCTCATTACCCTCGGCATTCCCTACGATACCGAAGAGGCGCTGGATACTGCGGAGACTCTCATGGCATTCATTCGCACCCGAGCCCACGAAGCGTCACGTGATCTGGCCAAACAGCGCGGAGCGTTCCCCGCCTCACGCACCGGCCGCCATTCCGATGGAGTGCGGCGCAATGCCACGGTCACGACGATCGCACCGACCGGGACGATCAGCATTATCGCCGGCTGTTCGGCCGGCATCGAACCGCTGTACGCGGTCCAAACCGTCAGGACCGTCATGGAGGGCGCCCAACTGGTCACGGTCCATCCGCAATTTCTTCGCATGGCGCGGGCCGCCGGCCTCGACCTGGATGACATCAGACCGCAGTTGGCTCGCTCGCCTTCTATCCAAACGCTGAGGTCGATTCCCTCGGAGATCAGGCGGCTATTCGTCACGGCACATGACGTCTCTCCCGAGCATCACGTTCGGATGCAGGCGGTGTTTCAACGGTACAGCGACAGCGGCGTGTCCAAAACCGTGAATCTCCCGGCCGACGCCACGAAAGACGACATAGCCAGGATCTACCGGCTCGCCTACCGCCTGGGCTGTAAAGGCGTCACTGTTTTTCGCTCCGGCAGCCGCGATCGTCAGGTACTCACTTGCGCCAAGTCGCTGAGCTGCTGACGAGAGCGGCGCCGAAATTCCTAACAAAATTGACAGGCTAGAACGATGGTGATAAGTAGTTCCACAGATCAGTAGCCTAGTCGATCGTTCAGCCGGGAGGTGTTTCAATGGCCGCGCTTGTTGGGACTCTGACAGCCGTCGGGAATCCGTTCGATTTCTCTCTGTTCTTCGCCCGCCAGCCGGAGCCGGACTTAGAGTTTACCGAAGAGGAACTCGACCAGACTGCCGCCACCAGGCCGATCACCCCCATGAAGATGCCCAAGAAGTCAGGTGGCGGGCGGCCCTTGTTATGGATTTTCCTCTTGGCCTTGATTGCCGGCGCTGGATACATTGCAATGGAGCCCGAGCAGCTGACCGAGTGGCTCGCTCCGTTTCTAGGTGAGTCCTCACCACCCCAGTCCAGTCCACCAATGACCGCAAGACCCTCCCCGACACCCCAGGCTTCTCCGATGGAGCCCGTACCTCCATCAGCCGGTGAATTGGCGACTGCTCCGGCAACTGCCCCCTCGCCGTCTCCGGCAGCACCTGCTGCGCCTCCGATCGCAACGACACCGGCACCGGCCGCCTCAAGACCGTCCCTGCAGGCTCCCGTTCCGCCTGCGGCTCCGTCGACGACCGCCCGCGCTGCCGCCTCCCCGCTGTTCGCCGAAGGCCAAAAAGTCACCGCCATCGGTAATCCAACAGCGCCGGGAGAGATGGTGCTTCTGACGTTGGACGCTGCCGGCGGCAGACCAGGCCCGACCGTTCGACCCGGCTCGACTATGAGCATTCTCGACGGCGACCTGCAGCCAAGCGGCTGGGTCTATTCCGTGCGGACCGACGACGGCGTGAAGGGTTGGATATCGGAAAAGCGGTTGCGACTGAAATTCTGATTCTCACAACCGCTGTTGATCGCCAGGAAGGCCGGAGGAAACTCCGGCCTTCTCTTTTTCTGCGCTATGCTATAATCCGCGCCGGCGACGATCCGTTCGACTCACTCTTCCTAAGCCGCTCCTATGCCACGGCTACAAGCCATCGTCTTTGACTTCGACGGAATCATTGCGAACACCGAGCCACTCCACTTCTCGGGCTTGCGGCAAACACTCAGCGAAATCGGCATTGAACTCACCGAAGCGGACTACTACGCGAACTATCTGGGTTATGACGACCGGGGCTGCTTCGTCGCCGCCTTGACGGCTCACCGTCGGCCGATTGACCCGACCCTTCTTGAGCGGCTGATGCGCCGCAAAGCAGCCGCATATCTGGAGTCCGTCAAACGCCACCGTGTGATTTTCCCCGGAGTCCATGAGTTTGTGCGTGAGGCGGCGGTTTCCTATCCACTGGCGATCGCTTCCGGCGCTCTGCGGCATGAAATCGAATATATTCTCGAGGAAGCGGGTTTACGAAAGGAGTTCCGTCACATCACGAGCGCCGAAGATGTCACGAGAGGGAAGCCGGACCCGCAACCGTTTCTCTACGCCCTGAAGGCCTTGTGCACGCAGGCCTCCGATCTGTCCGCGGAGAACTGCCTGGTCATCGAAGACTCGCTGCCCGGCATCAGGGGGGCCAAAGCCGCCGGGATGAAAGTACTCGCGGTCACGAACACCCATACGGTGCAAGATCTTCACGAAGCAGACGCCATTACCCATAGCTTAAGGGAGACGAGCCTGACCGAGATTCAAGATCGGTTGTGGCCTGTTGCATGAGGACCTCCGTTTGATGAGAATCTGCTCCTTCGTTCCTGGTGCCACCGAAGTCGTCGCCGCGCTGGGAATGGCCGATTCACTGGTCGGGATCAGCCATGAATGCGACTACCCGCCCTCGGTCCGTCAGGCGCCGGTGCTGGTCCGCGCGGCGCTCCACCCGGATACCGCCGCCAGCGCCGCGATCGATCAACAGGTGAAAGTGCTCGCCGCCTCCGGACAACGCCTGTATCGACTGGACGAACGTGCCTTCGTCGAGGCGAACCCCGACGCGATTCTGACTCAGGATCTCTGTCATGTCTGCGCCGTCACACCGGACCAGCTGGCTCGCGCGACGAGATCCCTTGCAGCCGCCCCGCGCATGCTCACGCTGAATCCGTCGACCTTGGGCGATGTCATCCGTGACGTCGAGCGGATCGGCGGCGTCATCGACCGATCGACCGAGAGCAAGCACCTTGCTGATCGTCTGAGACAACGCCTGTCGGCGGTGCAGGCCAAGACGGCTGCCATGTCAGTTCGCCCACGAGTCCTCTGCCTCGAATGGTTGTCCCCCCTCTATATCGGCGGACATTGGGTACCCGACATGGTGCAGGCCGCCGGTGGAGTCGATGTGCTCGGAACAGTCTCGTCTCCCTCGCAGGAAACGAGTTGGGAGGAGTTGAGAGGAGCAGATCCGGATGTGGTGATCTTGATGCCATGCGGCTTCTCGGTAAATCGCGCGTGGCGAGAGCTGCAAAACCTCGTGCTGCACGACGAGCGATGGGCCCGGGCACTGGCCGCTTGGCCGAACACCTTCATCGTGGACGCCGCTTCCTATTTCAGCCGGCCGGGCCCCCGTTTGATCGACGGACTGGAGTTATTGGCCGCCATCTTCTCAGGCAATTTTCGCCAAGGCTTCGGTACGGATACCGTGGCTCGGGTGCCGGCATCCCTTTCCGGGAATCAGTTGCCATCATGAGCATGACGGCGAAAGAGGCACAGGCCTATTGCACCGATCTTACGAAAAAGAGCGGCAGCAACTTCTACTACTCGTTCCTCTTCCTGCCCGGGTCGCGGCGAAACGCCATGTACACGATCTATGCGTTCTGCAAGGCCGTCGATAGCGCCGTCGACGAACCGCCTCCTGGCAGCGACCCGAAAGAAGAACTGCGGCGCTGGCGGGCGGAGCTGGATGCCTGTTACGGCGGTGAGCCGAATTGGCCGATCATGATCAGCCTGGCGCACCACGCCAAAGCCTTGTCCATTCCCAAGGCCTATTTCGAAGAATTGATCAAAGGGGTCGAGATGGACCTGGTGACGACGCGATACACGACGGATGATGAATTGTCGCTCTACTGCTACCGCGTCGCCTCCGTCGTTGGATTGATCTGTCTCCATGTGTTCGGCACCACGTCGCCTCATGCCCAGGACTATGCGGTCGACCTCGGCATGGCCTTTCAACTCACCAACATCTTGCGCGACATCGGGACCGACGCCGACCAAGGACGGATATATCTGCCCTTGGAAGATCTCGTTCGCTTCCAGTGCAAGGACACGGACATCTTGGCTCGACGCGAGCAGCCTGCGCTCCGTGAGTTGGTGCAATACGAAGCTGCCAAGGCTCGGCGGTACTATGACAAAGCCCAAGCGGCCTTGGAGAGTCTTCCCCCCCACGACCGTCGTGCCTTGACGGTTGCGGAAATCATGCGGGCCGTGTACAGCCGGTTACTGACACGCATCGAGCGCGCAGACCATGCCATCTTCGGCCCGCGCGTTCGACTGTCGACCTCGCACCGGCTCGCCTTGGCGGCGGGAGTGTGGCTCCGCGCCCGATTCTCGTGACTCCCGTCCTCACCCAATCCGTCGTCGTGCTTGGCGGCGGCGCTGCCGGCCTCGTCGC
>CAZPYP010000001.1:54585-56257 GCA_964590845.1 uncultured Nitrospira sp.
CATCAGATGCTGACGATCGGACGATTTGCCGGCCTTCCCTGGAACGTCAGATGGAAACTGCTCTCCTGGCTGGAACGAATCTGGGAAGGCGCGCTTGAGTTGTCCACCGACCTGGAGCATCGAACTGCCAACGATTGGATCGCATCCCTTGAACATGGCCAAGCAGTCTTGTCGACGATTTGGAATCCCTTGGCGCTCTGGCTTACGGGAAACGAACTCCGCGCCCTCTCAGCCGACGCCTTCCTATCGGCCCTGAAAGCCTTCTTCCTTTCACGCGCTCACGATAGCCGCGTCTATGTGCTGCCTCCAGCCTCACGCGCATTCTTGACCGAACGCGCGACGGCCGCCCTGGCTGACAGCGGCGTCACGATCATCCCGAAAGTCCAACCCAATCGGCTGGATTACCGGGACGACCGGCTTGTCGGTGTCCGCCTGTCTGACGGCTCCGCCGTCCAGGGAAATTGGTACGTTTCGGCTCTCCCGATTGAAAAACTCACGCCGCTGCTGCCGGAACGATGGCTGAGCCGCTACGCCTATTTTCAACAGATCACCGAACTCTCGACGACCCCTTGGACCGTCGTCGAGTGGCCGATTGCCGATCGGTCGACACATCCCCGCCAAATTCTCGCAGGAAACGGCGCCGTGCCGATCACAAGCCTGATCCCCTTCGAGTCCGACCACCGGACTCTCGTACGGCTATCCATCCCAGGCCATCGAGCGTTGCAGGAGATCAGGGGGGAAATCGCTATACCTCTTGACGCATTGCGCCTCGCCCCCGAGAACAGCCTGCTTGATGAGACGATAGCGCCGCCGCGCCACGAGCGAATCCTGACCCTGTCACCCGGAGCCAAGACCAGGCGTCCGATTCAGCGAAGCCCCATTGCGAACCTCTTGTTGGCTGGCGCATGGACGGATACAGGATGGCCGGCCAATCTGGAAAGCGCCGTAATCAGCGCCGAGCGCTGCGCCGACGTCATCGGCCATGCGCGGCCTGCTTGACCCGCTCTTTACTGGATGGTAGGGGTGTAGCGTGAATCGGTTTCTGCCATCCCTTGCCCTCGGCCTGTGCGCCCTCGCGGCACTCGCCTGTTCACAAACCTCTTACCAGCGAGCCGGAACGCCGACGGGTTACAGCCAAGCACAAATGGAGATGGACTATCGGGATTGCGAGTACAAGGCCAGACTGGCCAATCAAGATTACTTTTACAGCCAATCTTCCCCGTTTCCCTATCGCGGGGGTCCGCAAAACCCCGTCGACCACGCCCGCGCGCTCCATGGCATCTCCAGCATCAACGCCATGCGTGATACCTGCCTCGCAGCCAAGGGCTATCGAGTCGAGTAGCGGAGTTTCTCGGATTGACAACCCAGCGTCCGACTCTTAAGATCCCCCTCAGCGTTCATCTGAACTACCGGCCATGTCTCTGCAAGAACTCGCGAAGTCTCTCCACAACTGTCAGCTGTGCAAACTTGCCAAACTCGGCCGCACACAGGTGGTGTTCGGCGTCGGAAATCCTCATGCGAGCATCATGTTCGTGGGGGAAGCGCCGGGATTCAACGAAGATCAGAAGGGCGAACCCTTTGTCGGGGCGGCAGGCAAACTCCTGAACGATCTGTTGGCCTCGGCCGGACTGTCGAGGGACCAGATTTACATCGCCAACGTGATCAAGTGTCG
>CAZPYP010000001.1:56357-80144 GCA_964590845.1 uncultured Nitrospira sp.
CCTCGGCCGGACTGTCGAGGGACCAGATTTACATCGCCAACGTGATCAAGTGTCGCCCCCCCAACAACCGCGACCCGGAACCGGACGAAGTCGAAACCTGCAAGCCGTTTCTCATGCAGCAGATTCAGCTGATCCGCCCCAAACTGGTGTGTACGCTCGGCAACTGGGCGACGCAGACATTACTGGAACGCAAGGTAGGCATCACGAAAGTAAAAGCGCAGGCCTTCTATATGAAGGACTTTGTGATCTTCCCCCTCCTCCATCCGGCCGCCGCCCTGCACCAAGGCGGACTCCTGGATACCCTCAAGGAGGACTTTAAAAAGCTGAAGGAATTCCTGGATAAGAATACGAAGCCAGCAGAACCGGCCGCTGTGAGCACCACAGCTCCCGCAACACCGGTGCTTAGCATCGAACCACCGAAACCGGCTCAAATGGATTTGTTCGGATAATCGGGCTCAGCTGCTGGTCGGTGCATTGGCGCTTTCCGCTTCTTGCCGTAACGAAGTCCCGTAAATTTTCTCACCCGCTCCGTTGCGTCGCTCGCAAGAACCGTGACCGCCAAGACCGGATGAATCGGGGCACAGCGTGTCGCCGCGTGCGGCCGTGGCCATTACAGCTGTACGGCTATCGCATTTGAGGTGCTGGGAGTTTACAGGCGAGAGTGCACGGCTTAGTTGGGTGATTCAGGAAGTTCCGCCCCGGCTCACATCCTCAGGAGCAACCGCCTCACCTTCTTCCTCGGCAGGCTTTTCCTCCTCCGGCAGGTCGAACCACTGGACGAGCATCTCTTCCCACCAGGCTTCGTCTACGTCCGTGCCCGGATCGGCCCCGAGAAACGCCACGTCGTCTCCCGTGACGGCTGGTCCCACTTGTTTCGGCTGGTACTTGGCCCGCTCGATGACTTCCTTCGTTGCGTACCCGCCGATGATCCAGGAGTCCGGGTCAGCCCGGCGCGACTTGTAGGCTTTCAATCCCACCTTGAGGTACATGAAGATCTGCTGCTGCGTTGGATCACTCACACCTGACTGAGGTAGACTCAGCGTCTTTTCGATCTTCTTCCGCCAATGCCGATCGTCGTATCGGGACGTGATCAGCTGCAGCATTTTCTTTCCCAGTTCGGCGTCGAGCGGCATGGTGATGCGTCCTATTCTTTCTTGCGGCCGTAGAGACCGGTGAACGAGGCTTTGGCGATGGCGTTCTGATTGAGATAATACCCGACCATCGCCCCGGACGCTTCCGGCTTCAACGGTAACTGATCCACTTTCAATGCAAAGACTGTAAAGATGTAGCGGTGCGGCTTGTCGCCCGGAGGAGGGCACGGTCCGCCGAAACCGGGCTGTCCAAAATCAGTCATGCTTTGGATCGCGCCCTGCGGCGCTCCCGTGCCGTCGGATTTTCCTGCACCGGCCGGTAGCGACGCCACGCTCGGAGGAATGTTGAAGATCACCCAGTGCCACCACCCGCTCCCGGTCGGCGCGTCGGGATCGTACATCGTGACGGCGAAACTCTTGGTGTCTTTCGGCGCATTAGACCATTGCAGCTCCGGAGACAGATTTCCACCCGCGCAACCAAAGCCGTCGAACACGTGTTGATTCCCCATGGTCGCCTTGTGTTTGACCGTCGGGCTGCTGAGCCGAAAATCCGCGGCATTGCCGTCGCTGGGCATCAAAGCCAGCGCCAGTACTGTCAGGCTCCATGCGTATCGCATCACATCACGCTCCTTCCGATCATCACCGTCGCCCCTGTTGATAGGTGCCAATCAACTGCGCCTCGCCGACGATGTGGCCCTTCATGGCCTCTTCAAGCTTGTCCTTAGTGGGCCTCTGCAAATCTGCCAGCACGACGTCGAGCGCATAGAGCTTATGGAAATAGCGATGCCGCCCGATCGGCGGACAGGGCCCGCCGTAGCCGGTCCGTTTCCAGTCGTTCATCCCTTCCTTCGTGCCTTCCGGCAGGGTCTTCGTGCCTACGGACAGCCCACCGTTCGTGGCCGGCAGATTGTACAGAACCCAATGGACCCAGGTCATTTTGGGCGCGGCGGGGTCTGGAGCATCCGGATCGTCGACAATCAGCGCGAGGCTCTTGGCACCGGCTGGAACGTCAATCCAAACCAGCGGCGGCGAGATGTCGTTCCCCTCGCAGGTATACAGCGACGGAATGGCGCCCTGATCGTTGAAGGCCGTAGATGTGAGACGCATATTGTCCTCGCGAGCGCTTGTTATCCCGGATGCGATGCCAAGCGCGAGCGCTGCAGTGAGTATCCCAACCTGAACCCCGCTCAGCACGATCGTCAATTTCCCGCCACCATCATCTCCGAGATCTTCAATGTGGGGCAGGCAATCCGCCCGCGAAACACGAGGTCGTTGCCCACGAGTTCGATGTCCTTGTACATGTGTTTCAGATTCCCGGCGATCGTGATCTCTTCGACCGGATAAGCCAGCTCGCCGTTTTCGATCCAATACCCCCCGGCTCCGCGCGAATAGTCGCCCGTCACCATGTTGATCCCGAAACCGATGAGTTCGGTCACATAGAGCCCGTCCTTGACGGTGCCGATGATGTCCTGAACCGATCGACTGCCCGGCACCATGTAGAAATTCGTCGGCCCAACGGACGGACTCTCCCCCACGCTCCGCGAGGCATTCCCCGTGGAGGGCAAGCCGAGCTTCCGACCCGAGTAGGAATCCAGCAGATAGCACCGAAGGACACCGCGCTCGAGGATCGTGTTCTTCCGCGTCGGAAGCCCCTCGCCATCGAAGGGTCGAGAACCGAGTCCTCCGACCATTCGGCCATCGTCGTACACGGTGACGAAGTCCGGCGCAAGGCTGGCGCCCAACTGGCCCGTCAAAAACGAGGCTCCTTTGTAGAGCGCGTAACCGGAAAGGGCGCCGCAGAGGTTTCCCAATAGGCTTCCTGCCATCTCCTGGTCGAACACGACGGGCACCCGCTTCGTACCGACCTTCCTGGCTCCAAGCCGCCGAACCGTCCGTTTGGCCGCCTCGGCACCGACCGACTCCGGAGCATCCAGCTTGCCGAACTTGCGATCGACCGCATACCAGGAATCCCGTTGCATCGCGCCCGTCTGGGGATCGGTCGCGACCGGCGAGACGGAGAGCGAAAAACTGGAACTGCGATATTCTCCGATGAAGCCGTGGCTATTGGCCAGCACGACCCGCCCCGCCGACGAGTCGAAATCCGCACCCTCTGAATTGGTCACCCGTTCATCCGCCGAAAGCGCGGCTGCCTCGGCCCGCTTGGCCAATTCGATTTGCCGATCGGTTTCCAACTTGGTGGGATCGTATAGATCCAGATCGGGCTGGTCCTTCGCCATGAGGGCGTTATCCGGTAGTCCGGATATCGGATCCTCGACGACGGCTTTCGCCAAGGTGCAAGTTTGTTCCACGAGTTGTTCCAGCGAAGCGGGTGAAAAGTCCGACGTGGAGGTGCTGGCCGACCGCTTGCCGACGAACACCCGCAACCCGAGCCGTTTCTCACGAGCCTTGGTCAGACGGTCCACTGCGCCCAGTCGGACTTGCACCGACAGATTGTCCCCGTCGGCAATGATGACGTCGGCCTCTGTCGCGCCGCCGCGCTTAGCCTTGGCCAACAGGTCGGCGGCCATGTTCGCATATCCGTTCGAATGAGCTGGCAGCTGGCTCATGCGTTGCCCTGCTGTGTTCCGCCCACCGTAATTTCGTCGATCCGAATCGTGGGCAGCCCGACTCCGACCGGCACCGATTGTCCTTCCTTGCCACAAGTCCCGATTCCTTCGTCGAGTTTCAGATCGTGGCCGACCATCGAGACCTTGGTCAAGATATCGGGACCGCTCCCGATCAAAGTGGCGCCCTTCACGGGCTTCGTGATCTTGCCATCCTCGATCAGATAGGCCTCGCTGGCGGAGAAGACGAACTTCCCATTGGTGATGTCGACCTGTCCTCCGCCGAATGAGACCGCGTACAGACCCTTTTTCACCGACTTGATGATCTCTGCCGGATCGGAGGCCCCCGCCAACATGAAGGTGTTGGTCATGCGGGGCAGCACCACGCTCTGGTAACTCTCCCGCCGCCCGTTGCCGGTGACAGGAATGCCCATGAGCCGCGCGTTTAACTTATCGGTGATGTAGCCGCGCAGAATCCCCTTTTCGATGAGAACCGTGCGGCCGGTCGGCGTCCCCTCGTCGTCCATATTCAAGGAACCTCGGCGCCACGGAAGAGTACCGTCATCGACGATCGTGCAGACGTCCGACGCCACTCGTTTCCCCATCAGATTCGAGAAGGCCGACGTCTTCTTTCGATTGAAATCAGCCTCCAGCCCGTGCCCGATCGCTTCATGCAACAAAATCCCCGGCCACCCTCCACCCAACACCACCGGCATCACGCCGGCGGGCGCCTCTACCGCAGAAAGATTCAAGATCGCCGCTCTCGCGGCCTCCCGCGCATAGCTGAGATAACGATCTTGATCACGGTAGTACTCGAAGCCCACCCGGCCTCCCCCACCGAACGAACCGATCTGCCGGTTGCCGTTCTCCTCGGCGATGCAGGTCACCTGTAATCGGGACAGCGGTTGGACGTCTCCAACCATCGTGCCTTCGGACGTCGCCACCATCACAATTTTGTATTCGGTGTTGAACGACGCCATGACGTTCTTGATGCGGGAATCGTATCGCCGAGCTTCCGCGTCAATTTGATTGAGTAAGGTCACACGATCCGGGGTCGCCACCTGGAACTGCACCTGCGAGACCGGATACAAGTCTCTGGTCGGCTTGGCACGGACCGCGATCGGCAGCGATTGGGGACCAGCCGGAGAGGCGGCGATATATCGAGCCGCATCCGCCGCCAGTTCGAGGTCTTTCCTGGTGAGTTCATCCGAGTAGGCGAACCCGGTCTTCTCCCCGGCCGTTGCCCGCACACCCACACCTTGAGAGATACTCTTCGTCGCGCGCTTCACCAGAGACTCTTCCATCGACACGGATTCACTGACGGTGGATTCGAAATAGAGGTCGGCATAATCGACGTCTCGAACCTTGACCCGACCTAAGGCGGCACAGACTTCGCGCTCGGTAACTCCGAAAGAATCGAGGGGAACGAGATCAGCCATGTGATTGAGATCCTCTTCGCCTGTTACGTAGGTTCTCGCGACCGGATGGATCACGAGGACAAGAAAGTGGAGTATAACGGATTCGTTTCAGCCGGCGCAACGCAATCGCTTCCAACTCGTCGCTTTTTCAAGGGTTTTACGATAATTCGTTTGACTTTCAGAGCCCTGCCCAGTAGACTTTGCACGCCTACCACTCCATCTCATTGAAAGGGTTTTCACCGCCATCGCTCATGGATACCAGGCCTCCCTCCTCCACCGATCAGCTTTCCGAATCGGAGTTACTGACCAAAGTCGACTCGGACCTGCTTCCCAAACACGTTGCCGTCATCATGGACGGCAACGGACGTTGGGCCGAGGCACGCAGTCTTCCACGTATCGCTGGGCATCGTGAAGGGATCAAGTCGCTCCGCGAATGTATCAGCTTGTGCCTGGAATTGGGCGTGCAAGCCCTAACTATCTACGCGTTTTCACAAGAAAACTGGAAACGGCCCGCCTCGGAGATCAGCTCGCTGATGGGGCTCCTCGAGCATTACCTCTCGACGGAGCGCAACAAACTCATCGAACAGGGCGTTCGGTTCAGAACGATCGGGCGCGTTGAGTCGCTGCCTCCATCCGCCCTGCAGTGGGTACGAGCCGCGGAACAGGAAACGGCCCATCTCGATAAGTTGAGTTTGACAGTCGCGTTGAGCTACGGAGGTCGTGCCGAAATCGTCGACGCGGTGAGAGGTATCGTCAGGGAGGTGCAGGAAGGGCGACTCCGGCGCGAAGAGGTCGACGAATCCTTGTTTCCGCAGTTCTTGTATACCGCCGACTTGCCCGACCCGGACCTCCTGATCAGAACCAGCGGCGAAACCCGCATCAGCAATTTCTTGTTATGGCAGCTGGCCTACACAGAACTCTATTTCACGCCGACTCTGTGGCCGGATTTCCGCCGGCGTGAATTCCTTCTCGCTCTACTCGAGTATCAGCGCCGCGAGCGGCGCTTTGGGCGGGTGTTCAGCAGCCTCACATCCTAATCTCTGAACCGTGGTGAAGATGCACATGGTCGACTGTGGAGCGACGGACCCGGAACCCACTCGGGTGCTGGGAAAGGCGTCCGGGTACGACCCTCGGCGCGTGTATACCGCGTTGCTTCTCATCCCGGCCCTCTACGCCATCGTTCATTATCTCCCTCCCGTGGCCTCCACCATGCTGGTCGTCATCATCGGCAGTCTGGCCTTGATCGAGTACTACCGGCTCTTCTTCCAGGACCGAAGTCTTCACCTCCCGATGGGAGTGGGTTTGCCGGCGATGGTTCTCTGGTTCGCCAGTTACCATCTCGGCGGACCGAGAATCGAGTGTCTCTTCGCCGGAGCCGCAGCGGCATTGGTTCTGCCGTTGATGACCTCCGGCGGCCTCAAGCATCACTTGGTCGACAGCGCCGTCACGACCATGGGATTGTTGTACATCGGCGTCACGATGGGCTATCTCATCGTCCTCAGAAGTGTTCCGAACGGCGACGGACTGATCCTCTTTCTCCTGCTTACCACCTGGGCGGCGGATACCGGCGCATATTATGTCGGGAAGGCGTTCGGCCGCCATCCGCTGGCTACTGCCATCAGCCCGAAGAAAACCGTCGAAGGATTGCTCGGCGGTTTGGGACTCGCGATCCTCGCCGCATATGTGGCACGCGATTGGGTTCCCGCTTCCCTCACCGCCCTCGACTCGGTCTTGCTGGGATCGCTGATCACGATCGCCGGCCTGGCGGGCGATCTCACAGAATCCGCGCTCAAACGTAGCGTGGGCGTGAAAGATTCCGGCGGGCTTCTTCCCGGGCATGGAGGCATGCTGGATCGTATCGACAGTCTCTTGTTCACCGGACCGGCTTTCTACTACTATGTTTCCTACAGCGGAATCGCTGCGCCATGACGCAGGCCGCTCAGCCACGTTAGAGGTCATCACATGAAAACCATCGTGATCCTTGGCTCGACCGGATCAATCGGCACCAATACGCTGGATATCGTCAATCGGTTCCCCGGCGAATTTCGCGTGGCCGGTTTGACCGCCGGCAACAACGATGAAATGCTCGAGGAGCAGGTGCGCCGATTCAAGCCCCGCATCGTGGCGCTTTCCAACGAACCAGCCGCCGCGCGATTCCGGCAACGGTGCGCCGATCTTCCGGTCGAAATCCTGGCCGGCCAGACGGGGCTGGCCCAGGTGGCATCGATTCCGGAAGCGGAGTTGGTCGTCTCCGCGATCGTCGGTGGTGCCGGGCTCGTACCCACGTTGGCGGCGATCAAAAACCGCAAGCACATCGCGCTGGCCAACAAGGAGCCGATGGTCATGGCGGGTAAACTGATGCAGGAAGAAGCCCGCCGCCACGGCGTCAGGATTTTCCCCGTCGACAGCGAACACAGCGCCATCTTTCAGTCCCTCGAAGGCCATCGTCTTGCTGATGTGCGACGGCTGATCCTCACGGCATCCGGCGGAGCGCTCTGGCCCCTGTCTAAGGAGGAACTGCAGGACGTCACTCCCGAGCGGGCATTGCAACACCCGAATTGGAAAATGGGTGCCAAGATTACCATCGACTCGGCAACGCTGATGAACAAGGGGCTCGAGGTTGTGGAGGCTCGCTGGCTGTTCGACATTCCCGAGTCCAAAATCGACGTTTTGATCCACCGGGAAAGCATCATCCATTCTCTGGTAGAATATGAAGACCGTTCCATGATTGCCCAATTGGGATTGCCGGACATGCGAACCCCTATCTCTTATGCGATGCGATATCCCGATCGACTTCCCCTTGACCTCCCCTCGCTGGATTTGACGGAAGTGGGGAAATTGTCGTTCTGCAAGCCGGATCATGACCGGTTTCCCTGCCTTCACCTCGGGTACGAGTCCCTGAAAATCGGCGGCACCATGCCGGCGGCGATGAACGCGGCCAACGAGATTGCCGTCGATGCGTTCCTGAACGGCGGCATCAAGTTCAACGCGATCGCGGAAATCATCCGGAACACCATGGATGCGCACCAACCGCGTGCCGTCGATGCCGTCGAGACCGCTCTGGAAGCGGACCGTTGGGCACGCGAGAAAGCGGAGTCCCTCATTCTCTCGTTGGCACGTTAACCCCTGACTCGATTGAGATGGAGTAACACCGTGTTCATGGCATTCACCTGGTCCCCCGACAGTCTCTGGCTCCTCATGCAGAAGGCCTGGTGGTTTTTGGTGGTCTTGGGCGTGTTGGTGGCCTTTCACGAACTCGGACATTTCCTGGCGGCGCGCTGGGTCGGAGTCAAGGTCCTGAAGTTTTCGCTTGGATTCGGCCCCAAGATCTTCGGCCGTCAGATGGGCGAGACGGAGTATTTGCTCTCGGCCATTCCGCTCGGAGGTTATGTCAAACTATTCGGCGAGGAAGAAACCGAAGCGATTACTTCCGACGATAGAAGACGGTCGTTTGCCCACCAAAGTTTGTGGGGCAAGGTCCTGATCGTGGCAGCCGGGCCCGGGTTCAACTTCATCCTGGCCTATCTCATCTTCGCCGGATGGCTGGCCACCGGCTCCCCCTTATTCGTTCCGACGTTCAAAGACCTCAGCGCCGACGTCGAAGCCATGGTCCCCGGCTCGCCGGCAGATCGAGCCGGCATGCAGATCGGCGATCGCGTCGTCAAGGTCAACGGCCGCGACATCTCCACCAGAGCGGAATTGTTCGACGCAGTCTCCAAGAGCGGCGGCAGCCAGCTGACGCTCGACGTGCTGCGAGACGGACGGACGACGGTTCTTACTGTCGCCCCGACCGTGACTCCCGGTCACAAGGCCACGACTGAAGATCCCGGTTGGCAGCTCGGCATTGAAGAGACCCCGGCCTTGGTCACCTCGGTGATGCACGGGTTACCGGCTTCTCAGGCCGGCATGCAAGCGGGCGATCGTGTCGTCAGCATCGACGGACAGCCTATCTATACCTGGTCCCAAATGACCGGGATCGTCAAAGACCATCCGAACAAACCCCTGCAGATCGAAGTGCTTCGCGACGCCCGCCGGTTGCCATTGACCGTGACCCCTTCCGCTGAAAAAGCAACGGTGGACGGGAAACAGGTGGAGATCGGAAAGATCGGCATCTCGGGTCCAGGCCGTTCATTGATGCGCTCCAGCAATCCGCTGCTGTCGCTCTACAATGGACTCGAAGCCACCTGGGGATGGACGGAACTCACCGCCATTGGGCTCTATAAGATGGTGGTCGGCGATATCTCCAGCAAGAATATCGGCGGCCCATTGACCATTGCGAACATTTCAGGCGAGGCGGCTTCGCAGGGCGCCTCCAGCGTCGTGTTTCTGATCGCCATCCTGAGCATCAACCTCGGCGTATTGAATCTGCTGCCGATCCCGATTCTCGACGGCGGCCACTTGCTTTTCTTCCTGATCGAGGGCATCCTGCGCAAGCCGCTCGGCGAGCGGCAGCGGGAAATGGCTCAACAAGTCGGATTAGTCCTTCTGGTCGGCGTCATGATTTTCGCTTTTTGGAACGACCTCGAACGAATCTTCTTCTCTCACTGACCCATGCGCACCTCCCAACTCCTGCTCCCCACGCTCCGGGAAGATCCGGGTGAAGCCGAAACCGTCAGTCACCGGCTGATGCTTCGCTCGGGGCTGATCCGCAAAGTCGCGGCCGGCATCTATACCTATCTGCCCTTAGGGCTCCGGATCATCAGAAAGGTGGAGGCCATCGTCCGCGAAGAGATGAACCGCGCCGGCGCCCAGGAGTTGCTGATGCCCGTCGCGTCGCCCGCGGAACTCTGGAAGGAAACCGGGCGCTGGGAGTATTACGGCAAAGAGCTGCTGCGGTTCAAAGACCGCCATGAGCGCGACTTTTGTTTGGGGCCGACCCACGAAGAGGTCATCACCGATCTCTTCCGGCGGGAAGTCCGTTCTTACCGGCAGCTGCCGCTGAACTTCTATCAGATTCAGACCAAGTTCCGTGACGAGATCCGCCCCCGTTTCGGGCTGATGCGCGGGCGCGAGTTCATTATGAAGGACGCCTATAGCTTCGACGTCGATGAAGCTGGCGCCAAAGTCAGTTATCAAAAAATGTACGACGCCTACACCCGTATCTTCACGAGATGCGGGTTGACGTTCCGAGCCGTCGAAGCCGACACAGGCCTCATCGGCGGCGACGTGTCCCACGAGTTCATGGTGCTGGCTGAAACCGGCGAAGCCTCCGTCGTCTACAGCGACAAGGGCACCTATGCGGCTAATCTCGAACGGGCCGAAGCGCTCGCGCCGACTGAGACGGATCCTGGTCCTTCTCGCCCGCTCAATGCCGTCGCCACCCCTCAGAAAAAGAGCGTAGAAGAGGTCACGGCCTTCTTGAACATCTCCCCTCGTCAGTTGGTGAAGACGTTGCTCTACCAGGCGGAACAAGAGACGGTTGCTGTCCTCGTTCGAGGTGATCACGACGTGAATGAGGTCAAGGTGGCCCGCTTGCTCGGTGTCACGGAAGTGGCGTTGGCTTCCCCCGAAAAGGTGACGGCAGTGACCGGTGCCCCCGTCGGCTTCGCCGGCCCTATCGGTCTCAAGCACGTTCGGATCCTGGCCGATCACGCGGTCAAGGGCCTCAAGAACTTCGTGGTCGGGGCCAACAAGGCGGATCAGCATTACGTGGACGCAAACTGGGACCGCGACTTCGCCGTCGACTCATTCTCAGACCTACGAAACGTCCAGGCCGGTGATCCGTCCCCGCGAGGCGAAGGCAAATTGACGCTTGCCAAAGGCATCGAGGTCGGCCAAGTGTTTCTGCTTGGGACGAAATACAGCCAGAAAATGAACGCCACGATTCTGGACGATCAAGGCAAAGAACGCCTGGCGATCATGGGCTGTTACGGCATCGGCGTCGGCCGCACGGCCGCCGCAGCTGTCGAACAAAACCATGACGAGAAGGGCATCATCTGGCCCTTTCCCATCGCTCCCTTCCACGTGCACCTCCTCCCTCTCGGGCAGTCCGCCGCCGTCAACACGGCAACCGCCACGCTCTACGAGGATCTCCACGCGGCAGGGTTGGAAGTGTTGTGGGACGACCGCGACGAGCGAGCCGGCGTCAAGTTCAACGATGCCGATCTCGTCGGCGCACCCTACCAGGTTGTCGTCGGGGAGAAAGGGCTCGCTGAGGGTAAGGTGGAGGTGAAAACCCGAAGAACCGGAGAAAAGATCAAGCTGTCCCCGGAAGAAGCCCCCTCTACGCTGCGCAAGTTGTCCGGTCACTGAGCACGTCGCCGTACAATCTGCCCTCCGTTTGATCCTCTCCGCTCCGTGGCTCCCGCTATTGAATCGCAAATCCTCCTTTTCCTTGCCTTCACTCCCTGATCGGTTAGACTGAGGCTCGACCCTTGGACACGCAGCTGGAATCAACGGCGCCTCGTCAGCCGTAGCCGGACACACATCGACGATTCACCGGAGCCGCCCTCGTGCAATCGAAGCCGATGCCGCAGAACCTGCAGGAATTGCAACAGAAGGTGGAGTTCGCCGAAAACGTCAAACGAATCACTTCGCAGATCCATGCCGCCAGCAACCTCGACCAGATCCTGCTCGACTTGCATAAGGATATCCTCAGTCTCTTCGACGCCGAAGACCTGACGCTCTTCGCCTTCGACAGCGAGAAGAAGGAAATTTTCTCCAAGGTTCCCCACATCGACACCGTCGAAGAAGTCCGCATTCCTATCACCGAACAAAGCCTCGCCGGTTTTTGCGCCAAGTACCTCCGTCCCGTGAACATCGCCGATGCGTACAACGTGGCCGAACTGCAAGGAGTCCATCCCTCGCTGGTCCACGACACCGCCTACGACAAGAAAACGGGCTTCCGCACCAAGCAAGTCCTGACCTATCCGATCGTCGCAGACAACAAGTACTTGATGGGCGTTCTCCAATTGCTCAACAAGAAAAGCGGCAGCCGCTTCACGCGGAAGGACGAAGAGTCGGTCGCCGAAATCGCCAAGGCGCTCGGCATCGCGTTTTTCAACCTCAAGAAAGTCACAAGCAAGAAAAACCCAACCAAGTTCGACCTGCTCGTCACGAACAACCGCATCTCTCAAAACGAGCTGGATAATGCGATCGCCGAATCCCGCAAAGGCATGTCCGATCTCGAAAGCATTCTGATCGAGAAGTACAAAGTGCCCAAGGCCGACATCGGCAAGTCCCTGGCGCAGTTCCACAAATGCCCCTACATCGAGTTCAGCGAACGCACGCTGGTCGACATCGAATTGCTCAAGAACCTCAACGTCGATTATCTCAAGAAGAACCACTGGATGCCGCTGAAGCGGGATCGGACCGCCATCGAAATTTTGACCGACGATCCCGGAGACCTAGACCGCGTCGCCGACATCAAGCGGACGTTCCCTGGTCTCAATATCCGCTTTGCGGTCAGCCTCCGCCGGGATATCGCCCAGTTCCTCAGTTCCTCGACGAGCCAGGGGGACGCCGGCGGGCGCAAGCTCGACGAAAACGTCTCTGACATTCTGGGCGAATTGGTGACCGAGGCCCAAGCCGAGGCGATGGAAGAATCGGGGATGGGCGGCGGCCTGGATGAAAACGACAGCGCCATCGTCCGCCTCGCCAATCAAATCATCGCGGACGCCTACCGGCAGAACGCATCGGACATTCACATCGAACCCTACGGCGAAAAACGCGAAACGCTCGTGCGGTTCCGGGTCGACGGCGAATGCTTCGAATACATGAAGATTCCCCAGAGTTACCGTCGCGCCATCGTGTCGCGCTTGAAGATCATGGCGAGCCTCGATATCGCCGAACGTCGCAAACCGCAAGATGGCAAGATCAAGTTCAAGCTGAGCGAATCCAAAGAGATCGAACTCCGCGTCGCGACCATTCCGACGGCTGGCTACAATGAAGACGTGGTGATGCGTATCCTTGCCGCGAGCGAACCGCTGCCGCTCGACAAGATGGGCTTCTCCGATCGGAACCTCAAAGCCATCAAAGACATCGCCGAAAAACCGTACGGCATCATTCTCTGCGTGGGGCCGACCGGATCCGGTAAGACCACGACTCTCCACTCCGTGCTCGGCTTCATCAACACACCGGATATCAAGATTTGGACCGCCGAGGATCCCGTCGAAATCACGCAGTACGGTCTGCGGCAAGTTCAAGTACAGCCGAAGATCGACTTCACGTTCGCCAAAGCCATGCGCGCCTTCCTCCGCGCCGACCCGGACGTCATCATGGTGGGCGAAATGCGAGACAAAGAAACGGCGGAAATCGGCATCGAAGCCTCGCTCACCGGCCACCTGGTCATGAGCACTCTGCACACGAACAGCGCCGTCGAAACCGTGACGCGCTTGTTGGACATGGGCTGCGATTCATTCAGCTTCGCCGACGCCATGCTCGGTGTCCTCGCGCAACGCCTGGCTCGACGCATCTGCAAGGATTGCAAAGAAGTCTACGTCGGCACGAAGGAAGAATACGAAGAGATGCGTCTCGGTTATGGACAAGAATACTGGGACAAACTCGGCATCGTCCAAGATGCCACCTTCCGGTTGACGCGCGGCAAAGGTTGCGATACTTGCAATCGTTCAGGATTCAAAGGCCGCGTGGCCCTTCACGAACTGCTCCTGGGCAGCGACCGCATGAAGCGGCTGATTCAGCAGAAGGCCAAAACCGAAGAAATGGTCAAGGCAGCCGTCGAAGACGGCATGACCACCCTCATGCAGGACGGCATCCAAAAGTGCCTGCAAGGCCACACCACGTTCAAAGAAGTCAAGGCTGTGGCCATCAAGTAAGCCGTCGGGACTGATCCCTCCTTGCTCCCGGCAGGCCCCGCAGATCGAACACCCCTCCCCTGCTCTCGTAAGTCCGATATGCCGACTGGGCTTGGTACGATCAGGCCTGAAGCGCGGTAAAGATACCGGCTTGCGCGAGGAACTTTTTGAGACGTAGGTCCGCCGTGCGAGATATGGCGGAGAATTCGAGGCCGAAACTGTCGTCGCGATGCCAACGCACGGTGGCGTCGACAGTCATGACGGTTGGTTGTTGCGGAAGCCGCAAACTCATGGCCAGGGTATCACCCACCGACATGGACACCGGGCTCATGACCCTCGCCCCCTTGACCGACAGGTCGAAGACAATTCCATACCCGGTCTTCTCCGCCGAACCCCAGCGGGACAAGCCCACACGGGCAAAGCCGCAGGGAAACGGAACCGCCACTTTCAGGCGCGGGCCCCGACGTGCTTCCTTGTTCCTACTCTCCACAGTGTCGATGTGAGGACGGTTGCTCATGGCAACTCCGAACGGAGTGACTGACGCAGCTCTTCGTCGGAGCTCCCGACGCACTAGGCAGCGGAAGCAGCAGAGACAATCGCGACGTACTTCTTGAGCCGGCTGTAACTCGACGTTGAGAGCCTGGTAAAGGCGATGCCGAAGAATCGGTCTTTGGCCCAGCGCACCCGTGCAACCGCGATTTCGGCCGTCTGAATCTGCTTGGGAAGGCGTAGCACCAGGGCCACCTCATCGCCTGGACGGATGGCCGCTTCAGTGCTGACCCTCGCGCCTCTCACCGAGAGGTCATACACTACGCCGAGGTCGACGAGCGGCTTCCGCAACCAGCGACGGGTATGCAGCGGCGACAACGCGCAGGCGAACGGCGCCGCAATCCGCACTCTCGGATGCCGGCGATAGCGGTTCAATCGAGATGGTGATTGAGCGGCTTGTTCCGTCGTCTGCGCTTCCATAGTTCGCACTGTACAAAACTTTCCATGATCCACAAAGTAAATTCACGTATGTCGTCAATCACCCCGACAGACCGTCGTCACCCTTGACGATGCGGTACAACCAGAGATCGGTCCGTCGACAAGACACAAAAGATCTCTGAGACGACTCGCCGCGATGGGCATGACCGCGAAATCGCCAGCTAGGCAGATATCACCCAGCGTCTGGAACAAATTTCCCGTAGGGGCTGCATTTGCACCCGTCTACGTTCGCAATCCCGCAGGATAGCTGAAGAAACATGGCACGAATGTTGATAGTAGCACTTTAAACGTTTCTTATCGGGACGAGGACATGGATCGACTTAGTTGGCTAGACAGCATCTGGCAATACCTTATCCGAGACGTGGAACTCACACATGGGTTTCAGAGCCCCATGCTCAGTTGGCTCGGAGCCGCAGCGATTATCGCGATCCTCACATGGCACATCTGCACGCTGACGCTTGCCGGCGTCCGAATCCGGCAAGCGTACCGCCGCGTATGCCCGCTCTTGGCGAGGCTCGTCCAAGAAAGACAGGTCGCCAGCAAAGAATGGATCGTCCTTCCGTCTTTGACCAAGAAACATCCATCTGGCCTCCAGGGGCAGGGACGCAGAGACCTGGACGATCTTCAAACCCTGGATCGTGCGCTGCGGACTGAGCCGGCCTTCTCGGGTGCATGGCTGTCCTACCGCAAATCATTCTCCATCGAACAGCCCTCATGGTTCATCGAACCGACGGTCCACACGAAGCGGTCGGCCTCGGAATTCTTTTCTCTCGAACATATCTGTGCCTTCTCCATGAATTTGCGTCTCTATCAACAGCTCCCGTCTCTGATTACCGGGATCGGACTCGCTTTCACGTTCCTCGCCATCCTGATCGGCCTCGGCAAACTCCACGCCGATGGCGCGCACATTGAGGGCATGCAGGCACTGATCAATGGATTGGCGGGGAAATTCGTCACCTCCATCGTGGGACTCGCATGCGCAAACCTGTTCCTGGTGCTCGAAAAATCCTTCCTGTTCCGCCTCAGCCGGTATCACCGCCAGTTCCTGGCGATGTTGGACGATATGTTCCCGCAGCACGTGCTCGATCACGGAACGCAAGCGGGAGCCGCTCCCCCCGGGCCAAAAGTGTCGAGCGCCTCGCTTCCAAAAACAGACTCGCTGGGACGGCTGGCTGAATCGCTTGGTCAGCGGATGGGAGAGACTGTGAACGCGCTGTCCGCTATATCCAAATCTCTGGCGACGTCCGGCACAAACGCGCCTTCCCCGGACTATACCGAGCTGGCCCGCGCTCTCACGAGCGCCCTCAAGCAGGAGTTGGCACCGCTGTTGGGCCCCCTGCACGAAGCTGTCCGCGACCTGTCACATTCCATCTCCACTGCTCGCGCGAACGAACAGCTTTCTCCTTCCGACCTTGAAAGATTGGTCGCCACGTTGAAGCATCGAACCCAGGACGCCCCACCGACGGACGACCAGCCTCTTCGCCGGTCCGCGGGGCGCTTGAGCTGGATGTTCCCACAATCCGGTTCCAAACCGCGCCCTGGAGCCCTCGTCGAATGACCAACTTTGGAATGTCGGAAGCCGGAGGAGGCGACAGCTACTCCGGCGGCATCACCGACCTCATGACATCTCTGGCAGTGATCTTCATCCTGCTCCTGGCGGCCTACGTCACAAGAACAGAGGACAGTCAGGCCAAGGGAGCGGATAGGCCAACGACTATCCCGATGCAGCTTGACCATCAGGCGCAGCTGCATCATCTCGAGCTCGAATCGGAACCGACGGACCCGCACGTGCTGAGTGTCGTGGTGCCAGATACGGTGCTGAACTTCGAGTTTGGGAAAAGCACGCTGTTGCCAACCGCCGACCGGTTTCTCGCCGATATCATGCCCCAGTACGCGTTGATGATGTGTGGAGCCGATGGCGGGAAGATCGAGTCGTTCGTGATCGAAGGTCATACCGACGACCTGGGCGACGATCTTCGCAATTTGAAACTGAGTCAGGAACGATCTTTCGCCGTGATGGCGAGGGGCCTTCGCATCATCCACGAGAGTCTCCCCTGGGCCTACGACTGCGTTCAACGAAAGACGTCCGCCAATGGACGAGGGGAGCAGGACCTGCTGCAAGATACCGACGGACGTCTCGACCGCGCGGCCAGCCGCCGCGTAGTATTCAAGCTTCACTTAAAACATACCTAGCCGAAGATCCTGCTATTCCATCCCTCTTTTGGGGAATGGTTCGACCGCTTTCCCTCGCGTTAGCGTACGAGTCGCCATGAAGCGATCCGTGCGGCAGACGACCCACACCATCCTCTTGCGCTTCTGCCTCTTCTGCGGCACGGGTGCTACAGCCGTTCTCGCCGTGTCTCTGCTTCCTTCGCCTTCGTTGACCGCCCAACGGGAGGAGGCCGCAGAAACCGCCAAATTGTTGGCGTTGCTGCTGGATGCGGGACGGATTGTCATAGCCGACAACCAGGATCTGATCAACGATCCATCCAAAGGGGACAAAGGGTTCACTCAGGATGTATTTGAGGTGCAGCTGGCGGAAGAGTTCCGCAAACGTACCGGCCTGACCCTCGGACGATTGGATCAGGGATCGGTTCCTGCCATCGCGCCTCCGTTGTTGACGCGCCTGGCTGAGGAATGCAAGAAAACGATTCTATATCATCAGGCCGTCATCAATATTCCCGGCGTGCGATACAAAGGCCTGATTCCCGCCACCTTCGCCACAGAAACCGCCGCACGGTTCCAGAAGTGGTCCGGGGTCTATCTGAAACAGACCGCGCCGGTCGCGTTACTCAGAAATCCGAACAACGGCCCGGACGAGTACGAAGCGGAGGCGCTCGCTCGTCTGGCCTCAGAGGCAAGCGGCGCAGATGTGGCGGCCGTGCTCACCGAGGTTGTCGATCAGGGCCGGACTGTGCGGGTACTCCTGCCGCTCTACTACGGCAAGACCTGCCTCTCTTGTCATGGAGAACCGAAAGGCGAACGGGACATATCCGGCTATCCCCGCGAAGGGGCCAAAGAAGGGGACCTCAGCGGCGCGATCAGCGTGAAGATACCTCTCCAGTAGGAACCACATTGCCGGACGGTTCCAACGCCTCAAGCATCAAGACCCAGTCATTTCCGGCCTCGCTCTTCCCGGGTGCCTCGAACGAGCGGGTTCCCAGGTTGGGAACCACGCCGATCGGGACAATGCTCCCCGTCCTCGGATCGAACCACGAGGCGGTTCCGGGGCGGGAAAGACCGTCCAATCTGACCGTCACTGATCCGCCGACAGGAAGGTACAGGAGCGCCCATTTCCCATCCGGAGACCGGGTGGCTCTCACATGACGTATTCCACTTCCCGGAGCCGAGACGATGAGCGACTGGTCCGGCACCCGTTCGAACGGAGCGCGCGAATCGATGAGTGCCCGTAGGAAGCGCAGCTGACCCGACGCCTCGGACGCCAGCCCCTCCCGCCAATGGTGAATCTGTCCGTGGCTCGACGCTTCTCCCGGCACATACAAGACTTCGACATCGTTATGTCCGTAGGTTACTCCGCAGGCTCCCGCAAAGATCGACCAGTAGGCCTTGCGCCGCATGACGTCCGCTCCGACACGCTCCTCCGAACCGCCCAGGTAGAAGCCGTCCGGTTTCGTGTCGTAAATCGCTTCACCGTCGAGAACGGGTTTGGCTGGCGACCTCGCATAATCGCGCTCGATCAACTCATAGACCTCCGGACATGGCCGCTCGGCTCCCCAGCAGGGCCATGCATGGGCGTCCGCGACGTGGCCCGACTGCAACATGTTGAAGTCCAGCCACGGTTCGTCATGAAATTCGATCGACGACGTTCGAAGCAGTCCGGGATGAATCGTCACGAGCTGTCGCCCCTGATCTCGTTCTCGCAAGCCGTTCGCCAAGGCCACGTAGACTTGCCGTTGGGACTTCGTCAAATCCGGATCATAGTGATTGATCGCGTCGTACTCGCCGGCGACGATCCATATGACGTTGTGGTCACCGCCGTATCTCGCTCCAAGCCATGCACCCAACCGCCGGGCTTTGGCCGTATCCCCCTGGAAGGCTGTCGCGTAGGCATCTCCCCACATCACAGTGAGCGCAACGTACAGCCCCGATTCCGCGGCCGTACGTACGATAAAGTCCATGTGAGCCCAGTATGCTTCGTCGGGAAAATCGGTATCATCGTGAAGATACGGTCGGTTGCCAAACCGCATCCACTCCTCGTTGAAGCCGCAATTCACCTGGATGACCGTGAACTGCTTGGTGCGTCGATCCGCAACGTACTCGCGCACCTCTTCGCGAGTCAGCTTCGGCAGCGACCACGCCGTATCTCCCAGCCAAAAAAACGGCGTCCCGTCGGATCGCTCGAGAAAATGCCTGCCCGCGCTTACCCCCAGGGAAGGCAATGGTCCTTCCCCCATACAGAGGAGAGAGGCGAGAATACCGCAAGTCAGGAACCGTGAATGGAAGCCCGGTCTAGGCATCGCCAACTCCAAAGATGGACGCATCCGTCGGTCGCGCACGTTTCATATGGTATAAGTGTTGGAGGCTTCGAAAAGCTAGAGGTACGATGCGGACGAGCGTTGCGATCGGCGTTCTGTTGCTGGCCGAACTCATGGTCAGCGGCGAGACGGTTTCGGCCGCTGAAGACGGCAAAGAACCCAACACACGATCGAATCAGGGCTCGACGCTCGAGGATATCGGTCGAGGTGTGAAAAGCGCGGCCAAGAACATCGAGCAGGAAATTCCCAAAATCGGGGCGGCCATCGGTGACGCCGTCAAGAAGGTCACCGAAAAGGCACCGAGCAGGTCGACTCAGGACAAACCGGCCAAACCGACCAAGTGAACGGCTCCCAAGTACTGCGGCTCGACTCCATGCCTCTTATCCCTTGATTTCACCAGCGGATATTTCTATGCTACGCCGATCTCTGCCCCCAGGAGACGACGCATGGCGACAGTTCCCTGCATCCCGCTCAGAACCGGCATCTACCTCGTTATTGTCGCCATTCTCTCCGTAATCCTGCTGCAGGTCCGGGCCTTCGCTGGCCCATCCCATCAACCAGACCTGTCGCCTGCAACGGCAAGAAATTCGTCTTGGGCACTCGATTCAACAAACTCACCGAGCCAATGCAAGGAGATCCCGCTGCTCATGGCAGAAGGGTCCAACTCCTGCGAGATCGTCTCCTGCGGGATGGGGATCAAGGACACTTGCAAGATCACCTGCCCGACCGACAAGACGCCCAAATGCAGTTGTGACTGCCTTAAAACGTTCGGCCCAATGTGCACTGAATACAAAGCCAACTGCCGGTGCGAGTAGCTGCCTGTTACGCTGTCAGTTTCACCCCCTTCCAGCACGAACACGAGGTCTGCCTGTGGCGGTTCGAGTATCGATGTCCCGTTCCTCACAACACTGACTTGTCCCAACCAGCAGAGTCTGCCGGATGTTCATCCATGCGCGGACATAGGGACTAGCCCACGAGAGGAGCCAGATTGCGTATTTCTCTAATTGTACCGACCTATAACGAAGCCTCTACAATTTCCCAAACGCTTTCCTTCATCCAAAACATCGACCTTCGATATCCGAAGCAGATCATCGTCGTCGACGACGGCTCGTCCGACGGGACTTCGGACATTCTCAAGCCGGCTTCGACTACCCCCGACCTGCTGGTCATCAGCCATCCCAAGAATCGGGGGAAGGGCGCCGCCATACGGACAGCACTTGCCCATGCCACCGGAGATATCGTGGTCATACAGGATGCCGATCTGGAGTACGATCCTCGGGATATTCCCCGGCTAATCGAGCCGATCGTCAACGGCAAAGCCGACGTGGTGTACGGCAATCGTTTCCATGGCGAGATGCATCGCGTGCTGTATTTCTGGCATTACGTCGGCAACGTAGCATTGACCTTGGCGTCTAACATGCTCACCAATTTGAATCTGAGCGACATGGAAGTCGGCTACAAAGCCTTTCGCCGAGACATACTGTCTCGCTTCACTATTCGATCCAACCGATTTGGCTTTGAGCCGGAGGTGACCGCCAAGATCGCGAAGACCGGCTGCCGAGTCTATGAGGTCCCGATCTCGTATTATGGGCGCACCTACGCGGAAGGAAAGAAGATCACATGGAAGGATGGCCTGGCGGCCTTGTGGTGTCTCGTCCGCTACCGCGTATGCGACTAACCCCACTTTGCGAACTCAGTTTGCGTGCCTGATCGCCAGGCTCCAAGGCATGGGCCGGATGCCGCCTCACTCCAACATCACACCCGATCCACGGCACACTCAACGGGCCTCACTGCCGATTAGGACGGCGGTAGTGTTGATCACCGTCTCCTTCCTGCTCATGGGCCTTGATAAGGTCAACGAAGCGACCGACCCGCTCTATGAAGACACGCATGCGTTCCTCCAACTGGCCTTGTTTCTGCGCGACCATGGAGGGATTCTCGATTTCGTGAACATGTGCTTGAACGGCACCTACATGGCCAACGTCCAGAAACCGCTCTATCCCCTGCTGTTGTCGACGTTTGCCACCCGCGACCTCGTCTTCTTCCCGGAAGCTCGGCTCCTCTCACTGCTCATGGCAACCTCGACATTGCTGTTGACGTGGCACGCCACGCGCAGGATGTACGGCGATACGGTGGCACTCTTGGCTGCTGCACTTTTGTCCCTCAACGCCACCTTTCTGGAGATCGCATCCCACGTACAATGCGAATCGACGCTGATGTTCTTCCTGATGGCCAGTCTCTTCTCCATGATGCACGGGCTCAAGGAAGAACGATACTGGACGGCGGCGGGCGGGCTCGGCGGGCTGGCCTACTTGTCGAAAGGCACAGGGCTACTGCTGCTTCCGGTCTTTGCAGCCGGCACGTGGCTGGCGCTCGGAGCCGCCGCGTTCAAGCGAGGCCTCTTCTGGTGGTTCTTCATCGCGTTTCTCCTGACAACTTCTCCGTTGATTGTCAGGAACATCCTGATCTACGGCAATCCGGTACACGAGAGCATGAACGCACATGCCGTCTGGATGGACCGGTGGGAAGACGTCAGCCTGCCCGAGTATCAGGTCCTGAAAAGCTATCCCGAGGTCGTATGGGAAGGCACCGATCTACCGACGATGAGTTCATACTTGGCGTCCCACTCGGCGGCCGAGATATTTCACCGAATGGTGTGGGGCATCGCCGCCGAGTTCAACCTGTTGCAACGGAGTGTCGAACCGATCCTCGTCGGCCCACAGCTGAACAAGTTCCTGCTGCTCCTCTGTGCCATCGGGCTCTTCTATGAGCGGCGCACACCTCGGCTCCGATATGTCCTCGTCTTGATTCCGGCCTTCTTCTTCCCGCTATCCTTCTCAAACCAGTCGGTTCCCGCCATTCGATTTATTGCCGTCTTGACTCCCGTGCTCTGTCTCTATGCGGCGGTGGGATGCACACGCCTGATAAATGAGTTGAGTGCGCTTGTCCCAACCCACCTGTCACTACCGCCGCTGGACCGATGGATTCCCATCGCGACCGGCTTTTGCTTCTTTACGGTCGGCAGCTATGCCCTGTGGACCCAACAGGTCTACTGGCCGGAGCGGCCGGTACCGCTTTCGGATGGCGCCGAGGAATTCTCTCGTTGGGTCCAGACCCATGTTCAACCGAAAGATCTGATCGCGCTACGGACCGACATGCCCTTTTGGGCCTACTCCTGGCATGTCGGCCTGCGTGGAAAGATCACCGTCTGGAACCAGTATCACTCTTCGTTCAAGAACAGCTCAGTGGACCGATTCAACCAGATGCTGATGAATCCGAGAGCGAACTCGCGGCGTTTCCTCGTCGTCCACAAGGACGACCTTCGTCATATGGCCTTCCTCAACCGCTACCTCGTATATACCGACACCGATGGTCTTCTGGTCGTCCGTCCGATTGCAGGATGGACGCCCATCTATCGCCACTCACAGAGACCAGCGGCATTCCTCATCTATCAAGTGGAAGCCGGAGCCACAAGCCCTGCTCCCCAGACGGAGGCGACGCCGGCGGTATCGTCACGGGACACCGCCGGCAATCGGAGCGCGATCCCATGAACGGCTGAGTTCATGCCGCCATGCGGTAGACCCATCGTCCCGCATTACGCCGGGCTTCCGCCGATGCCTTGGCTTCCCTGGTTGCGGCCGACCACAGCAGCCCCAGCCAAAACGTTGCCGAAAGAGCGAGGGCTGCGACGACCAGCAGACTGATCGGCAGTTCAGGCCAAGACAGAGTCAGGCTCGATGTGGCTGGAGTCACGCCGCCCGCCACGGAAGCCGTCGCCGCCATCATGGTCGCCGGCTCGAGAGCGCTGCGATCGGCGGCGGCGAGCAAACTGCCCAGCTGAGCCTGATTGCCGGACCACGCATCTTCCAGCAGAGTCTTGACTTGAGTCCGGTGCACGATCGCCGTACCCAATTGTTCTTGCACCGAAGCCACGAGCAGCTGATACTCCCGTCCCGCTTCAACGATCCACTGCCCGAGTAACGGCTGCCAGGTCGCGGCAAACTCAGCGTCCAAACGTTTGCCGAGGGATTCGGCCATGCCGATCACGCCCCCATTGTAGTCGGAGAGATACTGATCCGCCGCCAACACGCCGGTTCTGAACCCACGGGAGGTGGAGTTGACAATGTAGCGTCCCAGCACCGCCTGGACTCTCGCGTCATGGTCGATGGGAGCGATCTCGGCCCGCCGAATCACGTCAGCAAACGGATCGCCGGCAAGGGCCTGCAATCGACGATGAGCCTGCATCGCTTGATTCCACTCCACCGTGGCCGCCGCTGTGAGTTCATCGGTACGGCGTTGCAAAGATGCCCGCTCCACGAGCGCCTGCCCCAGGGCAGGCTGCAACCACGCCATTCCCGAGGAGGAAAGGACCGTCGGAACCTGAGGAGTCGAGACGAGAAAGGTTCCACTCGTCGCCACGATAAGGAAGAGCGCGCCGAACAGAATGGCGCAGAAGCCGACTCCCACGACCACATCGA
>CAZPYP010000001.1:80244-90597 GCA_964590845.1 uncultured Nitrospira sp.
AGGAAGAGCGCGCCGAACAGAATGGCGCAGAAGCCGACTCCCACGACCACATCGAGACCGCTGTAACGATAGGACATGATGCCCTCCTTTCCACCGCGAGCCGTCGCGCAGCGTGAAAGTAGGCTCGCCTGGCGATCGGCTCGGAGTGGATGAACGGGTTGGAAGTGAGGGAAATGAGGCGCCGCGCCTGCGACCTTGGAGGAGACACACCCGGAAGGTCCAGGCCGTTGGATCTGCGCTCCACGGAGGACCATAGCACCACCTGCAAAAGAGGCGGATGCGAGGAGATAGAGTCAGCCTACGCTCCGGCCGTATGGATGGTCAAGGGGCTCGCCTCCCTCTCATCAGGGTCGCCGGTTTGACCGAATCGCCTATGCGTGTTAGAGTGACCGTTACTCAGCCCAGGTTCCCGTCTCTCGCGCTTCAGCACTCTCATTTTCGATTCCCTGCGCGATTGGTTGTGCCTCGGAAAGCGGATACCCCGCGTCGAGCGACCTGTCTCGGGCGGCAGGTTACTTTCAATGACTCGGCCAACCCGGCGCCGAAGGTCTGTTGGACGAGGGTGACGGCGGAAAAGGAAGAAGGAGATCCGAATGAAGACATCAGGAGCATGGAGAAGGAACAAGACGGCAGCCAAGAAGGTCCGGCCCGCCTACAAACCGAAGATTCGCTGGGAGTTGTTAGGGCTATCCGAACCGGGTGCCGATAGGCCTGCCACCTCCATGGAATCGATCCGACAGGGCATTTCCGCGATGGCCAGCGAAGGGTTTAGCCAGGACACCAGAGCTCGAATCGCCGAGCGGAACAGCCTGCCTCCAAGACGGGGCCGTCAAAAGGCCGCCAACGGGCAAGCAGCCAGACGCAGTAAGGCGGAATAGATGCGGCTGCCGATTGGAATCGGCACACCGCTCTACCAAGGAGGGCATCATCGGACGAGCAGGTAAAACCACGCTCGCGAAACGCGACCGTGAAAAAGCGCTGCAGCTGAATCGGAAAGAAAAGGAAGCCAAGCGCGCACTCAGAAAAGCGGAGAAAGCGACCCGAAGTTCCGACCAGAGCGGTGAAGATCCCGATCTGGCCGGACTGCGATGGGGACCGCAGGAACCGCTATACTGATCAACGGCCGTCTCGCGTCGCGGCGACCACCGAGTGGATCCGTCTCTACGAAGACGCGACGAAGCGTTCGGAAGGGAAGACGGTCCGTAGGCGCTCGGTTACCAGGCGCCGGTAATCCGGTTTTTCTTTCTGGATCAGGACGACTCCTTCCGCATCGATCAGGATAAGGAGATCGTCTTCCGTGACCAGCATCCGCTCTGGATCACCCACATTGAGCCGGTATTGGGTCTTCCCGTCCGGATTGCGGCCAGGGCCGACCACCAATTCCGTGAGCCCGTTGATCACGCCCTGTTGCCCGCCCTCGCGGAGTCGAACCCTCGTCCCATCCGGAATTCTGGTCCAAGGCTTTTGCGCGGAAGCCTGCATGGTAGGTCCCCCTGGTTTTTTGGTCTCTGTGTCTGCCAACAAGGCCCGAAACAACTCCATCATGACCGCGGGATTCCTAGAGACGCCCTGGCACCGACTCGGGCGACGACTGATGATGCACGGGTCCGTGAGACGGTGACATCTGCGCCGGATGAAGCTGATGGCGCCGATCGCGTCGGTGACGCTCGGGCTTGTCCGCTACCGGCTTGGCGCTGCCTTTCGCCACCGGGATAGAGCAGCCGAGCAACCGTTCGATCGCCTTCCACTGTCCCAGATCTTCCGCCGTGACGAAGCTCGTCGCCCGTCCCGTCGTCTTCATTCTCGCCGTTCTGCCAATCCGATGCACATAGTCTTCCGGACAGTGCGGCAAATCGAAGTTGATCACATGCCCAATGTTTGCGACGTCAATCCCCCGTGCGGCGATGTCCGTCGCGATGAGGACCCTGAATGCCCCCCGCTTGAATCCTTCCAACGCGGCGCGCCGTTCTGAAAGGTTCCGATCGCCGTGCAAGACCGCGACTTTGAACCCGGTCCGACTCATCAGACGCCCGACTTGGTCGGCCTTGTGCTTCGTCCGGGTAAAGACCAGGACCGACGAAGAATCCTCGCGCAGCAAGGAGAACAACAGGTCGAATTTCCCGGACTGAGTGGTATGGTGCACGGCTTGCGTCACGCCGTCCGCCGTGGTGGCGGATGGCGTGACCATGATCCGAACCGGATCGTGCACGCTCGTCTGGATCAGCCGCGAAAGATCAGCCGGCAATGTTGCCGAGAACAGCAGCGTCTGCCGTTCCTCGGGTAACGCGTCCATGAGCTGATCGATTTGGGGAGCGAATCCCATATCCAACATGCGATCCGCTTCGTCGAGCACTAGCAATTTGATAAGCGCGAGGTTGACCGTGCCGTTCCACATGTGGTCGAGCAACCGTCCCGGCGTGGCCACGATGATCTCCGGCTGTTGTTTGAGGCCGCGAATCTGGGCTTGCATATCGGCGCCGCCGACGATCATCGTCGCACCTACCCCGGTGCGCTTGCCGAGCTGGTCGATCGTCCCCAAAATCTGGAGCGCCAACTCACGCGTCGGCACCAGAATCAGCGCCTGCGGCTGTCCTTTCGGCCACTGGGCCAGTCGTTCGATCATGGGCACCACGAAAGCCGCGGTCTTGCCTGTTCCGGTCTGAGCGCAACCGATCACGTCGCGGCCGGCTAACGCCGGTGGAATCGCCTGAGCTTGAATCGGGGTCGGCTGGATTAACCCGGCTTCCGTGAGGTCTTGCAAGAGCAGCGTCGACAAACCAAGGGCATGAAATGAATCTTGTACACACGTATCCACTACAGAATCCTTTCGAAGTGATCGCATACAGACGGGATCAGCGAACCGTGGGGAGAAACAACCGGATGGGTGCCGCTCCAGACTGGACCTGGTCGCGATGCGATCGCGAAGTCCGTTCAGCTATGCACATCCCCAGGCCGGACTACTACGAGGAGAAGGCTACCCACACCATACAGGACGCCCACCCTGGCGTCAACTTGTTCCCCCCTCCATGCGTCTCATCGAACGCCCAACCCGCCTTGCCATTCGCTATTTGGACGCACATGTGGTAGGGTGACTTCTGAGAACCACGGTCACTACCCTATCCCTCGCGCCTCCCTCCCCGATTCCCGTTCTGCGCGATCGATTCTCTAGTTTCCGACGTTCCCAGAGTCCCCTTCGGAAGATCTCGATCTCTGTAGGCCGCCAGGTCCTGCGCACTCGGTCGTCGAGGGCACACGACGAGTGTCTTCATCCGTTGCCCCTATGGGAAGGACGCCACCATGCGCCGCCATTCATCACCCTTGCCTTTCTCGTTCGGCCTCGCCGCCTTCATACTTGGCATCGCAACCCTGCTCCCAACGGCCGTGCAAGCGGCGGACAAGCCGGCCGCGAAACCCACCGCCACAACGACGGCCGCCGCCGGATCCGTCGAAGATTCGTTGCAGGCCTGCCTCTCCAGAATTCCCAAAGACGCGACGGCCGGCCAACGTATGATCGCCGAGCAAAGCTGCCGCCGCGACGAAAGCGATCGAAAGCCGTTCCAGGCCAGCGGAGGACGGTAAGTACGGTCGTCGGGGGAACAGGCAGTATGGTCATTCAGGCGATTTATAGCGGCTGGTCTTGGCTGACACAGCATCCCTTGAGCATGGCCACGATGGTCTATGTCATGGGTGTCGTGGCTGTGCTGGTGCACACCTACTTCGAGGCGAAGCCGGCCCCCTGACGAGCGGCTGCGCCTCCTCCTCTGATAAGGAGCGATCATGGGCAAACGAACCTTGTATGTCGGAGGCCTTTCGGAAACCATCTCCGATTACCAATTGCGCGATCTGTTCAGTGGATATGGGTTGGTGACCCGTGCCTATGTCGTCCGCCATAAACACAGCGGCCGATCGGCGGGTTATGGTTTTGTGGATATGGCGTCCGGTGAACAAGCCCTGGAGGCGGTGGTGGCCCTGGAAGGCACAGAGTTCTCCGGTGCCTGCCTCCGTCTTTATGTCACGCCCTACGCGACACTAGATTCTTAGTCGACCCGTGCGAAAAGGAGTATGCATGAGCCGTATCAATCTTGATCCCTTGATGACCTTTCCCGACGGGTCGCATCTTGTCATCAGCACCCAATGTTCGAAGGCCGGGGACTTTTCCTGCACGCTGTATGCGGCGACGGTGGCGGTAGACGACGCCGCCGACTTCCGCATGATCTCGAACCACCTGGAAGCGCCCACCTGCCTGGCCGCCCAAGAACATGCCTACAGCCATGCGGTTCAGTTGTTCCCACGGTCGGCCGACTCGCTGAAGAAGCCTCCCTATCTCATCTGGCGTGGGCCGCAATCGTTAATGTCTTGATCGACGAACGACCCGCGGGACGCATCACGGATGGCACAGCCGGGTAATCGCCACGACAGACCGCGCATACACTACGCAACCCGCCGAGTCATCTCCTCTGTGGCACCAAGATGACTCATTGCGACCTGATTGATCGGCGCACCTCCCCGCCGCTTCTCGGCGTCGCTTTCGCTCCCCAGACAATAGGCCAGGAGCCAGATCAGCGCCCCTATCGCGACACATCCGATCAGCACGATCATCGCACACCTCCCGCCGAGTGAACGGCAATTGGCACAGAAGCGCTACGCCTACGCCGGTTTGGAAAACGCCAGTGCTCTCGAACCGATCTGTACCTCATGATCCGCGTACACCTCCGGCAGTTGTGCGGACGCCACTAATCCAGCCCAAAAAAGACTCATGAGCACAAGTGAAGCGACCACGATACTGACCATAGGAATCTCCGGCCAGACGTCCTGTGCTTCTGTCGTGACAACCGGAGCGCCGCCAAGCATCCGGCCGGCCGAACCCATTTGTGATTCGGTTTGCGTCGCCACAACAATCGCGCCCCCGATCTGCTCCTGCATCGACGCTCGATCTGTTTCATACAGGGATTCGACAGAAGTCAGTCGGATAATCGCCGCGCCTAATCGCTCTTGTGTCAGCCGCAAGGCATTCAGATTCCCCTGGCTGGCTGCCACGATCGCGTGGCCAAGGCCTGGTTGCCACTCGATGGAAAACTGCCCCTCCATCTGCCGACCGAGGGCTTCGACTCTTTCGATCATTCGAAGATTGTAATCCCCGCTGCTCCCTGAGCGCGGCAACAGGTCGGTCTGTACTCCGCGCCTCGTGAATTGCACGATCGCATGTCCCATTACGATTTGAACTCTGGCACGGTGCTCGGCCTCGCCGCTGTTTGCCAAAGCCTTGATCGACTCCAGATAGCCGAACGGCTGGATCTGCCGACGCGCACGCTCGTCTGTTGCAGCTCCCAATCGCGCAAACGCAGCCGGCCGCATTGTTTCATAGCCGCGCTCGAGCAGCACCTGGTCAACAATCGCTTGGCCAAGAACCGGTTGCAGCCATCGCATGCCGCTCTCCACCCCGGTCGGCTGTACACTCTCACGGACCCGATGAGGCGACAAAGACAACGTCCCGTCGGCAGCCAGGAACAACATGCCCCCCGCCACTATCGTGGCCAATAATCCGACTGCGACAATAAGATCGAAGAACTCATATCTACGTTGCATGGGTACCTCCTCACTGTCGGGGCAGGTGCAGCGCCTGGCAGAAAGACACCGGCTCTCTGCCAAGCACGCGCATCCTGTCTCCGATGGATCAATCATCGAGCAATCACTTTATCGCTTCTTCTCCGGGTCGTGAGATTTTCGTTCCCCCTTTTCCTCAGTCGTGACCACCGCCCCTGAATCGGCGTCCACCCAAACCATCATAGTCCCTTGTTCCTCGGTCAGGATTTCCACCTCCCATAGCGTCCTGTCGTCTTTCTTTTCCAGTTCAGCCTGGATCACCTTGCCTGGAAAGTTTTCGACGGCTGTCTTGATCGCCTGCTCGGTAGTGATCTTTGTCTGACTCGTCATAGCCACCACCTGCCCCTTGGTCTCTCCCTTTCCCGTGATCTTATGGCTTTCGGCGCTCCACAAGATGCTGCCCACAACGCCAATGGCTCCTATCAGCACAACCCCAATCACTATGCTTCTCTTGTTCATGATCAGTACCCTCCTTGTGTAACTTCGGCGGTCCACAGACCGGACTTGCAGGCGAACGAGTATGGCTGTCACTCGTCAGCTCTCCCCGACGAACCGTCGGCGATGGCTCACCGAGGACTTCGACTCATTCGTTACTTGACCGGCATTCTCGTCCCTTCTTTCACCGGCGGCTCGATCTTGATGTTTGGTCCTTGCACGAGCGGTAACCGTCCTGCGCCTTGACGCTCCAAGAGCCTGGCGTTGTTCGGATCCTCAAGTTTCTGCACGACGTTGGCATTGCCGGACGCTGCCGCATCCAAAAGAGATTGATCATGGGTCAGATTCCGCTGCCCTTGGTCGTTGGCGAACTCTCCGCCCGAGGGATAGCCCGGATGCTTCGGCAGCATCGCCGGATTCGCCAAGGCCATCCCGGTCATTCCAACGCACAACAGTCCTGCCATTCCGATGGTACAAAGTTTCGTCATATAAACCCCCTTGGTGGCACACCATGCGTTCACTCGACAGCAGACGATCTCGGTCCGTGACCGGGAGGTCGCCGCTGTCCTCACTGACGGACAAACGTCTCCGAGTCGCCTTGCATAAGGGCGCTCATGCGGCTCTCTGAGACACTCTGGCGTTGAAGCGCGGAGACTGAGGAATCGATCGCGCTAAGGGAGGAAGAGGGAAGCGCAAGGGATAGGACAGTCAGCGTAACGGGAACGTCAGAGCTTGGACCGGGATCAACACTTCGTTCCTTACGGGCGTCTTTTCCGAAACCGGTCGACCAACTTCCAGCCACAGAAAGCAGACATTCGGTCCGATCTCACTATTGACCCTGGACCGTTTCACGCCCTGAGTCAAGCTAAATGACCGCACTCTTTTCTGCGCGAGCATTATAACTTGCTAACGTGAAGCTGCTACATGTGCCCCTCACAACCGCTCGACACCCGGCAGCAACGTGACCGGCAAGAATGTTCCGTATGCTCTCTCAGGGTAAGCCACAAGCATCACCCCAATACGATCCGAACGTAATGTTCCCCGCGTTTTTCGACAAGGGGGATATGATCCTGTCCTGCCAATGAGACGCCGTCGAGTTCCCTCAGCGTCACACCACGGCTCACGTGCCGCGGATTCTCTACAACAATATCGTAGATCGCGGCACGATACCGGAACCGGATGGAATACCCTGGCCACTCGCGCGGAATACAAGGATCGATGCGGAGAGCGGCGCCCTGCAGGTGAAAGCCGAGCATCGTTTCGACACCGGCCCGATACAACCACCCCGCGGCGCCGCTGTACCACGTCCAGCCCCCGCACCCGACCTGGGGAGGCTCAGCGTATACATCGCCGGCAACGACATAGGGCTCGACTTTGTAGCGCTGCACCTTCGACCGGGAGGAGGCTCGATGAACCGGGTTAAGGATGCGGAATAGTTCTCCCGCCTTGTCTCCTTCACCCAACCCCGCAAAGGCCATCACGGTCCAGACGGCCGCATGGGTATACTGCCCGCCGTTTTCACGGATACCGGGAACGTATCCTTTGATATACCCGGGATCCCGTGACGTCCGGTCGAACGGCGGTATCAACAGGCGAATCAGCCCGTCCCGTCGGTTCACCAGATGCTGGTCCACCGCCGCCATGGCGCGCGCGCCGCGGCCGGGATCCGCCGCACCACTGATCACGCCCCAGGACTGTGCGATGGAATCGATACGGCATTCAGAATCGCCCGCAGAGCCCAGCGGCGTCCCGTCGTCGAAGTACGCACGACGGTACCACTCTCCATCCCACCCGTCTCGCTCGAGTGCGGCCTTCAGGGCGCTCACATGAAGCCGCCACACTTCTGCACGTACATGTTCTCCGCGTCGAGCCGCGACCTTGGCGAACTCCCACAGCACCGTGTGCAGAAACCAGCCCAGCCAGACGCTTTCCCCTTTCCCCTGCCGGCCGATCAGGTTCATCCCGTCATTCCAGTCCCCGGCCCCCATGAGCGGAAGGCCGTGATGGCCGACGGCCAGGCTTCGATCCAGCGCACGGGCGCAATGCTCAAAGAGTGTGGCGTGTGTTTCAGACTGTCGCGGCTCGAAATAGGATTCCTGCTGCTCTGTCGTCAACAACGGCCCCTCGAGAAACGGCACCGATTCATTCAGCACGGAAACGTCGTCCGTGACGTCAAGGTATCGAATCACCGCATACGGCAGCCAGAGCAGGTCGTCGGAAATACGAGTCCGCACGCCTCGCCCGGAGGGCGGATGCCACCAGTGCTGTACATCACCCTCGACGAACTGCCGCGCGGCCGCCCGCAGCAGATGCGTGCGCGCGACATCCCGCGCCGCCACAGTGAGCGCCATGACGTCCTGGAGTTGATCACGGAACCCATAGGCCCCACTCAACTGATACAAGGCTGCTCGCGCCCAAACCCGGCAGGCCAACGTCTGATAGAGCACCCAGCGATTCAACACAACGTCCATCGATCGCTCCGGCGTACAGACCTGAACGGCGCCCAGCACGTCGTCCCACCGGCGGGTAACCTCACGCAACAGCACATTCAGGTCGGCGCTCCGATAGCGCTGGAGCAACAGACGCGCCTGCTCCTTGTGCTCGGCTTGGCCAAGAAACCAGACGATCTCCGCGCGTTCGCCGGCTTTCAACTCGATCGACAGTTGCAACGCGGCACAGGGATCGACCCCGGCGCCTACCTTCCCGGACAGCTGGGTGCCCTGGGCAAGGGCGAGAGGACGCTCGGGCGTTCCATTGCGACCCAGAAATTCCGTGCGATCGCCGGTCCACGATGTCTGCTTTCCACTCAGATCGGAGAAGGCGATGCGCCCCGAGAACTCGCCGGCCAGCGTACTCCTCGCAAAGAGCGCTCCAGTCTGCGAGTCGATCTCTGTGATGACGAATGGAGCCATGCCGCTGCGCGAACCGCCCAGGACCCATTCGGCGTATGCCGTGACCGACAGCCGACGCGAGCGGCCGGACATATTCTGCAGCGTGAGTCGGGAGATCTTGATGGGATCTTCAGGTGGCACGAATTGCAGCAATTCGACCAGAATGCCGCGTGATCCATGATGGAAGCGGCTATAGCCCTGTCCATGACAGGCGCTGTACGGGGCCGTGGCGTCGCGAATCGGAAGCGCCGTCGGATTCCAGATTTCCTCCGAGTCGTCGTCGCGGAGATACAGGACCTCTCCAGACGGGTCGGTCACCGGATCATTCGACCAAGGCGTCAATTGGTTTTCGTGACTGTTGAGCGCCCATGTGAATCCCGATCCGGATTCCGACACGACAAACCCGAACGACGGATTGGCGATGACGTTGATCCAGGGACGCGGGGTTCGCAAGCCTTCGCCAAGCATCGTGACATATTCGCGGCCGTCATCCGCAAAGCCGCCCAGACCGTTGAAGAACTCGAGTTCCCGTTGAGGCAGCGGCACATCCAAACGTCGGCCCGCACGCGGCGGAGGCGGCATCGGCGGCGCGGCGTGGCTCTTTCGTTGCAGGCGCGTCATCTGCTCCGCCAACGTACCCCGACGGCTGAGCAGCACGACCCGGGCCAACTGGTGTAACACCATCCGATCTTCGGCGGACAGCAGGTCGCTCCGCAGGAGATAGATGCCCCCCCGCGCTCCGCCGGTGTCCGGGCAGAGACGCAACTGGCTCCCGCGCACCAGCGCATCGAGCGCACCCTGTAGCCCCTGCTCATATGAGGAGGCTTTTTCGTTCAAAATAATCACGTCCGAAGACAATTGCCTCATCCGCCAGTATTCGTGCGCCCTCAATAATTGGCGGACGATGTCGATATCCTCCGCCTTGTCGACGCTGACCAAAACGATCGGCAGATCGCCCGAGATGCCGTGCGCCCATACGGCCGCCCGTTCCAGTCTGCGTTGGCCGAGGACCTCGAAAGACGACCGCAGCGATGCATCGGCATACAACACCGCGTTGGCCAGACGCTGGAACAACTGTGCTTCATCGGTCCCGATGCCCAGGTGATGCAGTTGGACCTGCGCCTGCGTCCACGCCAGCGACAGGGCCCGTTCAAACACCCGGGGGTCCCGGTACTTGTCGACCAGGTCCATCACTTGCTCGCGGGTCGGCCCGACGATCGTAGAAAACACGAGGCGTACGGTCTCGCCGGCACGCACCCGCACCGTGCGGCGCAAACTCATCACCGGATCGAGCACGGATCCGACGGTATTCGAGAGCGGCCGGCCATCGGTCGTCGCAACCGCCGTGCGGACGTGGTGGCCGCGCCCCAGAAACCGGTCGCGATCCGTTTCATATTGCAGGTCGCCCACGGTGTCGCCCTCG
>CAZPYP010000001.1:90697-96110 GCA_964590845.1 uncultured Nitrospira sp.
GTCACTTCATAGTCATCGGCCTCGACACCGCTGGGCTGATAGCCGGCCGACCACACCGATCCGTTGTGCCTATCCCGGAGAAACACATAGGAGCCCCAGCAATCTCGCGTGGCATCCTCCCGCCAGCGCGTCACGGAGATATCCCGCCAGCGGCTGTACCCTGAACCGGCCACCGTCAGCATGACGGCATATCGCCCATTGGACAGGAGATGAGTCCGTGGCGTGGCCTCGTGCGGAGACGTGAATCGTCGCGCCACCGGCGCAACCAAGTCGCGGACGTGCGTCGCGGCGGAGACTTCTTCGGCGCGTGGACGTGCCACTGGCACATTGCGCGGCGTTCGCTCGTGAAGCAGGAGTTCAGTGGCGCGCACCATCGGCTCCGCATGGAAGCGGGTCCGCATCGCCCCATCGTGCAGCACGTTCGCGATCGCCACCAGCGACATGCCTTGATGATGCGACATGTACGCCCGTACGATGGCTACCTCTTTCCCTTCCGGTACCCGCGCGGCGGTGTAATCCAGGGCTTCGTAGAACCCATAAGCTCCTCTCGCCCCCACCTCGGCCAGTCGCGCCAATCCCTGCGTGGCTGCAACCGGATCGATCATGGCTGCTAACGCAGCCGCATAGGGAGCCACGACGATATCGTCGATGAGGCCTCGCTTGAGTCCCAAACCCGGCACACCAAAACTGGAATACTGGTACGTCAGATCGAGATCGCGCGCGTGATAGGCCGACTCCGACACACCCCAGGGCACCCCGCGCTCCGCCCCGTATGCTATTTGGCGGCGGAGAACCAACTCATATGTCCGGCTGAGAAGGCTTCCGGAGGGAAACCGCATCACCAAGGCCGGCATGAGATATTCGAAGATGGAGCCCGACCAGGAGATCAGCACCGACCCCTGTTCCACGGGCGTCAGGGCACGTCCCAGATGAAACCAATGGGAGGACGGCACGTCGCCCTTGGCGATCGCTATGAAACTCGCCAGCCGGGCTTCCGAGGCCAACAGATCATAACAATTGGCATCCAAACTGTTTTCGGTCGCGCGGTAGCCGATCGACAACAGCTTACGGTTGGGATCGAAGAGAAACGCGAAGTCCATAGCGCGGACCATCTGCTCAGCCGTCTGCACGAGCGCCGCCAGACGGCGAATGAGGACGGCGCTGTCCGCAGCCGATTGCCGTACGGCGTCCGCCAGCAGCGCAATCCTGGCCAAGCTTGCCTGGCCCTTCGATGGATGCCTGCGCGCCTCCTCCCGCAGGCGGTCGAGGGCGCCGAGCGCAGCCGCGAAGCGTTCGGGAACCGCCTCCAGCATGGGAACGGGTTGAAAGAACGGCGCAATCACGGTCCACTCCGGGGCCGGGCCGGACGGATGCTCGAACAGGGCGGAGAGATCCTTCGCGTTCAAGCGAATCCACGGAAGCCACAACTCCGCATCCCGTCGATGACTTTCCACACATCCCCGAACCGCATCGGCCCAAGCGCGCAGATCCCCATCGGCTCCGAACTCGCGTTCCTGAGCCAATGCCTGCGCCATATCCGCCACCGTATGGGACAAGGCGGTCAATTGGACAAATCGCCTCGTCCATTCGACGGCATCCACCGGCCGCGACAGCAGCGACAGGGCCAACGCGTCGACAGCCTGACCGAGTTGCTTCCGTGTCACGGTGTGTGTCTGTCGCTGGTCCGGAGTGTCTGCCAGCGCTTCACGGAGCAACCGAATGGCATCGTCAATGCCCGCAAAGAGCTCGGCATCGACGGTGGATCGATGCATCCACTCACGACACCCGTTGGCAAGCACAACGAGATGTCCCGCGAGATTGCCGCTGTCCACGGAGGACACATACTTCGGATCAAGCGGCTGCAGCCTCAGCGTGTCGTACCAGTTGAAGAAATGTCCGTGACAGAGTTCGAGACGGCTCATCGTCGTCAGCGTCGCTTCCAGGCGCTCGCTCGCGTCCAACGTGCCGAGCCACCCAAGGTCGCGGGCGGCCAGCGTGGACAACAGGTAGAGTCCGATATTCGTCGGTGATGTCCGATGAGCCACGACCGGCTTCGGATCTTCCTGAAAATTATCCGGCGGCAGTGCATGATCCTCGGGCGACACGAACGTCTCGAAGAACCGCCAGGTCCGGCGTGCAATCAGCCGCAGCGCACGGGCATCGGTGGGAGAAACCGGCCCGACGCCGGTGACCTGCGGAGGAAGGCTGACCCAACGGGCTACGGCAGGTGCAGCCATCCAGAGCAGAATGAACGGAACCGCGGCAACCCATGCCTCATTTGTCCCGCCGACGACGATCCCGATTGTCACCACAAACGCAAGTACGACACTGCCTCCCATGCGCCGATACATCCCGACCAAGCCGCAGGCGTAGGCTCCCTCGGCCTGAGCCGATGTGACCCATTCCAGCAACCTTGTCCGTGTGATGACCAGACGCCCAAGAGTGCGAACGATCGCGTCGGACATGAGCCAGGCTTCATGAGCCAGAAACGTCAGCGTCAGCCCCACCTGCATCCCTGCCAGCTTCAGATCGGCGAAGACGCCTCCGGTATGGCTTTGCCATGAGATCCCTCGACGACGCGGATACAATCCGAGGACGACAGACAGAAACGGGGACACGGCGACCGTGCCTAAGATAAACCCGGACCAGACCCAGGGAGACCCTCCCGGCAGCAGCCATCCAACCGTGAGCGTCAACAGCGCGGCGGGGGCCGACAGACTCCGCCGGAGGTTGTCGAGAATTTTCCAGCGGCCGAGGGCGGAGATCTTCACCGCCCGAGACGGCTTCGATCCGACAGACCTACATCCGAACAGCCATGGCAACAGCTGCCAGTCTCCTCGCGCCCACCGATGCTGTCTGGCCGCCGCCGCCTCATAATGTGAGGGAAAGGCTTCGAAGAGTTCGACATCGGTCGCAAGAGCAGCACGAGCACACAGCCCTTCGAAGAGATCGTGGCTCAGCATCGCATTGTCCGGCACCTTGTCCGCCAACGCGGCCTCGAACGCATCGATCTCGTAGATTCCCTTGCCGGTATACGATCCTTCGCAAAACAAGTCCTGATAGACATCCGACACAGCGGACGCGTAGGGATCGATTCCGCTGGGACCGGCAAATGTCCCTTGAAAATACGAGCCCTCTCCGTTGCCCGGAAGCGACGGCGTGATCCTCGGCTGCACCACGCCATACCCTTCCATTACACGCCCGGCAACGGAGTCGAATCGAGGCCGGTTCAGCGGATGCGCCATCGTGCCGACCAATCGACGCGCGGCTCCCCGGGGCAATCGCGTATCGGCATCCAGCGTAATGACATAACGGACGGAAGGAATACATTCGGGAGGATGGCCGCCGATCGACAAGAACGTCGTGCCGCCGGCGCCGCGCAGAAATCGATTCAACTCATGCAGCTTGCCTCGCTTCCGTTCCCAGCCCATCCAAGTCTGTTCGGCTGCGTTCCAGACGCGTCGACGGTGAAACAGCAGGAAGCGTGACCCGCCGCCGGCCGACGGGCCGTACCGCTTGTTCAAGTGCGCGATCCCGTCCTCTGCCGCAGCCAGCAATTCGGCGTCCTCCGGCAAGCTCTCGTCAGCGGCGTCGCGCCAGTCCGAGAGCAGGGCAAAGCGCAAGTCATCGTCCGAATTCGCCAGATAGTGCACTTCCAATCGTTCGACTTGCTCTTCGATCTGCGGTCTGGTCGTGAGCAACGTGGGCACCACCACGATGGTGCGCAGGTCTTTGGGAATGCCGTTCAGCAGCGCCATGCGAGGCAACGGACGAGGAGCCAACACCGCCGTGACCGTGCGATTGATAAGCGCCATGGCGACATCCGATGCAGGCAGGAGCGCAAGAAGCCCCAGCACAGTGAGAGTCCAGAGGGTTGCGCCTGCATCGCCCGCATACCACAGCGGCAACGCCAAAACTGCAGCGGTCACTGCGGCGACCGACCCCAGATATCCCGGCAACGACGCACCGACATACGCGCGCAGGAGCCGGCGCTTCCAGGGCACTCTATAACCAAGCTCGCGTTCGAAGGCCCGTCGCCCTTGAGATAGGAGGTAATACCCAGGGTCTGTATAGCGCTCCCGCTCGGGGGCGCGCGAATGATCGCCCGCCCGTCCGGCGCGGGCCAACAGGCGTGCGGCCACATCGATTTCCGGAAGTCCTGTTCCTCTGGAAAGATCTTCTATAGCATGGCGATAGGTGTCCCGCGTGACAAAATCCATGTCGCCGTAACGGAGATCGCTCCGCAGCAGCCTATCGACTGGGCTCACACTCTCAAAAAACGCCGCCCAGTCGAACGCCGACGTCAACCGCATGCTGGTGATGATGTTGCGCACGGTAACGCTCATCGCCGCCTGCTCCTGATGCTCGGCATGCACGACATCGTCGGCGGTCGTGCCCTGGGCGGCCAGACGTTCATCGAGCCACAGCAACACAGGGCGCACGTTAGGGTCCAGGTCGCGGAGTCTCTGGACCAACTGCACGGCAAACGCGGTGGCCAGCGGCTTGCGTTCAATGTGCCGGAGAACGGTGATCGATGGTTTCTGGGCCAACGTCGCCCCTCCCAGCAGACTGTCTGCCAACGCGTCTGCTTCCAACCTTGCGGCACGGCTCTGTACGATTCGGTCGGCCAGCCGACGAAGGTTCTCCACCAGCACGACGCGCAGCGAAATCGCCACCGCCCACAGTTCGCCGATGGTCAGGGGTTGCACACGCTGATAGGCCATGACAAACCGGCGCAGCGTTTCTGGGTCGAAGCGGCTGTCGGTATGGGCGACGAACGCCCAGGCCACTCCGAAGACTCGAGGATAATTTTGCAGATGGCCGGAGGCCAGTTTCGGCAATTGTCTGTAATACCCGGGAGGAAGGTCGTCGATAATCTCGCGGAGCTGTTCGTCCACGATGTGAAAATTATCTACCAACCACTCGGCCGCGGGGGTAATCGCCTGTTCCTCCTGAATCGCACGAGCAATCGTCCGATAGGCCTCCACCAAGGCCCGGCCGTTCTGCAACACCCGAGTGGTGAGTAACGGGGCCCGCCCTGAGTCGCCCGTGACGGCCTGCGCCATCGCCAGACTTTCAGCATGCTGCTCGAGCCGCTCGACACCGAAGAGCTCGGCACGGATCGGTCCTTCCGGTTCTGCCTTCAGAGTCACAAATGAATGAAGTGTATCCATAGGCTCACAATTGAGTCGTTTTTCATCGGGACATGGCAAACGGACAAACGACGCCTCAGCAGGGGCGTCACGTGAGGGATGACTGGTCGGGAGTCAACCCGCATCAGAACAGGGGAGAGAGGGGCTCAGCAGCCCGACGAAGACAGGACGCGGATGGTCCCTCTGCTGTCGGTGGTAAAGACTCGCCGACAGACATGCGTCTCAAAGAACCCATCACTCCAGTAGCTGATATAGATCAT
>CAZPYP010000001.1:96210-102008 GCA_964590845.1 uncultured Nitrospira sp.
GCCGACAGACATGCGTCTCAAAGAACCCATCACTCCAGTAGCTGATATAGATCATGGTCCGGCTGGCATCTTCTCCCCGGGTCTCTTCCGAAGGTTGTCCCCACGCGCTGGCGAGTTCGTTCCAATCACGGCCGACCCAGCCATACATGAGATCGTTCGGGTCGGAACAGGCCACGGCCAGCACCGCCATCAGCGGCGAGAGCGCACGTGTGACGGACTTATGCCTTTTCATCATCTTGCGCTCGCCCACTTCTCCCTGTGCCGAACCCGGGTCACGAGCGGGTGACTCGACCCGTCTCGCCGTGACCTATAGATGAGTGGTGACAAACCACACCAGAAAGGAAAGAAGCGCCGCAAGGACGCCTACGAAAGCGTACGTATCGAGCTTTTTCATCGTGCTCCGTGTCATTGGAACTCCTTTCAGTTACCAGCCCGGTGGCATCCGTGAAACATTGTCGGTCTTCGGGATTGCCGACATAACCGACCACTATGGCGATATACCAGGCTCCAGGTCAGAATCGCTCAGCGGGGATGCGAGCGAGGAAGAACTCACTTTTCTGCGGGCACTAACATTCAAGGACAAACGACCGACGCCGCTCTACTACTACCGGGAACTTCAAAGTCTCAGAGACCCGCTCCACTTCCGTCGCGGCGACAAATCTTGCGCTACCCGATGATGGCTCGAATGCCCTGCCCTACCCAGCGAGTAGGTGCGTCACCCACAGCGCGACCACCCAGGCAATGACGTACAACCCCACATACAGTTCTGAACGACCGTCGATCCACAGACGCATAACTCCCTCCTCGGAGCGACGCGCGATCCGCCGCCACTGCGATCACGATCACGGCGCTTTCCTCTTCGATGAATGCACGGCATGAGGCCCGGCATCCGGCCCGATGTAGGGGACAAACATGTCTTCGATGATCTCCTGCCCCTCTTTGGAACGCGCGAATTCCACAAACGATTCCGCCGTCTGGTTGAACTCGCGTTTGCGGAGTAAGAGCACGGGGCGACGCAGCCGATAGCGTCCGTCCGTGACCGTCTGCTTAGCCGGTTCGACGCGGTCGATCGTCAAGAGCGCCACGCCAACGCCATACATGACGGCATCGAGGGCAACGCCAAGCGACGCATACGTCACCGCCGCCCCGTTGCCGGCCACGCTGCTGATCGCCCGCTGGTCGGACCGCCGCATTTGCGCCGAAGCCGGTATCTTTCCCGCGATCCCCAAAACCGTTTCAAATGTTCCGCGGATATGCTGGTTCGACGGACGGTCAATAAGCTGAATCCGAGTATCGGTCCCTCCCACCTCCGACCAGCTCGTCACGTTACCCGAGAAGACTGCCGCAAGCTGTTGCGAGGTGATTTCTCGGACAGGATTGGTGAAGTCCACCACGATGGCAATCCCATCCCAGGCGATGAGAACGGCGACAAATTCAGGATCGGCCTGTCCCGCGACGGCAAAATCCGCCTCGCCCGACCTGACCATGCCCATCGGGTGAAACGACGGATCCCATCGAAGCTCCACCACGGCGCCCGGATACCGTTTTTCAAATGCCCTCGTCAACCGTTCGATGACACGAAGCTCAGGCCCGTTCCCGACGATGGTGATGGCTTCCGCACCGGCATCTAGTGCCGAGAGCCAGACGCCGGCAGACGTCAGCACCGCGCACAGCGCGGTCTTCCCGCACGCATTCCACAATCGCGGATATCGCTTCCCTACCTTCATGCCCTTCTCAAGGATATCGACCTCGTGATCGCGTCGAGGATCGCCAGGATCACAACCCCGACCAGAAGGCCCGCAGGCCATATGGTTCCCCAGTTTCTCATGCTCATGCTCCTACTCCATCGCCCAACATCTTCGCGAACGCACCGCCATGGGGCCCTATCCCCTTCCTTTCCAATACTTGACCGCCGTTGATCCGGGAACCCGAGCACGGCTTTTGGCCGGCTGACAACGTTCGGCCCGGTTGGCTTGAATGTGGGAATCGATCGCTTCGCCGCACAAAAGACATCGCCACCCGTCCGCCGTGCCGACGCCGGACTGTTCGTTCATTCGAACCGCAACCATAAGACCTTGACAGCGGGGGCACACCATCGTTCCTTTCCTCCCATATGACGTCACGGATACTCCTTCGATCGGTTCGACGCGATCGCGAATGCCGGGTCCGCTGGAGATCGCTTCGGCATTCGAACGACCGATCTATTTGGCTTTCGCGCATAGTCCCACAGTCGCCTGCTCGCTGCCGTCTTGCGGACTGATCATCACGAGAGCCCCTGAATCCTGCGGGGCTCGCTGAAAAAACGTGGCATATTCCTCGTCGTAGAGCGTTTCCACGCTCGTCGTGTTGCCGCTCTTTCGATCGTAGACCGATTCGCGGATCAGGGCGGAGACTGTCTGCGTGCCATTGGCACGCATTGGACTCGTCACACGCCAAAAGATCCGGTCTCGGTCAACATTTCTTCGCACCCCTTCGCCGGCAAGCTTCGCACACAGCACGGTCCCCTTCTTCACTTCGACACGAGCCCCTCTATCGACGAACTGAGCAAGGGCGGTTACAGGCCATCCGAGGATCATCACGCAGACGAAGACATACATGAACATGGCATCACCTTCCTTGAAGACACCTAAAGACATCCGTTGAACGACAGTCGGCATGAACCGATTGAGTGAACTCCGGAGGCCATCGTGCAGGAGCAGTCGACTCAACGATCACCTCATCAAACAACAGATCTCAGCTTTGTTCGCTCATTCTGGCCTCGGCCGGTAAAGCGGTGCGGCGCGTAAGATACACCGCAAACACCAGTGCCACGATCACGAGCACATTCGCTCCGAGGTCGAGCAGATAGCGAAGAAACACCTGATCCGTCAGCTCTTCCATGTACGCGATTTGTGCTCCAGTCGTGAGGATACGCCTCGTGGAGGCGATGACACAGATGTACAGAAACGGCTCCAACGCGATCACTTTCGTTTTGAGGAAGTTGATGATGGTGCGAAACAGCTCCAAGAGAATGATGACGAGCAGGAGGTCGTGCACGACCGCGAGAACCGCCGGAATCGCCCCCATGCCAACGGACACGACGAACACATACCAGGCGTGGAAGAACACCACCATCCCAACCCCCAAGAAACTCAAGCCGGTGGTGAGATACCCCCATCCGTCGAGCATTTCCATGAGGCTGATCGTCATTCCGTTAAAGGCACGACCGAAAATCGACCACCGGCCGGTCGACTCCTGCATCGGAGGCGTCGCCACGTTTACCATCTGGTGCTCCCCTTGAACGTCACCCAACATCGGCTGAAGCAGCTCCCATTCACCCCGCTACCGCGCATCTGACTGATCCTCAGGAAGGGACGCCCAAATAGCCACGCCCCAGACGAAAAACATGAGCCCGAGCAGACCGTAAATCTGATACATAGCCGTTCACCTCGCTTCGATCATTCCTCGATTGATCCAATGCCGCCGTAGCCCTATCCTCAGAAGCGCAGGCTCCACAGAGCACGGCAGTTCCTTATGAGCTTCATGTCCGGCGATCAGAACTTCGGAGCCGACTGAATCGCCGCTCGGACCTTGTCTTCACCCGCGCAACTCTTTTCAGCCAACCTGCATTGCCCGATGTTGGCGACCTCGGGGATTCGCTCCAGACACGCCGTCAGCGTATCCTCCATTGTGCCAGACGCCACCATCATCATCGCTTCGCTTGGAGCAAGCACCATGGCCCCCTCGACGAGGGTGTTGGTCGCATGAGCGATCCCTATTGCCTCTGGCAAAGGCCCCATGACGATCCCAAGCAGCACGATTCGTTTCGCCGCCACATGGATCTTCATGGCATCTCCCTCCTCTTGTCGCACCGAAGCCCATTGCCGCGCCTCGGACACGGCCCGTTGTATTTCTCATGACACCTCCAGACATCGGAGACACGAATGCCATGCACTCCGGATGGACCGACATCACAACGAGTGAATTGGGAGACACTGAAACACGTTGACCGAGAAAGCAGGAGACCGGGGAATCAGGCGCGCAAGGATGAAGGGGAGATGCGCGAGAGATGGGACAGCCAGTGTAGCGCTCTACACTAAAGACACCCTACATGCTGCGACCTCGATAGTCAACGTAACGGAAATGCCAGGAGGCGCCAAGAAGATGATTCTACAGGATAATATTTATTACGCAGCCTCCTCTACGTCAGGTGTCTGGCGCGCATAGCGCGACGTTCACCGGCTCCAGGCCAATACAGGTATGGTTCCCTATCGGCCGAGATACGTGGTAGAGTGACTTCTCTCGCTCCTTCCGTCCCTCGCCAAGCAGACAGCGTTCCGGCACTCAATCTCCTGTCCGTCATCCGTGCTGTGCTTTCGAGTGTACGTTCGGATGCCCTGTGACCAACCGGTCATGACTATTCATCTCTGCGATTGGACTCGAGGGTGAAAGAAAATGTCGGCGCCATGAGTAATGCCACGCCACAACGCCAGGCCGGCTAGTCGAGTTGGATGCGCATCCCGGACGGAATGAAGATGCAGCATCGATACGAGAGATATGAAGGAGTCGTCGACGGCCTGACCGAGATCGTGACGGGCTCCCGCAGAAATCTGGACGGGCGAACACAGTATCGGCTGAAAACCGGCCTGCACAGAAGACAGCTCGTGACGGAAAACGACCTGTGCATTCTCCTCGATGACTGCGATCTGGCGATCATGAAGCATGCGAAAGCGCCGCATCATCGCAGCATCACCGAACACCTCCGCAGCGTCTTCGTAGAAGACCGTTACGTAAGACGCTCGTCGTGTTCCCTTTCAATCCAACACGCGCCCGTGCCTAAAGGTGCCGCATGATTGAAACCTGCTATGCAAGAGGTAAGAAGATTCTTCTACTGCCGGAACAGCGCCGAGATGGAACCTGGATCTGTCGCTTTTCAATCCCGGATCTGATGAACACGTTCCTGTCCGGACAGCATCCTCCTATCCTGACGGCGTACCGATCCGAACAGGAGGCGAAGCTCGCCGCCTTTGCGAGCGCCAAGCGTAGGCTGAACGCCTAGGATGCCCCGTTTCCTAGGGGAACACACATGAGTAAGACCGCGGTGAAAAAGCATCAGCGGCAGCTCCGTCAACAGGAGAGGTGGCAAGAAAAGGCCTTGTGCCGGGCAGAGCGGAAGCTAAGCAAACCACTCCTTACCGGCTCGATCGGTCAGGACGATCCGGACCTCAAGGGAATGATAGCCGGCCCGCAACCTCTCCGCGGGGACGAGGCAGCGTGAGGCGATTCAGGCGGTCGCTTAAGAAGTAGCTTATTTTGCCGCGGCGTGTTAGAGTCTCATTGTTTTACAGCGGCGGGCCTCGCGTGAAACAGAAAATCGAACGGCCCATCACCGATATTGTTGTTGCCGAGAATCTGATCGGAAGTCTGACCTGAGCCGCTTTGTTCGTTGCGTCTTCGGCCCGCTCCTTCCCCTCTCCTGCTCGCGTTTCAGACAATGTCACATTCAGAAGGAGGAACCCCCATGGGTTCAAAGTTATATGTCGGCGGATTGCCCTATGCGGCGACCGAAACGCAACTCACCACCTTGTTTGCTACGCACGGCACCGTCGAATCGGCGCGCGTGATTGCCGATAAGTTCACCGGCCAGTCGCGAGGCTTCGGCTTCGTGGAAATGTCGACGCCCGAAGAGGCGCAGGCGGCCATCAGCGCGCTGAACGGCTCGCAAATGGACGGCCGGCAGCTGACCGTCAACGAAGCCAAGCCTCAGGAACCCCGTTCCGGTGGCGGTGGCGGCGGCAGAGGACGCGGCGGGAACGATT
>CAZPYP010000002.1:0-32507 GCA_964590845.1 uncultured Nitrospira sp.
TGCCGCAGATCCGCCCTCAGCTTGATTTCACGAGACGCTTATGGCATAGACATACGTGAGCGTACCCGATACCAGGCCCTCTCAGACAAGGAGCCTCGGTTGGGAATGAGGATTCCACTCTATGGAAATGACCCTCCTGCTCAATTCCACCTACGAACCCCTGCGTGTCGTCCATTGGCAAAAAGCAATCGCGCTGCTTTGGCAAGGTAAGGTTGAAGTTCTCGAGGTCTACGACCGGGAAGTGCACGGCGTGTCGATCTCGTTCAAGCTGCCCGCCGTCATGCGTCTGTTGAAGTTGGTCCGCCTCAAAGACAGCCATCGCGCAGTCAAGTTCTCCCGCATCAACATCTTCACGAGAGACGGCTATACCTGCCAATATTGCCGGAGCAAGTTCCGGACGGAAGAACTGACCTTCGATCATGTCGTGCCCATCGCGAAAGGTGGGCGGAAGACCTGGGAAAACATCGTCACGGCTTGTTGGCGCTGCAACAACAAGAAGAGCGGGCGGACGCCGGAAGAAGCGAACATGAGGTTGATGAAGAGGCCGGTCAAGCCGCGTTGGAGCCCCATCGTGACGATCACCATCGGAATCAGAAACACGCCGGAAAGTTGGCGAGACTATCTGTATTGGAATATGGAGCTGGATGCGGACCCATCGGAAACATAGTGTTGAGTTGTTAGTGTTTAGTTGTGAGTTGCCGCTCTGCCACAAGCTTTTCCCCGCCGCCAACTAAGAACTCAAAACTAAACACTCAAAACTTTCCCGAATTATTTCACCGTATCCAGAATAATCTCGAAATCGCGGCCGCCAGGGAGCGTCGGATTCTTGGCGTAGCGGCCTTCGATATCGCCCGGCTGTGCCGGTCCGGCCTGTCCGTCACGATCCAAACGCGCCATCACGTCGACCATTCCGCGCAGTTCCGATCCCTGGACCATCACGTCGGCATTGGTGATCTCGAAGGAGGCGGGAAAGGTCGGATGCTCGATTCGCTTCGCCGCAATGGGGCGGGGCGTGCCGCCCGGACGTTTCACGATCACGAACAACACGTCGGTCGGTTTCACTTGGCCGGCCAAGGCCGGGCTGATCAGGACACGGCCGGCGACCACCGGCTCACCCCCTTGCGGGTCGCAGGTATGGGCCAATCCCAGCCAGGCGGCGATGGCCGCCAGCCCGATGATGCTCCCGGCCATGCCCAGCGTGCCCATCTTGTATCCGGCCATTCTGTGTCGTCTCCCGGTGGAAAAAGCGGTGCATTATACCGACCTGAGGGACAAAAGGGGAGAGCAGATCGGTGGTTTACGGTGGAAAAGGCACTGTTGTATGATGGATCTCTTTTTCACCCGGAGGCGTGAACATGGCGGCGAACCCTGGTTTTCCGGTGACTCTCGATGTGCGGGGGTATCCGGTCGTGGTGCTGGGCGGCGACGAAGAGGCGGCGGAAAAAACCCAGCGACTGTTGGAATCCGGCGCACGTGTCACCGTCGTCGCGCCGTCGTTGCATGAGACGCTGAAGCAACTGGCGGCTTCGGCCAAGATCGTGCATCGCGGCCGGCATTTCCGTGAGACGGATTTGGAAAGCGCGATCCTCGTGATGAATACGGTCAGGGGTGACAAGGAGTTCGCCCGGATGCTGTTTGCCAAGGCACGGGAGAAAAAATTCCTGCTGTGGTCGGTGGACTTTCCGGAGGCGTCGACGGTGACGATGCCGGCAGTCGTGGCGTCAGGCCATGTTCGGATTGCGGTCAGCACCAGCGGGATGGCGCCGGCGCTGTCCGGATTCATGAAAGAGGATCTCGAACGGATTCTGGATCCCGATTTTCCGGCGTTCGTCGAGTGGCTCGGCAAACTGCGCGATCAAGCCAAGGCCAACGAGCCGGATGCCGAAAAACGGCGAACCCTGTTGCGGGAAGCGCTGGACGGCTTCCGCCTGTTGGGGAAAGTGCAATACCCAAAAGTCTGGCTCGATGAGAGGGCCAAGCAGGGTGAGCCGACGGCCACGTCGAGCGTGAAGCGTGAAGCGTGAAGCGACAGCAAGGAGGCGGAATGGTTCTCTTGGAATTCAGTATGTCGCCCTTGGGAAAAGGGGAGAGTGTCGGCAAGTACGTCGCCCGCTCGCTCGACATCATCGACAAGAGCGGCGTCTCCTATCGCCTCAACCCGATGGGCACGGTGATCGAGGGAGAGTGGGACGAGGTGATGGCGGTCGTCAAACAATGTTATGAGCGTATGAAAAAAGACTGTAATCGGATCTCCTGCTCGATCAAGATCGACTATCGCAAGGGACATGAAGGACGGCTCGAGGGCAAAGTGGCGAGCGTTGAACGCCGGTTGAAACGGAAAGTGAACACGTAATCTTCGTCGAGTCTGGCGCTCCGAGTCTGTATCTTTTCTCGCCCGCGTTGTATCTCATTCGATACCAGCCTCATCACTTCCGGCTATCTCAACCGTCTATCCTGCCAAGATTCCGCTTTCTTTGCATCCTCGCGGCCACGGCTTGATCTTTGCGGAGGGGCATTTCCTTAGCTTGCTCTCTGGAGTAGGGCCGAATGAGGCTATTTACTCCACCTTGTTGCGCAGGGCAAAATTGCGGCCGCCAGCTGGGTGAGACCGAGCCGAGGAGTTGGGGGATGGGGGCATGAGGACCGACACGCTATTCTCGCCTGAACAAACCATTCTCGACCGGCCCTTCATGCAGTTCACGCCGTTCGGCGTCGATGGCCGCGGCCAGCGGGTGGGTGATGTCAGCGGGATCATCATTCTCGACAACGTGGAGTTCCTGGAAGAGTCGATCGCCAAGACTCAAGGCGAAGAGGCCGCCGGTCGCATCGTCGGGGAACTGTGCCGCCTGCTGAACGACCGAGTGCGCGACCACGCGCACCATGTGACGCCGGAGCAACTCAAGAACGTCTGGAACAGTTATTCCTACGAGTTCACCTCCTTCCTGCGTGAGTTTTGCCGACAATTGTCGGGTGATCCTGATTTCTTTCTCCATGTCGGCCGCGAGAAACATATCTCTCCGCTGATCCAGACGTTGGGGCGACCGTTCAGTCTGTCGCAGATCCATCGGATGTATCCCTACTTCGCCGAAAAATTCGCGAAGGGCCTGGAGTACGAGGTGGTGGACATCACCAACGCGTCCGCGGTGTTGAGACTGACTGTTACCGAGCCGGTCTACGATCAATTCGGCCCCTATCGAAAAGCGTGCGCCTTCCAAATCTGTGAGTCGGCGAAGGGCCGGATCGCCATGGTGCCGGCCAAATTGCGCCTGCTGCCTCCCTCGACCGTGACGGATCGCGCCTGTATCGTCCACGGAGACGACTACTGCGAATGGGAGGTGAAATGGCAGCCCGAATCGCGCCGTCCCATCGCCTGGTCCTTGTGGGGCGCCGGTATCGGGGCGGCGGCTGCACTCGCGCTGCCGCTGGTCTATCCCGGGGCCGGGTGGTCCGACAGGGCGTTGGCCGGCCTGGCACCAATTTCGGCCGCGGCGTTTTTGTTGAACCGCCGGCTGCGCTGGGAAAGCCAAGAGCGGGAAGCGTTGATCCGCGAGCAGGTCGGTTTCGCCGAAACCCGCCACGAAGAATTGCGGGAAGCCTATCTGGAGCAGGAACAGACCCGTGTCGAACTGCGCCGCCGCGTGAACCATCTCACCGTCTTGCACGGGGCGGGGTTGCTGTTCAGTTCGACGCTCGATCGGGAAGCGTTGTTGCAAAAAGTGCTGGAAACCCTGACGCGCGAACTGCATTACGACCGCGCCATGATTTCCTTTTACGATTCGGTGCGACAGGTGGCGAAAGACTCCCGATTGGTCGGCGTGCCGCAGCCGGTGGCGGAGTTCGCCAGATCGAGAGATATTCCTGTCACCGATCCGGAGAGTCCTGAAGGGATCGTGTTGTTGCAGGGAAAGCCCCTGCTGATCGGGGACGTCCGAGTCTGGTGGGACCGCATTCATCCGTCCAATCGCGAATTGGCCGAAATGACCGGTACGAAGTCGCTCATGGTCGTGCCGTTGAAGACAAAGGATCGCATCCTCGGCAGCTTGATGGTCGACCAGATGCAGGAGCATTCGTTGACCCTCGAAGATTTGGAACTGCTGATGACCTTCGCGAATCAGGTGGCGAGTGCGCTCGACAATGCGTCCGTCTATCGGCAAATCGAAGAGCTGAACGCCGGCTTGGAACTGAAGGTGCGGGAACGCACGGCGGAATTGGAACAGGCCGACCGCCTCCGGTCGCAGTTCCTTTCCCACGTGTCGCATGAGTTGAAAACGCCGCTGACGTCGATCAAAGGTTTCTTGCAGAACATGCTGGACGGGCTGACGGGGCCGGTCAACGAGAAGCAGCAGCGCTATCTGACCCGCGTGTTGGAGAACTCCGAACGGCTCATCCGGATGATCGAAGATTTGCTCGACCGGACCAGAATCCAAACCGGGCGGCTCGAGTTGGTGCCGGACGAGGTGGATGTCGGCCTCTGCGTGGCCGATGCGGTAGAGCAACTGCGCCCCTTGGCCCAGGCGAAGCATCAGGACCTTGACGCGGCGTATCCCTCGGGCCCGCTGGTTGTCTGGGCGGACCGTGACCGGCTGTTTCAGATCGTGACCAATCTGGTGCAGAACGCCGTGAAATTCACGCCGGAAGGCGGACGGATCAGCGTGGCGGTCAGCCAGCAGAGCGCTCGCGTGGCGGGTATTTCCGTGTCCGACACGGGAGCCGGAATCCCCGAGGAGTTTCTGGAGAAAATTTTCGATCCATTTTTCCGGATCAAGCAGACCAGAGCCGGCTCCAAAGGACTCGGGTTGGGCCTCTCGATCGTCCGTACCCTCGTTGAGCTGCATGGTGGGACGATCGTCGCCGGACCGAGCGCCTTGGGCGGGGCCGAGCTCTTCGTCAGCTTGCCCTTGTGGTCCCCGGCGGAAGTCGCCTCGGGAGAGCGCGGAACGGATCCGCGCGTGCTCGTGGTTGACGACGATCCGGATATCCAGCAGATGCTGGCGGACCGGTTGAGCGCGAACGGATATCGCGTGGAAACGGAAAGCGATGGATTGCGGGCGCTCGAACGGGTCCGTGCCGAGCCGTTTTCCGGGCTCATTCTGGATGTGGGCATTCCCTCGCTGGATGGGATGGAAGTGTTGCGGCGGATCAGGCAGAAGGACCACCATCTGCCCATCGTCATGGTGACCGCGTCCGGTGCCAAGGAGACGGCGGTGCGGGCGATCGGGACGGGCGCACAGGCCTACCTGTTGAAGCCGTTCGATGCGGCGGAGTTGCACAAGGTGATCGATGCGTGGTTTCGAGCGATCGAGGTGAGGGAGAAAGCGCCTGTCTGAAAAGGAGGTGCTGATGGTGCAGGCAAGGAGAGGGCATGAAGGAATCAGCGACTGGCGGATGGGTGAAGGGGTTGGTGCGCTTCAGTGCCTGCTTCGGTCTATTCGTGAATCTCTTGTGGGGGACATACGATCCCGCATGGGCGCAAGTCCCTCGCATTCAAGGCCAGGGGACTGCCGCGTCGGGCATGGGCAACGCCTTTGCCGCGCAAGCTGACGACCCCTCCGCGCTGCATTACAATCCGGCAGGCCTGACTCAGCTTCACGGCGTTGAATTCATGGCGGGCGGGCTGTTCTCCGGCGGTACGACGCAGTTCACCAGCCCGACCGGCGTCACCGCCACAGGCGATCGGAACGGCAGCGTTGCATGGCCGCCACCGGGGCATCTCTATCTCACGGCGAACTTGAAAGACTTGGGGCTCTCCGCGCTCGGTGACCTGACGGCTGGCGTTGGCGTCAATGTCCCCTTCGGATCGCTGAATCGATGGCCGAACGACGGCCCTTTTCGGACCGCGACTACGTTCAACACGCTCCCGCTCCTCGACATCAAACCCACGCTCGCCTACAAGCTGACCGACAACGTCTCACTCGGTTTGGGGGCCGACATTTATACGTTCTCGGGGCTCATTGGGGAGGGACAGGTCGAGCGCCAATCGGTCTGGCCTGGCGGATTGGGCATTCCGGCGGGATCGCGTGTGGAGTTGTCAGGGAAAGATACGGCGGCCGGCTTCAACGCCAGCCTGCTCTATACCGCCTTACGTAATGCGGATGGCAAACCGATTGCCAACATCGGCATCGTCTACCGGAGCCAGGCCACGCTGCATCTGACGGGGGCCCTACTGGCCAACGGGGCAAAAGTCAGCGATGCGCGAGCGACCTTGGTCTTGCCGCAAGTGATCACGGGCGCCGTTGCTATCTGGCCGGTTCGGACGAGCGAGCGAGAATGGAAATTGGAGATGGATGTCGATTACGTCGGATGGAAGTCTTTCCGCAACCTCGACGTGCATTTGGCCAACGGGGTGACTATTCTTCAGCCCACGAATTGGCGCAGCACGGTCGCCGTCATGCTGGGAACCGAATATAAATGGCTGGCGCTCGAGTCGTTGCCCCACTGGGATGTCGCGCTTCGAGCCGGCTATACCAACCAGCAAACGCAGATGCCGGATGCCACCTTCGATCCCGGCATTCCTTCGGCGGACGTGCATGTCGTCGGCGGCGGTCTGGGCTTGCTCTGCAAAGACGGCGGCACGGTGTTCGGCCTGCGATGCGGAGAATTCGGCGTCGGATCGGTCAAGGCCAAAGCGATCGGGCTCGATTTGTCCTACCAAGCCTCGCTCTACGAGGAGCGGACGGTGCAGGGGAACCGCAACCCCACGGTCAACGGGCTCTACAAGACCACGTTGCACACCGGGGGACTCTCGCTGAGAGTTGTCTTCTAGAAGATGGGAGGTTGGGTTAGGACTTGTGATAGATCCGCGGCACCCGGGGACCGATGGCGCAGAGCACTTCGTAGGGAATGGTGCCGGTCCACTCGGCCACCTGATCGGCCCAGAGTGTGGCCTGATTCTGCCGACCGATGAGCACGACCTCGTCGCCGATTTGCACGTCTGGAATGTCAGTCACGTCGATCAGCGTCATATCCATACAGACCAGGCCAACGATCGGGGCGCGCTGCCCGCGGACGAGCACCGCCCCGCGGTTCGATAGCCGGCGGCTGTACCCGTCCGCGTAGCCGATCGGAAGCACGGCGATCTTGGTGCGGCGTTGGGCGATGAAGGTGTGGTTGTAGCTCACGCCTTCGCCGGTCGGTATCGTCCGGAGGTGCGCGACGGTTGTATGGAGCGAGAGCACTGGACGCCAATCGGGACACGCCACCGAAGCCGGCAGCGTGTGGTAGCCGTACAGTGAGATGCCGGGCCGCACGGCGGAAAAATGGGACTGCGGATACCGGACGATCGCGGCGCTGTTGGCCGCGTGGATGCAGGGAAGCTGGGCTCCTCGCTTCTCCAACGGTTCGAGCGTCTGTCGGAACAGCGCCAACTGCCGCTCCGTCCGGTCCTGCATCTCGCCGTCCGCATCGGCCAAATGTGTCATGATCCCTTCGACGCGCAAGGACGGATGGATTCGAACGGCATCGAGAAACGAGGGCAGTTCCGTTGGAGGCAACCCCAATCGTCCCATGCCCGTGTCGATCTTGACATGCAGTGAAACCGGTCGATTGCTCGTGGCGGCCACCGCCGCAAGCGGCGACACCAGGCGCGCATCGCCGAGGACCGGCGTCAGGCGGTGCGAGACGAGGTCCCGGATCTGTTCCTCGACAAGGGGGCCCAGCACGAGGATCTCCGCGGTGACGCCGGCCTCGCGCAGGACGATGCCCTCCGCCGGCGAGACGACGCCGAGACGGGAGACCTTCTCGCGCATGAGAGCGTTGGCGATCTCCACGGCGCCATGCCCGTAGGCATTCGCCTTGACGATCGCGATGATGCCGCAGGAGCCGGGGATGCGGGCCCGGATTTGGGACAGATTATGGCTGAGTGCGGACAGATGGATGTGTGCGCAGGTCGTAGGCACGGTTGAGATCGTTATGAGGCGGCCACGCGGACGGGGGGAGCAGGCGGATCATACTTCGAGGATTTCCTGCTCTTTCTTCTTGATGACATCGTCGATCTTCTGGGTGTACTGGTCGGTCAGCTTCTGAATTTCCGTCTCGGCTTTCCGCAGTTCGTCTTCCGTCAATTTGGCATCTTTCTGCAGTTTCTTCAACTCTTCGTTCCCATCTCGACGGAAGCCCCGGATGTGCACTTTGGTGTCTTCGCCGTGTTTCTTGCAGATCTTAGTCAGCTCTTTGCGGCGTTCTTCGGTCAGCGGCGGCAGCGGCACGCGGATGAGTTTGCCGTCGTTCGACGGGTTCACGCCCAGGCCCGAGCCCGAGATGGCCTTCTCGATTTCCTTGATGAGCTGCGGCTCCCAGGGCTGAATCGTGATCAACCGGGATTCGGGGACGGATAGGTTCGCGACCTGCTTCAGCGGCGTCATCGTGCCGTAGTAGTCGACGCGCACGTTGTCGAGAAGCGCGACCGATGCGCGGCCGGTCCGGAGGCCGGCGAGGTCCCGCTTGAGGTGTTCAAGGGCGTTCTCCATCTTTCCTGTGACGGCTTGTTTGATCGCGGCGGCGTTCGACATGGCGGCTCCGAATGGTTAGCGTTGGCCGGCGGTGACGAGGGTGCCGATGGCCTCACCGGTGGCCACGCGTTTGAAGTTACCCGATTGTTTGAGACTGAAGACGATCAACGGCAGGTTGTTGTCCATGCACAGGCTGATTGCCGTGGCGTCCATGACCTTCAGATTTTTGTTCAGGATTTCGAGGAAGGAAATCTGCTGGTACTTCTTGGCGGACGGGTTCTTGACTGGATCCGCGTCGTAGATGCCGTCGACTTTCGTGCCTTTCATGATCACCTGTGCGCCGATTTCCATCGCCCGCAGCGAGGCCGCCGTGTCGGTGGAGAAGTACGGATTGCCGGTGCCGCCGGCGAAGATAACGACGCGTTTCTTTTCGAGATGCCGGATCGCCCGGCGGCGGATGTAGCCTTCCGCCAGTTGCCGCATCTCGATGGCGGACTGCACGCGTGTCATGACCCCGGCCCGTTCCAAGGCGTTCTGCAGCGCCAGGGCGTTAAGTACCGTGGCGAGCATGCCCATGTAGTCCGCCGAGGCGCGCTCCATACCCGAGGCGCTGGCGGCGATGCCGCGGAAGATGTTGCCGCCGCCGATGACAACGGCGACTTCGATGTCGAGGGCGACGACCGAGGCGATTTCGGAAGCGAGTCCTTCGAGGACGGATGGCTGGATGCCGTAACCCTGCTCACCGGCCAACATCTCCCCGCTGACTTTCAGGAGGATGCGCCGGTAGGGGGCAGAACTCATGCTTCGCCCAACTGGAAACGGGTGAAGCGCCGGATGTTCATGTTCTCGCCGATCTTGGCGATCTTTTGCGAGAGGAGATCCTTGATGAGGACGGCCGGATCTTTGATGAAGGCCTGTTCCATCAGGCAGCTCTCCTGGAAGAACTTTTCCAGCTTGCCGTCCACGATCTTGGGCCAGGCGGCAGGCGGCTTGCCCATTTCCTTGGCCTGTCCTTCGTAGATGGACCGTTCCTTGTCGACGACGTCCTTGGGGATGTCGTCGCGTTTCACGTACTGCGGTTTTGCGGCTGCGACTTGCAGGGCCAGGTCGTTGACGAAGGCCTTGAACTCTTCGTTGCGGGCCACGAAGTCCGTTTCGCAATTGACTTCGATCAAGACGCCGATCTTGCCGCCCATGTGGATGTAGGCGTGCACCAGACCCTGATTCGTTTCACGGCCGGCCTTTTTCTGCGCGGCGGCAAGCCCCTTCTGCCGCAAATAATCGATCGCCTTTTCGACGTCGTCGCCGTTTTCCTGCAGCGCTTTCTGACAATCCAAAATGCCGGCGCCGGTTTTTTCTCTCAATTCTTTGACGAGGTGACTTGATCCAGCCATACCTGACAGTCCTTTTTCGTGAGCGGTGAGTGGTCGATGTGCGGCGGCCTGCCGACTAGGACGCGGGAGCGCCGGCGAGGCTGGCGGCTCCGACCTTGTCGTCGCCCGCCGGGCTCGTCTGGAACTCCGCCTCTTCGCGCTGCGTCCGCAAATGGTTGCCCTCGATGCAGGCTTCCGCGATCTTGGACGTGATCAGCTTGATGGAGCGGATCGCGTCGTCGTTGCCTGGGATCGGGTAGGTGATGTGATCGGGATCGCAGTTGCTGTCGACGATGGCGATGACCGGAATGTCCAGTCTGGTCGCTTCCTGTACCGCGATACGTTCGATTCTCGTGTCGAGGATGAACACGGCGCCGGGCAGGCCTCGCATGTTCTTGATGCCGGTCAGGAATTTCTGGAGCTTGACCAGTTCCTTCTGCTTCTGGGAAATCTCTTTTTTGGTCAGGCCGTGCTGGGCCGGGTCGGCCAGCATGCCTTCGATCTTCTTCATCTTGTCGATGCTGCGGCGGATGGTTTGGAAATTGGTGAGCATGCCGCCGAGCCAGCGCTGATTGACGTAGAACATGTTCGCGCGCACCGCTTCTTCTTGAAGGATCTCCGCGGCCTGCCGCTTCGTGCCGACGAACAGCACCGACTGGCCGGAGGCGACGGTGTCGCGGACGAAGGCATAGGCCTGGTCCATCCGCGCGACGGTCTGTTGCAGATCGATGATGTAGATCCCGTTCCGTTCGCCGAAGAGGAACTTCTTCATTTTCGGGTTCCACCGGTTCGTTTGGTGGCCGAAATGGACGCCCGCTTCCAATAGTTCCTTGATCGCGATCACTCCCATACCTTCACCTCCCCCCAAGGCTCGCAGAGCGCCCGCGGTTGCAGGCGAGGGGCACCGAACCCCTTATTCTCAAGCCAAGCGGCGCATCACGCGCCGATGTGTATTTGATTGTGAGTCCGCGACGCACCGGATTGCGCGAAGCGGAGTTGGATTGTTCAGATCCAGAGCCTTGGAAGGGTAGCAGAATATTCCGGGGTTTACAAGGTTCTCGTTCGCCCGGTTCTTCCCGCCTAGGATCGATAACTGGCGTTGATTTTGACGTAGTCGAACGACAAATCGGTCGTCCACAGATGCGCGCGATGCCGCCCCTGGCCCAAGCCCACCGCAATCGTAAACTCTTTTTTGCGAAAGACTTTGGCGATGCGCGCCTCCGCGGCCAAGCCGAGTCCGCAGCCTTTTTTGACCATCGGGACGCCGCCGAACGAAACGGTAACTTTCGACGGATCGAGCGGCACGCCGGCTCGGCCGATGGCGGCCATCACACGGCCCCAGTTTGCGTCCTCGCCGAACAAGGCCGTCTTGACGAGATTCGAAGTGCCGATCGTCTGGGCGACCTGTCTCGCCTGTGCCGCGGTCCTGGCCCCTCCAACCTCGATGCGGACCACCTTCGTGACCCCTTCCCCATCCCTGCAGATCGACAGAGCCAGCGCCTGGCAGGCCTGCGTGAGGAGGACGAGGAAGCGGCGGTAACCGACGGTGCCCGGCTGGATCGTACGATTTTCGGCCAGTCCGTTCGCCAGGCAGAGAACGGTGTCGTTCGTACTCGTGTCTCCGTCGACCGAGATGCAGTTGAACGAGTCATTGACGGCGTCAGTGAGCACCCGCTGGAGCGCGGCGCGACCGATCGAGGCGTCGGTCGTCAAGTAGCCGAGCATCGTCGCCATGTTCGGGTGGATCATACCCGAGCCCTTCGCCATCCCGCCGATCGTGACGAGGGCGCCGTTGATGCGTCCCTGTACGACCACGGACTTGGGGCGTAGGTCGGTCGTCATGATGCCTCGTGCGGCGGCGAGGCCGCCTCTGCGGCTCAGCTTGCTCAAGAGGTCGGGGAGGGCTCGGACGATCCGTTCGAACGGCAATCGACGTCCGATCACGCCGGTGGAGCTGATGAAGACCTGATGGGTCGGCACGCCGATGGCGTGGGCCAATCGGCTCGCAGTCTTGATCGCCGCCATCAGACCGGCCTGTCCTGTGCAGGCATTGGCGTTTCCGCTGTTGACGAGAATGGCGCGCCCGACGCCATGACGGAGATGATAGCGGTCGAGGATGACCGGAGCGGCGACGACCTGATTCTTGGTGAACACACCGGCGATCGGGCCGGGCTGGTCCGATTGAACCAACGCCAGATCGAGGAGCCCCGGTTTCTTGATTCCGCAATGGATGCCCGCCGCTCGAAAACCACGCGGGGCTGTGACGCCGGCTGACTGCTGAACAGTCCTGGTTGCTGCACGCATAAACGTGTCCGTCCTGGTTGGCTAAGGGTAGGCGGCGGGGGCGGTCAGTCCGGTTTCTTCCGGCAGGCCGAGCATGAGGTTCATCGCTTGGATCGCTTGGCCGGCCGCGCCCTTCACCAAATTGTCCAGGGCTGCCACCGTGACGATCCAGCCGGCTCGATGATCGGCGTACAGGCCGATGTCGCAATAGTTGGAACCTTTGATATAGCGGGGGTTTGGCACGACATCTTCGTACAATCGGACAAAACGCTCACCTTTATAGAAGTCGTGATACAGGGCGCGAAGCTCGGGCAGCGCCATCGGACTCTTCAGTCGGCAGTAGGCGGTGCTGAGAATACCGCGGTTCATCGGAACTAAATGTGGTGTGAAGGCGACGGTGGCCGCTCCGCCGCCTGATCGGCGTTTCAGCAAGAAGCCCAATTCCTGTTCGATTTCGGGAATGTGACGGTGCGAGCCGATCTTGTAGGGTTCGAGCGATTCGTGCGCCTCGGGGAAATGGTAGGGAAGTGCCGGGCTACGGCCGGCGCCAGAAATGCCGGACTTCGCGTCGATGACGACGGTGTCGGTCTGCACCAAATCCTGCGCAAACAAGGGGGCCAACTGGAGAATGGCGGCGGTGGGATAGCAGCCCGGTGATGCGACGATTTGGGCTTTGGTGATGGCCGCACGATGTAGTTCCGGCAAGCCGTAGACGGCCTCCTTCAGCAAGGCGCTCTGTGTATGGGGCGTCTTATACCAGTGCTCATAGGTCGCGGCGTCTCTGAGACGATAGTCCGCGCTCAAGTCGACCACGAGCTTGCCGGCCTTCATGCAGGCGGCGACCGGCTCGATCGACTTGGTGTGGGGAAGCGCCAGGAACACTGCATCGGCTTGTTCCGACAAGGCTTCGGTTGTCAATGATTGGAACGTTGCCGACACCAATCCCGACAAACTCGGGAACACGGCGGCGACCGGCTGACCGGCCGATTTTTCGGATGTGACCGCCACGAGTTCGAAGTGCGGATGGAGCGCGGTCAGACGGACCAATTCCGCTCCCGCATATCCACTGGCCCCGGCGATGGCGATTCTCGTCTTTTTCATACGCGGTGCTCGTTATAGCTGTGGACATAAAAAAAGGGAAGGCCGGAAGCCTTCCCTTTTTCTGTATCTGGCTCCGGCGATTAACGCTTGGAGTACTGGAACCGCTTTCTCGCGCCTTTCTGTCCGTACTTCTTTCGTTCCTTGACGCGCGAGTCGCGGGTCAGCAGTCCTTCCTTTTTCAAGGGGCTCCGCAGCGGCTGGCTCAATGCCACCAGCGCCCGGGCGATGGCGTGACGCAAGGCGCCGGCTTGTCCCGTGGGTCCGCCGCCGTGCACCGTGGCCTTGATCGAGTATTTGCCCGACACCCCCGCCAGTTCCAACGGAAGTTGGATGATTTGCCGGAGGGTCAATCTCGGAAACGCCAGCTCGATCGGTTTCTCGTTGATCGTAATGTCGCCCGCGGTGCCGGTGACCCAGGCCCTGGCGATCGCGCACTTGCGACGTCCTGTTGCGTACTGCGTTACGGCTGCCATGAAGACTCTCCTTCTCTGGTTGCGTCGAGTTCGTTACAAACTGAGCGTTTCGGGGTTCTGGGCTTTGTGCGGATGCGCGGTGCCGACGTACACGCGCAGCTTTTTGGCCATACCGTTGCCCAGCGGAGTCTTCGGCAACATACCTTCAATGGCCTGCACCAGCAACTGCGTCGGGTCTTTCCGGAAGAGGTGCTTGGCGGTGGCGGTCTTCATGCCGCCCGGATAGCCGGAGTGCGAGCGGTACAGCTTGGTTTCCATCTTGTCGCCGGTCAACTGAATCTTTTCCGCGTTCACGATCACGACGTGGTCTCCCATGTCGACGTTGGGCGTGAATGTGGGGCGATGTTTGCCGCGCAATACCCCGGCCACACGGGCGGCCAGCCGCCCCAAGGTCTTGCCTTCGGCATCGACCAGATACCACTTTTCTTGCACTTCAAGAGGCTTCTGCAAATACGTCGACATCGTCGTCTCGCTCCTTCGCATCGAAATTGGGTCAGGTTTCCTGCACTTCCTTGGTGTCGAGGTTCTTGGATTCCAGCTTGGCCAGCCACGCATCCAGGTTCGCGGTGCTCCGGCGCGCCAGCACGTCCTGTGTGATATACACGGGACAATGCGCGCGTAGCGCCAACGACAGAGCGTCGCTGGGTCTGGCGTCGATCGTCCGCTCCACGCCGTTGTTTCCCAGGTACACCGTGGCATAGTAGGTGCTGTTCTTGACGTCGGTGATCACGACCCGGTGAATCGTGACGCCCAGGTGGTCGGCAAAACTCTTGATCAAATCGTGGCTCATCGGGCGGGGAGTCACCGTCGTATCGAGCGCCAGCTTGATGGCATGGCCTTCCGCCGCCCCCACCCAAATGGGAAATGTGTCTTGCTGCCCGTCTTGTCTCGACAACACGAGGATCTTGGTGTCCGTGTTGGCTTCATCGAGGACGCGGTCGACGCGGTATTCCACGACGCTCTGGTTCTGAGCCGGTTCCTGTACACTCATCTTATGTTTCGTCGCCGGAATCGAGTTTGCCGAAGTCTTCCGGTTTTAAGTTTTCCAGCCACTGTTCGAGTTCCTCGGAGCTCTGCTTCTTGAGCACGGCCTCTTTGGCGAAGACCGGCGCATTGCAGCGCAACGCCAAGGCGATGGCATCGCTGGGGCGCGCGTCGACGGTATATTCGGAGTCCCCGTACATCAGGTGGATCTTGGCGAAGTAGGTGTGTTCGTTCAAGTCCGTGATCACCACGCTCAACACTTTGGCGTCGTACGCGTCCAGAAACGACTTCATGAAATCATGCGTCATCGGACGGGGAGGCGCCACGTTTTCGAGAGCCATGCTGATCGCGCCGGCTTCCGATTTGCCCACCCAGATGGGCAGCATTTCGGCGCCGTCTTCGTCGCGCAATACGACGATGTAGGCATTGTTGTAGGGGTCGAACATCAACCCCTTGAGGTGCATCTGGGTGATCATTGGTCGTTGCCTCGCGCCCGTCGGCGACTCCGGGCGACAAGAAGAGCGCACTCTAGCATGTCCGTTTTTGACCTGTCAACGAAGCCGGCGAGATCGCTGGGAAAATCCTCGAATGGTCGGATCGTGACGCGCAGACTAAGGTAAGCCGCAGAGACGTTACGCCTGTGGCTTGTAGTTCTGGTCGATCTTGGACGTGTCGGCCTGTTCTCCGCCCAACTTAAGGAAGGCCTTCATTTGGTTGCGGACTAGCTCGCGCCCACTCTCGTCGCCAAGATTCACCTGATATTCATTGATCACCATCACCCGCATGCCTTCCCATTTTTTCCAGCAGGGCTTGCAGACCTTGGCCTTGATTTCCGATTCCAGTTTTCCCAGGAACAGCATGTCGGTGATGGCTTCCCCGGCTTGTCCGCATGTTACGCACTGCACGTCGGCCATGGTATGGGCGTCCTCCTCAGTCCGAAACGGTTATGCGGAATCTTAGCATTGGCGTCGGCGCGAATGAAAGAGGGGTTGCCGATTGACCCTTGTTTTCTCTTCATGTTACAAGGAGCCCCCTGCTTGTACGGAAGGGGCTCGATGCCCGGATGGCGGAACTGGCAGACGCGCCGGACTCAAAATCCGGTTCTCGCAAGAGAGTGGGAGTTCGACCCTCCCTCCGGGCACCAAGCAAGACGGTAGGCGAGGAAGAAAAACCCGTGAGTCGGCGGGGAGATAGCTCCGCTCTCGATCCAAAATATCCCCCTTGACTTGTTCCAAGAGGTGGCCTATAGTCCGCCCCCTAGCACGATGAAAATACGAAATTTTCAGATGTCCACGTTTCCATCTTTACGTCCGTCATTTACTTCATTCTCTAACTCACCAAGGAGGCAGCACATGCGCAAGGTGTTGGCACTAGGAGCGGCAGTTCTTTTTGTCGGCTCCGTCGGTGTGGCGGGAGCTCAAGAGCGCCTGCAGTCAAACCAATCCGGTATGGGCGTCGGTACCGGTGTCGGCGATTACTCCGGTTCGAGCACGCGCGTGACCACGTTTGATCGGACGAACTTCCTGGATCGGCTGTCACAGGCCGAGACCGTCCATGGTCGCATCATCGGCATCGACTTGCCGGGCAAGAAGCTGCATCTCGAGGGCGGTGGAAGCTCTCATGACGAAGGTCGTGCGGGCGGCGGGGCGATGAACTATCGCACGTTCTATCTCGATGACCGGACGAACTATGATCAGCTGCGGGTCATCGAGAACGGTGACGATGTGACCATTCAAGCGATTGAAGAAACCTCGAATGCTCAGCCCTATGGGACGGGTCGCAAGCTCGTTCGTGAAGTGACCGTCATGCGCGGGAACGAGAAACTGGCGGGTTTCGGCGGATTGGGTCAGCGGCCGAACCCCATGACCGAGCGCGGTATTGAAACGAACAGCGGCGGCATCACCGGCGGTGTGCCGGGCGGCGTCATCCCCGGCAAGATCGATTCGGGCATCACCAGCCCGGTCGGTGAGTACACCGGTGCCGCTCCTTGCTGGCAGTGCGAACCGCAGCCGGGCTGGGGCAACAATGTCGGCAACAAGTCCGACTATGGCACGGATTACACCAAGGCGAACTTGGTTAAGGGCCTGAACTAAGCGCAGGCGTCATGCCTGTCGAGAAAGGGGCAGCCGCGGGGCTGCCCCTTTTTTGTTCCTTTGCCCATCGGAACGATTGTCCTGAGCCGGCATGGCTTGATAGGATTTCTCGTCGGCTGTTCGTGGTGGTGAGGAGACTGCATGAGTCACACATCGGGAGATAGCGGGCCGTTTCATCAGCCCGACGCCGAGTTGGACCTTCGAGGAGTCATCTGTCCGTATAACTTCGTCAAGACCAAGCTCAAGCTAGAAACCATGAAAGACGGACAGGTCTTGGCGGTGCTCCTCGATGCCGGGGATCCCATCCGTAACGTTCCGCAGAGCGTCCGCAACGAGGGCCATCAGGTGCTTTCGCAAGAACCGGTCGAGCATTCGTATCGTGTCGTCATCCGCCGTCGCGGCGACGAGTAGCTCGCTTTTCTGCCGACTGTCTTCGCTTGCCGGTCCGTGAGTTCGAATGCACCACGACGGTCAATTCCGCCTCCTGAGATACGCTGCCGATGCGGTCCAGCAGGTCAGGGGCGGTCCCCTGTAAAACCACTTCTCCCGGTGTTGTAACGTCCGCAGCCACCGTGATCGGGCGCGATGGTGCGAGAGCCGACAGGATGCCGAGTATGGAGGGCAATGCGTCGACCGGGCAGAAGAACAGGGCTGAGTCTGGACAGGCGAGCAGAGGGCTCAGGAGTCGAGCCTGTGCGCGGGGCGTCGCCGGCATCTGTCCGGCAAACTGAAACCTGTCCCCCACACATCCCGACAACGCTAGCGCGGCGGTGACGATCGATGCTCCGGGCACCACGACAATAGGAATTCCCCGCTGGCCCGCCTCCGAGACCAGGAGCTGGCCTGGGTCGTGAATGACCGGCATGCCGCTGTCGACGACCAAGGCAATGTCTTGCCCTCTCCGCAGTCGTGACAGCAAGATCGACACCTTCTCGCCGAGATTCGTCGGACCGTAACTTGTGATCGTGTTCGTGATGCCGTGATGGCTCAGCAGTCGCTGGGTAACGGCTGGATGTTCCGCAGCAATGACCGAGACCTGGCTCAGCACCCGCAACGCGCGCAACGAGACATCTTCGGGATTTCCGATGTGCGTGCCGACGACATAGAGGGTGCCCGTGACGGGCCTGACTGATCCCGAGGCGAGATCTGCCGAGGGGCTTTGTTGACTCCCATCTCGAATCATCGATATAATCCCTCGTTCACTTACCGGCTGGATTGTCCTGAAATTTTAAGGGGATAGCCTCTATGGCCGCCGTGTTCTTCATGGTGACGATGGCGCTGTATTTCGTGGCCACGGTGGCATTCCTCGGGCTCCTGCTGCGCCGGGCTGAGGCGTTATCCACCGTCGCGCTGGGTGTTACGGCTGCGGGATTCGTCGCCCATACCTTGGCCCTGGTCGCACGAATGATCGGGGCGACCGGGGGCACCTCTCCGAGTTTCCACGAAGCGCTCTCGTTTTTTTCCTGGATGCTGATCCTCGTGTTTCTGGCCGTCGAGTTCCGGCACCGCCTGCACGTCCTGGGCTCATTCATCCTGCCGCTCGCCCTCGTCTCGCTGGTTTCGGCCGCTGCGTTGCCGGAAACGGCGCCCACGCTCCAGCCGGTGTTTCGCACCTTGTGGGTGCATGTCACGCTCAGCATGCTCGGCACGGTGGGTTTTGCCGTCGCGTTCGTGGCGGGTGTCATGTATCTGATTCAAGACGGACTTCTCAAGTCCAAACGGTTTAACGTGTTGTACTCGAAGCTGCCCGCCTTGGATTTCCTGGATGAGTTGAATCAGCAGTCGATCGTCCTGGGGTTCCCCCTTCTCACGCTTGGCATCATTACCGGCGCCATATCGGCCGAGTTCGCGAAGGGGGCCTATCTGAGCTGGAACCCGGAGCAAACCTGGGCGCTGGTGACCTGGCTCTTCTATTTCGTCGTGCTCCTGGGCCGACTGACGGTCGGCTGGCGGGCGAAACGGGCTGCTTATCTGACGATCATCGGATTCGCTTGTGTCATCCTGACATTGGTCGGAGTCGCTGTGAAGAGTTTCGGGTCGGTGTCCTAGATGCACATCGTCGTCGTCGGGCTCAGCCATAAGACCGCGCCGGTCGAAATTCGCGAGAAACTCGCGATTCCCGAAAGCCGGCTGGGGGAAGCGCTGGCTAGGCTCTGCTCGTATTCCGGCGTGCGGGAAGGCATGTTGCTCTCCACGTGCAACCGGGTCGAGGTATATGCGGTCGTCGATGAGTTGGAATTGGGATATGGGCGGATACAGGAATTCCTCGCCGACGCCCACATGTCGTTGTCGTCCGAGCAACTGACGCCGCATTTGTACTGGCAAACGGGCGATAAGGCAATCTCGCATCTGTTCCGTGTGGCCGCCAGTCTCGATTCGATGATCGTGGGAGAATCCCAAATCCTCGGCCAGATCAAGGATGCGTTTGACGCCGCGTTGACCCACAAGGCGACCGGTTTGATCTTGAACAAGGTGGTGAAGAAGGCGATTTCCGTCGCGAAGCGCGTGCGCACTGAAACCAAGATCGCCGAAATGGCCGTATCGGTGAGCTACGCGGCGGTGGAACTCGCAAAAAAGATTTTTTCAGACCTGAGCGACAAAACGGTGCTGTTGGTGGGGGCTGGCGAAATGGCCAAATTGGCCGCTCGGCATTTCATCGCCTGCGGTGTCCGCCATGTGCGGGTCACGACCAGGACCCCTCAGCACGCGATCGAGTTGGCCGGCCGGTTCAACGGCACCGCCGTGCCGTTCGAGCAATTTCGAGAAGACATGGCCTCTGCGGACATCGTGTTGGTCTCGACCGGCGCGTCGCATTACCTGGTGGGCGCGGAAGAGGTGCAACGGGCGGTGAGGGAACGCAGGAACCGGCCGATGTTCCTGATCGACATCTCGGTGCCCCGGAACATCGATCCGGCGGTCCGCCACGTCGACAACGCCTTTCTCTTCGACATCGACGATCTCAAATTCCGTGTGGAGCAGAATCGCGGCGAGCGGCTGCAGGAGGCTGAAAAAGCCGAGCACATGGTCGTCGATGAAGTCGAGGTGGTGCGTCAGTGGATCCAATCGCTCCAAGTCACGCCGACGATCGTGGCGTTGAAGACACGCGCGGAAGACATCAAGCGCCTCGAGGTGGAAAAGGCCCTCGGACGACTGGCGCATCTTTCGCCTCAGGAGCGAGAACTGGTGGAAGGCATGGCGTCGTCGATCGTAAACAAATTGATCCACAATACCATGGTGACGTTGAAGACGGAAGTGGCGTCGGCGGACGGCGCGGCTTTCGTGGAAGCGGCGCGAAGGTTCTTCAATCTGTCCGACGTCGGTCCTGCGGCGGTCAATGGGGCGCCGTCCGCCGAGATGAAGGACGCGGACTCGGTCGAAGAAACCGCGCCGAGCGCGAAAGTCGACAAGCTGAGTTAGTCGCCGCGAGGGCATGATGAGTTTGGCCGCCAACGGTCCGAAGCTGTTTACCTGCCCGAAGTGCCGGAAGGCCTATTTGGGGCGCGAGGCGTTGCCCGATTGTCCCGCTTGCGGGTTCGACTATCGGGAGCAGGGCGGTTTTCGTTGGGACGTGGTGGTCTACTTTCTTTCGATTCTAGGACTCATGAGCTACTTTCTGGTGTCCTCCTCCTATCGCAGTGTGCTGCCAACGATGTCGCCATCGGGGGCGTCCCATGATGAAAAGCTTCCCGGTGACCGAAGGCTGCCGATCGACTATCCCCCCGCTTCGGACGTAGGGCGGTAACCGATGGCTGTTCCGACCCAGACTCGGTCGCACTTGGTACTCGGTACCCGCGGCAGCACATTGGCCGTCCATCAGAGCGAGTGGGTACGGGCACGGTTGCAGGAACTGGCCCCCCAGGTGACCGTCACTCTCCGCCGCATTCAGACCTCCGGCGACAAGATCCAGGATGTGCCGTTGGCGAAGATCGGCGGAAAGGGCCTCTTCGTCAAGGAGATCGAAGAGGCGCTGCTGTCCGGAGAGATTGATCTGGCCGTCCACAGCATGAAGGATGTGCCGACGGTGTTGCCGGGAGGATTGGACCTGCTTTGCGTTCCGTTACGGGAGGACCCTCGCGATGCCTTGATCAGCCGCGATGGCCGTGCCTTTGGAGACTTATCTCACGGGGCGAAGATCGGCACCAGTAGTCTCCGCCGACAGTCTCAGTTGCTGCAGGCGAGACCTGATCTGTCGATCGGCATGCTGCGGGGGAACCTGGATACCAGGTTGAAGAAACTTCGAGAGGGCCAGTTCGACGCGATCGTTCTGGCCGCGGCCGGGTTGCGGCGGCTGGGCTGGGATCAGGAGATTACCGAGTACCTGTCTCCGGATGTCTGTCTGCCGGCGATCGGGCAGGGGGCGTTGGGCATCGAAGGCCGCAGAGACGATCAGTTCGTCCGCGCGCTCCTGAGCGGGCTCGAACATGCCAAGACTAGAACGGCCGTGCAGGCGGAGCGCGCCTTGTTGCATCGATTGCAGGGAGGCTGCCAGGTTCCGATCGCGGCCTACGCCACGCTGGATGGGGCGGCGGTGATCCTCGATGGTCTCGTGGCCGGGGTCGATGGAAAAGAAGTGATTCGGGATCGAGTCAGCGGCACGACGGCGGATCCCGAGTCGATCGGTGTGGCCTTGGGCGAGCGTCTGTTGTCCAGAGGCGCCGGCAGGATTCTCAGCCGCATCTATGGAACGGCTCCATGACTGGGAAGGCGACGGGAAAAGTATACTTGGTCGGCGCAGGGCCTGGGGATCCTGGCCTGCTGACGCTCAAAGGCCGGGATTGTCTCGCGCGAGCGCAGGTGGTCTTATACGATTATCTGGCGAATCCGGCCCTGTTGAGCTTCGCGCCCCCCGATGCGGAGCGCATCTACGTCGGGCGGCGAGGGCGCGGCCATTATCGCGAACAGGAGGACATCAATCGGCTGCTGATCCAGCGGGCGCAGGCGGGCCAAATCGTCGTTCGGCTGAAAGGCGGCGATCCCTTCGTGTTCGGGCGCGGCGGTGAAGAAGCCGAAGCGATCGCGGCGGCCGGCGTCGATTTCGAAGTGGTGCCCGGCGTAACCGCGGCCATCGCCGTTCCCGCCTATGCCGGAATTCCCGTCACGCATCGCACGCTGGCCTCGACGGTGACGGTCGTTACCGGCCACGAAGATCCGGCCAAGGGCACCACTGTCATCGACTGGCCGAAGCTGGCCGGCACGTCCGGAACGTTGGTGTTCATGATGGGGATGAAGGCGTTGCCCTCGATCGTGGCGCGTTTGTTGGACGAGGGACGCGCCGCGGATACACCCGTGGCCGCCATTCGTTGGGGGACGAGAGCGGAGCAGCGCTCCGTGATCGGGACGTTGCGCGATATCGTCGAGAAAACGGAGGGAGCCAAATTGGAGCCGCCTACGGTGGTCGTGGTCGGAGAGGTTGTGAGACTTCGGCCGCAGTTGAACTGGTTCGAGAAGCGGCCGTTGTTCGGCAAACGCGTGGCAGTGACGAGAGCGCAGGCTCAGGCCAAGGAGCTGACGGATTTGCTTTCGACTTATGGGGCGGAACCGGTTGAGGCGCCCACCATCCAACTCGTTCCACCGGAGAGTTGGCAACCCCTGGATCGGGCGATCACGCGCATCGGCGACTATCGTTGGCTGATTTTCACAAGCGTGAACGGCGTCGTCCCGTTTATGACCCGGTTGGCCGCCGGCGGCAAAGACGGCCGTGCGCTGGCTCACCTCCGGATCGCCGCCATAGGACCGCGGACGGCGCATGAATTGGAACGATTCGGTCTGCGCGCCGACCTGGTGCCGGCCCAATATCAGGCGGAAGGTCTGTTGGAGGCGTTGCGTTCAGAGGATCTTCACGGCAAGAAAGTGCTGATCCCCCGAGCAGAAGTGGCCCGCGAAATTCTGCCGGAACAGTTGAGGCACATGGGTGCCGAGGTGGATGTCGTTGTGGTGTATCGGACGGTCGCTCCGGTCCTGGATGTCGGTGCGTTGAAAGAGCAGCTTGAAGCGGATCGGGTCGACGCCGTGACCTTTACCAGTTCCTCGACGGTTCGGAATTTCGTGGAACTGGTCGGGGGACAGGCTGAGGCGCGTCGGTTGGCCGCCCATTCATGCCTCGCCTGTATCGGGCCGATCACCGCCAAGACCGCGGAGGAGCATGGGTTGACGGTATCCATCGTTCCGAAGGAGAATACGATCCCGTCGTTGGTTGAGGCGATCGTGCGGCATTTCAGCGAGCCGTCTCGGATGGCGGTACCGGCTTCATCGCGTTCGTGCAGGTGACCTGATCAGTTAAGGAGGGTTTTGCATGGTTCCAGTCAAATCATTCATGATTCCCAGAGAGAAGTTCGTGACGGTGGCGCGGGACACCGATGCCCAGACGGCGGCTCGTATCATGCGTGACCGCGGGATTGGCAGCTTGTTCGTGACCAACGATAAGGAGATCATCGGGATCCTGACCGATACCGATATGATGCGCCGTGTGGTCGCTGCCGGCAGCGATCCCACCAAGGTGACGGTGGAGCAGATCATGTCCGCTCCCATTTTGACCATCGAGGAGAATAAAACCTTGTTGGACGCCAACGACTTGATGGCTCAGGCCCACGTGCGGCATCTGGGGGTCACCAAGGACGGCAAGCTGGTAGGGGTGATCTCCGTGCGAGACTTGGTAGTGTTCTTGACGAATTTGCCGAGAAAGTAGAGGGCGATGGCGTTTCCTATTCAGCGACTCAGGCGCCTGCGGCAACAGGATGCGCTGCGCCGCATGGTACGCGAGACGGCGTTATCGCCTTCCGACTTGATCTATCCCATCTTTGTGACCGAGGGGAAAGATCGGAGACAGGACATCGCCTCCATGCCCGGTCAGTACCGGCTGTCGATCGACCTGTTGGTAAAAGAAGCGGGCGAGGTGGCGGGCTTGGGTATTCCCGCCGTCATTCTGTTCGGCATCCCAGACAAAAAAGACGAGCGCGGCAGCTCCGGGTTCGATCCGAACGGCATCGTGCAGCGGGCCATCAAGGCGGTGAAGGAACATGTGCCCGGCTTAGTCGTCATCACCGACGTCTGTATCGACGAATACACAACCCACGGCCACTGCGGAATCGTCAAGGACGGCCGGATCCTGAACGACGAGACGTTGGACTGTTTGCGGGCGATGGCCAGGACCCATGCTCAGGCCGGTGCCGACATGGTGGCGCCCTCGGACATGATGGATGGGCGCGTGGCAGCCATCCGGACGGAGCTGGACCAGGCGGGGTTTCCCGAGCTGCCGATCATGGCGTATGCCGCCAAATTCGCCTCCTGTTTTTACGCGCCGTTTCGCGATGCGGCCGGATCGGCGCCTCAGTTCGGCGACCGGCAGTCCTATCAAATGGATGCGGCCAACCGGCGGGAAGCCTTGCGGGAGATTGCGCTCGACGTGGAAGAGGGTGCCGATATCGTGATGGTCAAGCCGGCGTTGCCGTATCTGGATATCATCGCCGCGGCCAAAGACCGGACGCTGCTTCCGGTCGCGGCCTATCAGGTAAGCGGCGAATACAGCATGATCAAGGCGGCGGGACGCGCCGGTTGGATCGACGAGTCCAGAGCGATGATGGAGTCCCTGTTAGCCATCAAGCGGGCTGGCGCCGACATGATTCTCACCTATTTCGCGAAAGACGCCGCTCGACTCCTGCACTGACGATGATGCTCACCGTGACGCGGGGGACGGCCGAGTCGGAGGAACGCCCCTATCCTGTCGTAACCATCGGAAACTTCGACGGCCATCATCTGGGGCATCGAGCCCTGTTGGAGACCGTGGTGCAGACGGCTCGTCGCCGGCATGGCACCGCGATGGTGCTGACGTTCGATCCCCACCCGGTCAAGATCCTGGCGCCTCACGTCGATTTGAAATTCCTGACCTCACAGGACGAAAAGCTCGGGAGGTTCGAGTCCGCTGGAATCAACGAGGTCGTGATGCTCGCATTTACCCCGCAGTTGGCGGCCATGACGCCGGAGGAGTTCGTGCGATCGGTCCTTGTCCGGCAACTCCACGCCAAGGAACTTTTCGTCGGGGAGCATTTCGCTTTTGGTAAGGGAAGGTCCGGTCGGATCGCCGATCTGATCCGGTTTGGTGAAGCGCACGATTTTCAGGTCCATCCGGTTACCCCCGTCTCCCACAGCGGCACCGTGGTCAGTTCCACCAGAATCAGGCAACTGATCCAAGCCGGCGAAATGGAACAGGCTGCGGAACTGCTCGGACGTCCTTATGGCATCAAAGGTACCGTGATTCGTGGCAGGCAGCAGGGACGCGACCTGGGCTGGCCCACGGCGAATATCCCGGTGCCGCCGGAGCGCGTCATTCCGCCGGACGGCGTCTATTCCGCAAGGGTATCGCACGGGCAGGGTGTGGACGATGCCATCGCCTACATCGGGACGAGGCCGACATTCGGTGCGGGGGAACGGCTTATTGAAGTCAACCTCCTCGACCAGGTCCGTGAGTTGTATGGCCGGGAACTCGTCGTGCAGTTTATCGAACGCCTCCGGGGCGACCATGCCTTTGCCTCGGCCTCGGACCTGTCCACACAGATCGCGCAGGATGTCGATCGCGCCCGCATGTCCCTTCGCCGTTCGGTCGGAGATGCTTGATATGGCGACGGGTGTGGCCAGAAGAATCACGTCCCGGCTGCAGAGACAGGTTGTCCGCACGATTCGCGACCGTCAGCTATTCGCGCTGGGGGCGCATCTGCTCGTGGCGGTATCGGGAGGTCCTGATTCGACGGCACTGCTCATGATGATGGCGCGCTTGGCGCCGTCATGGCGCTTGAAGCTGACGGCCGTACACGTCAACTACAGGCTCAGGGGCACGGAGTCCGATGGGGATGAGACGTTTGTCTCGTCGCTCTGTGGCAGGCTCGGCATTCGGCTGGTGACCTGCCATCCCATCCTGAAAAAGCGCAGAGGTCAGTCGTCGATTCAAGCGCTTGCCCGCGACCTGCGTTATACCGCCATGAAAGACGTTGCCAAGACGATCGGTGCCGACCGCATTGTCGTCGGCCACACCGCCGATGACCAGGCCGAAACGATCCTCTTGTGGATGCTGCGGGGAGCCGGTTTGTCCGGCTTGGCGGGGATGCCGTACTTGCGGGACGGCGTAATTGTCCGTCCGCTCCTATCCTCGACGAGAGCGCAACTGCTTAAGTTTCTGCAGGACGAGGGACTGTCCTATCGGCAGGATTCCAGCAATCGTTCCTTGCACTACCGGCGAAATCGGATCAGGCATGAGTTGCTACCGCTTCTCAGGCAGATTGCCCCCGGAGGAATTGAGGCCCTGCTACGGCAAGCCGAATTGCTGCGCGCCGATGAGGAGTGTTTGGAGGAGATGGTGGTGGCACAGTGGCCTGCACTGGTTCAGCCAGAGCCTGGAGGCAGCTATCGGATCGACCGCCGACAGTTTTTAAAAACGCCTGCCGGACTCCAGCGACGCCTGATTCGCCGGTTGTGGCGCGAGTTCGAATCCGAAGGACGGGCTCCGAGTAGTCGAGTGGTCGAAGCGGTCCGCCGGTTTGCGTCGCAGAAAAGTTCCGGCCAAGAACTGACGTTTCGTGACGTCGTCTTGCGTCGGCATCGTGCTTGGGTTGCGGTTTCTCCGCGTCTCCGGGGGGAAGAGAGGTCTGCGGGTACGATGCAGGCCGCTGCTCCGGTCATTGTCACGGTCCCGTCCACAATCCGCTGGGCTGGAACCGATGCGCAATTTCATGTACAAGTCCTGAGCGGAGCGGCAGCCGCCGAGCACGTGGCGAGTCGATCTTGTCGGACGGCCGTCTTCGACGCGGATCTCGTGGTTGAGCCGCTGGTCATGCGAGGGTGGCGAGCCGGCGATCGGATCGCGCCAATCGGCATGGCCGGCAAGCGAAAGAAACTTCAGGATCTGTTCACGGACGCGAAGATCCCTCGGTCCACCCGGGCCAAGATTCCGGTCTTTGCCGATGCGGAAGGGGTTCTCTGGGTAGCCGGGGTGAGGCAAGACGAACGTTGTTCCGTCCGCCAAGGCACAGCACGGTGTCTGGTGATGACGATGCAAGAGACGTAAGAGGAAGGAGCAGAGTAGGATGGAGCGAATTTTTGGCCGGCCAATCGTGACGCAGGAAGAGATGCGGGCGCGTATCAAGGAGCTAGGCAAACAAATCACGGCCGACTACACAGGGAAGGACTTTGTCCTCGTCGGAGTGCTGAAAGGAGCCTATGCCTTCTATGCGGATTTGGCCCGGGCCATCCGTATCCCGATGCGGGTCGACTTTCTCGTAGTGACCAGTTACGGCTCGCAGGCCAAGACATCGGGCAAGGTCAAGATCGTCACCGAACTGACGGAAAACATCAAAGGGAAAGATGTGCTGCTCGTCGAAGACATCGTGGACTCCGGCTTGACGGCCCAATACCTGATCAAATCGCTGACGAAGCAGAAGCCGAAGTCGATCAAGGTCTGCACGCTGTTGAGCAAGCCGGATCGGAGAACGATCGATGTTCCTCTCGACTACGTCGGGTTCAAGATTCCGGACAAGTATGTGGTTGGGTACGGCCTTGATTACCAACAGAAATATCGTAACCTTCCGTATCTGGCGGTTTTGGACGTCGAAGGCGATCAGGAATAAGATCTTCCTCGTGGTTGTCAGCTTGACTCGGCCTGTGGTAACATCCCACAAGTTCGCGGATTTGCTCACCAGTTGACCGTGCCACCCAAAAGGAGAACTGGATGAATTCCAGGGCGAAGAATCTGCTCTTCTGGGTCGTCGTGGGTCTCTTCATGATCCTGCTCTTCAACCTGTTCAGCGTGCCCACACACGCGCCCGAGGAAGAGGTTATTTTCAGCGATTTCATGGCCAAACTCGAAAAGGGCGATATTGAAAAGGTTATCATCAAGTCGAGTCACGTCAGCGCCGTTTTGAAAGACAAGACCCGGATCAGAACCTACACGGCCGAGTATCCCGATTTTGTCAAGGTCTTGCGCGAGAAAGGTGTCCAGATCGAGGCCAAACCGCCGGACGAAAGCCCCTGGTACATCACGTTCCTCGTCACCTGGGGCCCGTTCGTCTTGTTCCTGGGGCTCTGGTTCTTCTTGATGCGCCAAATGCAGATCGGCGGCAACAAGGCCTTGTCGTTCGGCAAGAGCCGTGCGCGGATGCTGACCGAGGAGCGAAAGAAAGTCACCTTCTCGGACGTGGCCGGCATCGATGAAGCGAAAGAGGAAGTGCTCGAGATCATCGAGTTCTTGAAAGATCCGAGGAAGTTCCAGAAGCTCGGCGGGCGTATTCCCAAGGGCGTACTGATCGTCGGCCCGCCCGGCACGGGAAAGACGCTGCTGGCTAAGGCCATCGCGGGCGAGGCCGGCGTGCCGTTTTTCAGCATCAGTGGATCGGACTTCGTCGAAATGTTCGTGGGGGTCGGCGCGTCGCGCGTGCGCGATCTATTCGAGCAGGGAAAGAAACATGCTCCCTGCATCATTTTCATCGACGAAATCGACGCAGTTGGCCGTCTCAGAGGCGCGGGGCTTGGCGGAGGGCACGACGAACGTGAACAGACGCTCAACCAGCTGCTCGTCGAGATGGATGGCTTCGATACCACGGAGGGCGTGATCCTGATCGCGGCGACGAACCGCCCGGACGTGTTGGATCCTGCGCTGCTCCGGCCCGGTCGCTTCGACCGTCAAGTCGTGGTGAATCGCCCGGATTTGAGAGGCCGTTCAGAGATCCTTAAAGTTCACACGAAGAAGGTTCCCATCGCCGCGGACGTCGAACTGGAAAAGATCGCTCGTGGAACGCCCGGTTTTTCCGGTGCGGACCTGGAAAACCTGGTCAACGAAGCGGCCTTGTGGGCGGCGCGCCAAAACAAGAAAGAAGTCGCGACCGTCGACTTCGAAATGGCCAAGGACAAGGTGCTCATGGGCGCCGAGCGCAAGAGCATGATTCTCAGCGACGAAGAAAAACGCACGACGGCCTATCACGAAGCCGGCCATGCGTTGATCGCGAAATTGCTGCCGGGAACGGATCCGGTTCACAAAGTGACCATTATTCCCCGAGGCCGGGCCTTGGGCGTCACCATGCAGCTGCCGACCGACGATCGCCACAATTACTCGAAAGACTTCTTGTACAACAATCTCGCCATTTTGATGGGCGGCCGGGTCGCCGAGGAGTTGATCCTCAAACACATCACGACGGGGGCCGGAAACGACATCGAGCGTGCGACGGATCTGGCCAGAAAAATGGTGTGTGAGTGGGGCATGAGCGAGAAACTGGGGCCGCTGACGTTCGGGCGCAAAGAGGAAGAGATCTTCCTCGGCCGCGAACTCACGACTAAACGCGATTTCAGCGATCAGGTGGCCTTGGAAATCGATCTCGAAATCAAGCGCCTTGTCACCGAGAACTACGAACGGGCCAAACGGTTGCTGACCGAACACATGACGAGCTTGAAGGCGTTGGCGGAAGCACTCTTGGAAAAAGAGGTGCTGGATGCGCCTGAAATCGATCAAATTCTCATGCAGTCTACGTCCCAGACCGTTCCCGCCTAAAGGTCCTGCAGGGACGATATTCTTGGCTCCGGAGGCACGGAGTCAAGGAACGTCTCGACCTCGCAAACAGCGGTATCAGATGGAAGGCATCACCGTTCCCCAGTCGGCTACCCCACCGACCGGGAACGCCTGCTCAGTCATCTGTGATAGGAGAGGCGGTAACAGCGGAAGAATGCGCCGTCTCCGTTCAGTTCAATCGTGAGTGGTGACCCCATGGAGTTCTTCGCTGGGCCACATCGTCTTCAGTGGGGCGAGCGTCCCCTGATCATGGGCATCGTCAACGTCACGCCCGATTCGTTTTACGACGGCGGACGGTTCATCGAGCCGGAGGCAGCGGTCGCTCAAGCTGTCAGACTGGTGGCGGAAGGTGCCGACATCCTGGACATCGGTGCGGAGTCGACGAGGCCTGGTGCGTCGCCTCTCGATGAGGACGAGGAGTTGCGACGAGTGGTTCCAGTCATCCGGGCACTGTCCCGGGCCGTATCGACTCCTCTGTCCATCGATACGATGAAGGCGGCAGTGGCGGAGGCGGCGGTCGCTGAGGGCGCGAGCATCATCAATGACGTGACGAGTTTGCGCGGAGATGCGGCGATGGTAGGGGTTGCGGCGAAGACGGGTGCCGGGCTGGTGTTGATGCATATGCAAGGGACCCCACGGACCATGCAGCAATCGCCGTACTATCGGAATGTCGTCCAGGAGGTGGCGGAGTTTTTTGCGGAGCGGATCGATTTCGCGACGGCTCGCGGTGTGGCACGAAGACAAATCGTCCTTGATCCGGGTATCGGATTTGGTAAGCTCCTAGAACATAATCTGGATCTTTTGGCCCATCTTGGTACGTTCTTACCTTTCGGGTGTCCGGTGATGATCGGTGTGTCCAGGAAGGGATTTCTCGGTCAACTGACCAACCGCTCCGTTGAGGACCGTCTTTGGAGCTCGGCCGCGGCGGTGGCCTTAGCGGTACAGCAGCGTGTTTCGATCATTCGCGTTCATGACGTCGCGGCGATGCGGGACGCGGCAACGGTCGCCGCGGCGATCGCCGGAAGACAGACTTTCACACGACGGGAGCAACATGCGTAAATTGTTCGGCACGGATGGCGTGCGCGGCGTGGCCAACCTTGAACCGATGACAAGCGAAACGGCTATGCAGCTGGGGCGCGCGGCGGCCCATTTGTTCATGCGCCGGGCCGGCCGTCATCAGATCGTCATCGGCAAAGATACTCGAGTGTCCGGATACATGTTGGAATCCGCGCTGACCTCGGGGATCTGTTCCATGGGCGTCGATGTGCTGCTGGTGGGGCCGATGCCCACACCGGCCATTGCCTTCCTGACGAGAAGTCTTCGCGCCGACGCGGGAGTCATGATCTCGGCGTCCCACAACCCGTACCAGGACAACGGGATCAAGTTTTTTTCCAATGAAGGATTGAAGCTTCCGGATGAAATGGAAGCTCGTATCGAGGAATTGATCGTCTCGAACGAAATCGATCATCTTCGGCCGACGGCCGACGCCATTGGGAAGGCCTATCGGATCGACGACGCCGCAGGCCGATACATCGAGTTCGTGAAGCAACTCTTGCCGAAGAATCTTGATTTTCAAGGCATCAAGCTAGTGATCGATTGTGCGAACGGCGCGGCCTACAGTGTGGCCCCGACCGTCTTGCGAGAGCTCGGCGCAAAGGTCGAAGTGATCGGCAACAAACCGGATGGGATGAACATCAACGCCGGTTGTGGGGCGGTTCATCCGGAGGCTCTCCGGAAGTCCGTTCTCGATCATGGCGCGCACATCGGCATCGCATTGGATGGAGACGCCGATCGAGCCATTTTTGTCTGTGAGAAGGGGGCCGTCATCGACGGCGACCATATCATGGCGGCCATTGCGCTTGATCTGCATCAACACGGTCAGTTGGCGAAGAAGACTGTCGTCGGTACGGTGATGAGCAATTTCGGACTGGAGTTGGCTATGAGTCAAGCTGGGCTCAGTCTGGTCCGAACGGCGGTCGGAGACCGGTACCTGCTCGAGCGGATGCTTGCCGGTGGGTACAACTTCGGCGGCGAACAATCCGGCCACTTCATTTTTCTCGATCACAACACGACTGGAGATGGTCTCATTTCGGGGTTGCAGGTCCTGTCGTTGATGAAGCGGACCGGGAAACCGTTGTCCGAATTGGCCAAGGTCATGTCGGCGGTTCCGCAAATTCTGTTGAACGTTAAGGTGTCGAAGAAGCCGAGCCTCGACAGCGTCCCTGAACTGCAGGATGCCATCAAAGCCAGTGAACAGCGCCTGAACGGAAGCGGTCGTGTGCTGGTCAGGTATTCAGGCACCGAGCCGCTGCTGAGAATCATGATCGAAGGCGAACGTGACACGCTGATCCGGGAGGAAGCTGATCGCCTTGCCCAGGTTGTGAAGGCCCACCTCGGTTAGGCGACCGAACCGCCGATCCAAAGCTTCGGCCGGGCGCTCGTGTTGATCGGCGAGCCGGTTCGCCGGCGCAATGCACAATCCGAGTGGGTGACGGACGCTATGCTGCCGCCTCTGTCCGTGGCTCTCTGTTTCGGCCTTCTGTGCGGATCCTTCCTGCCCTACTTTCCCGTCAGCGGTTCCGTTTTTCTCCTTGCGTCGATCTTGGCCACGCCTTGGGTGGAACGTCGGTATGGGCTCTCCACACGGATGGTCACGGCCTGTATCGGTTCCATGCTCGCCGGGGTCATGTTATGGAGCTTTTCCAACGGGCGAACCGGAAGCGGCTCCCACACGCAAGGACCACCAGCCGAGGTCGTCGAGGACGTGACCGGACGCATCGTCGGGCCGGTTCAGCAAGGCCCTGATCGGTTGGTCGTCCTAGTTGAGCCAGAAGTGCCGGTAGGAACGAAGCGGGTACGTCTCACATGGAGAACGCCGGAGCGCTTGGTCTATCAGGGTGATCGCATCCGGTTCCGCAGCAAACTGCGCCGACCATCAGGCTCTCTCAATCCCGGCGGATTCGATTACGCCGCTTATTTGGAGCGGCAAGGTGTCGACGCTGTCGCCACTGTCTCAGGTTCCGAAGGGGTGAGCCTTGTCGAGCCGGGATCCAACGATTGGTGGTGGGCGATGTGGAATCAAGTGGATCGCTGGCGGGGCAGCATTCGCCTGGCTGCCATTCAAAGCCTCTCACAGCCCGCTCTAGGAATCTTTCTCGGTATCGTGATCGGCGAGCGAGGGTTCTTGGACGCAGATCTGCGTGATCTAT
>CAZPYP010000002.1:32607-56039 GCA_964590845.1 uncultured Nitrospira sp.
GTATCGTGATCGGCGAGCGAGGGTTCTTGGACGCAGATCTGCGTGATCTATTCATGGTGACCGGAACCGTTCATTTATTGTCCATCTCGGGAAGCCATCTTGGGCTCGTGGCGATCCTCTGTTTCATGATCGGAAGACGAGTTTTGCGAGAGTTGCCAGCTGAGTGGCTTCTCAGACTTTCGAGAACTCACACGCCGACGCGGATGGCCGCCCTGATCACGGTGGTTCCAGTGGCTGGGTATGCGGTCCTCGCCGGAGCGGAAGTGGCGACCGTGCGTTCATTGGTCATGATTCTCTCCGCACTGTCTGCTAGATGGCTTGGATACGAACAACGTATTTTTCATGGGTTGGCGCTGGCTGCTGGCCTGATCCTCTTGCATGATCCCATGGCCATCTACGATATTTCGTTTCAGCTTTCATTCCTGTCTGTTTTTGCGATCGCTGCCTGGCTGTCACATCCCATCGTCGAGGACACGATGGAGTTGCAACCCGTTTCCCATTGGAGAAGGTGGCTGCGGTGGGCGCGTGAGGCGGTTCTGGTGGGAGCGATGATCACGGTCACGACGCTTCCTCTCGTCGCCTACTATTTCAATCAAGTCCCCTGGCTCGGTCTCATGACCAACGTGCTTGCCGTGCCACTCATGGGCATGGTGCTCGTGCCGTGTAGTTTGCTGAGTGCTATCGGACAGCTACTCGAAGGCGGCCGCGAGTTGCCGTTCGCCTCCTCGCTCCAATGGCTCATCGATTCGTTCGCTATCTGGCTGGACCTGATGGCACAGATCCCCGGTGCGGAATGGCACGTCGCCGCACCTTCCCTGCCGCTGATGGGCCTCTTCTATGTATTGCTGGTGTGGGTGTGGCGGGGAAACCGGAGTCCATGGCGGTGGGTGGCTTCCGCCGTGGCGACGTTCGTTGTGGCCTGGTGGTTGTGGTCTCCCAGGCTGGCCGTTGATGGGGATCATTTTCGTGTGACGTTTCTAGACGTTGGGCAAGGTGACAGCGCAGTGGTTGAATTGCCTGACGGACAGGTGTTCCTGATCGACGGCGGCTCGACCTTCGAGCGGTTTGATATGGGGCGAGGAGTGGTCGGTCCGTATCTCTGGAACCGTGGGATTCGTAGGCTCGATCATGTGATTGCGACGCATCCGCAACTCGACCATGTGGGAGGATTGGCCTGGATACTCCGGCATTTTCCCGTCGGTCGCTATTGGAGCATCGGTGAACGGCGGGAGGAAGCTTTTTATCAGCGACTCCAACAAGCGCTCGATCGGCAGGGAGTGGTCGAGAAGATCGCACAGGAGGGGATGGAACTCGCACAATCGGAGGCGTGCCACATGCTCGTCTTGAATCCTATGGCAGAAACACCATCCAGAGAACTTGTGACGAACCGGCGCAAGGAAGGTCATGCGATCAACAATCGGTCCATTGTGACTCGCCTGACCTGCGGGGCCCACAGCATCCTGTTCGCCGCCGACGTCGAGGCCGAAGCCTTATCGCGGCTGCTGACCGCACATCCTCACCACCCCGCCGAGGTGGTCAAAGTGCCGCACCATGGGGCCGCAAGCTCGTTGCAGCGCGATTGGATCATCGACGCTCACCCGACATACGCGGTGTTTTCGGCGGGCAAACACAATGCGTACGGACATCCGGCTCCATCGGTCATCGATGCCTACGCCGCCGTCGGCAGTCAGGTGTTCCGGACGGATCATGATGGCGGGGTCTGGGTGGTCGGTGCAAAGAGCGGTTCGGTACTGACCCTTCACCGAACGGCAGATTTGACCTTGCGTCCAATCTCGCTGTTCACTTGTGTGTGGGAGTGCGAGCGAAGCAATTGGGGCGGAATCGGAGAGGGGTGGCGTCAGCGCTGGTGAGCGGTCTAGGTAGTGATACGAGTACGGCGAACCTTCGTCCTTGTACATTTGATGCCCAATGGACGACGTTTCTGGCCCGCCGCTGCTTTTCCTGGCCGATTCGCTCGGCATAAACCCTTAATTTCGTTCAAGCAGGGTGACGGATGCCGACAGGGCACAGCGTGTGCAAACACCCGTCGCTGCGGAACTTTACAGAAGGAGCGTGTCATGTCGAAGCTCGTTCGGATTGTGATCCAGCTACCGGTCGAACTCAAACAGCAGCTCGACGGTTTGAAGCAACAGGGTTATACGACCAGCGGTTTCATTCGGGCGATGTTAGAGCGCGAACTCGGCAAGCTCGAGCAAGATCAGGATTCAGTCGGCCTCTATCCGGTTGGAAAGAGGGCCAATAGTCGGTAGCGTCCAACCCGTTCTCCTCTCCCCGGTTCTCCCGTACCGACAAACACGAAGCCCTGATTCGGAAGATCCGAGTCAGGGCTTGCACTCTGCGTCAGATCTCGCTACAAAGCGCCTATGGTTCCTACCGTCCAATGGCACGACGGCATGGTGCGCTTGCTCGACCAAACGAAGCTGCCTGGGCAGGTCGTATTCATCGATTGCCGGGACGTCTCGGCCGTAGAGCATGCGATTCGCACGCTTGTGGTCCGAGGCGCACCGGCAATCGGTGTGACAGCGGCGATGGGAGTGGCGCTGGGGGCCCGCGCCCTCGCGGCGTCGGACTACGAGACGTTCTCCAAAACAGTAGTGGCCATCTGTGAGGGGCTCGCTGCTACGCGGCCGACTGCGGTCAACCTGTTTTGGGCGCTTGAACGGATGAAACGCACACTCGCAGCGCTGCGAGGACAGCCAATTCCGTCGATCCAGGCGGCTCTCATGGCCGAGTCTCAAGCGATCTTGGATGAAGATATCGCGCTCTGCAAAGCGATGGGACGGCATGGGGCGGAGTTGATTGTGAACGGCCAGACTATTCTGACCCATTGCAACGCCGGAGCTCTTGCCACGGCCGGTTATGGCACGGCCCTCGGTGTGATTCGTGCCGCGTGGGAGCAGGGGAAAAAGATTCGGGTGATTGCCGACGAAACAAGGCCGGTCTTGCAGGGAGCGAGGTTGACCGCGTGGGAATTGATGGAAGACAAGATTCCCGTCACGTTGATCACCGACAATATGGCCGGAGCGCTGATGCGGCAGGGCAAGGTCCATCTCTGTGTCGTCGGTGCGGACCGGATCGCGGCAAACGGCGATGTCGCAAATAAAATCGGGACCTACTCGGTTGCGGTGTTGGCAAAGGCTCATGGCATACCCTTTTATGTGGCGGCGCCCTATTCGACGATCGATCTGAGCACGAAATCGGGTGATCAGATACCGATCGAGGAGCGAAATCCGGCGGAAGTAACATCCATCCATGGCAGCCATGCGGTCGCTCCCGCCGGCGTCTCAGTGTATAATCCCGCCTTTGACGTCACGCCGGCTGATCTCATCACCGGCATCATCACAGAGCGCGGCGTTTTCAAGCCCGCTGACGTGGCGCAACAGTTTTCCTAGAGGCGAGCCCGCCTTGCAACTTGCTGGAAGCGCTCTTATAATGCGAACTTACGTGCGTTGTCTCAATAAAACCACAACCAGAGCGGAGGAACAGATCACGCGATGAGCGAGCGAACGTTAGCGATCATCAAGCCGGATGCCGTCAAGAAGGACGCCATCGGCGATATCATCAATCGATATGAACGAGCTGGACTCAAGCCAGTGGCGATGAAGCTGATGCAGATGTCGAAGCCGGTCGCCGAGGGATTCTACGCTGTGCACAAAGCCAGACCTTTCTTCGGCAGTCTCTGCGATTTCATGTGCTCCGGTCCGTCGGTCCTGTTGGTGCTCCAGGGAGAGAACGCGATCAAAAAAAACCGCGAGCTCATGGGTGCGACCGACCCGGCCAAAGCGGAAGCTGGAACCATCCGGAAGGCTCACGGGGCCAATATCGAATACAACGCCGTGCATGGATCCGACTCTCCAGAAACGGCCAAGTTTGAAGTCGGCTATTTCTTTCCTGGCATGGAAATCTACGGATAACAACCTCGCCGCCAGAAAGGACCGCGATGATTCCAGCGGATCTTCGGTACCATCAGGAGCATGAGTGGGTGCGTGTCAGTGGGTCCCAGGCAACGGTCGGCATCAGCCATTTTGCGCAGGATGCGTTGGGCGACATCGTCTTCATCGATCTTCCGAAAGTCGGGCAATCGGTCAAGGCAGGCCAGCAGATCGGTGAAGTCGAGTCGACCAAGACCACGTCGACGATTTACACCCCGGTCAGCGGCACGATCGCCAAGGTGAATGTCGATTTGAAAGATCATCCAGAGGTCGTCAACAGCGACCCCTATGGCAAAGGATGGATGGTGGCCATCGACCTCTCGAACAAGGGAGAAGTCGATGCCCTCATGACTGGCGCCCAGTACGAAGCATTTCTCGCCAGCCAAAAGCACTGATTTTCTCTCATGCCCAAACACATCGCCATTCTTGGCGCCGGACCGGGGGGCTATGTCGCGGCCATCCGGGCCGCCCAGCTCGGCGGTCGGGTGTCGGTGATCGAATCCCAGGCGCTTGGGGGCGTCTGCTTGAATTGGGGCTGTATTCCCAGCAAGGCCCTCCTTTCCGTCGTTGAACTCGGGGACAAGGTCAAAAAGGCTGAATCCTTGGGGCTATCCATTTCCGGTCCCGTATCCTACGATCTTCCTCGCATGGTGGCGCGCAAAAATCAGGTGGTGTCCACGCTCGTCAAGGGCATTGGCACACTGTTCAAGGCCTGGTCCATCGAACACATCGAAGGGGTCGGCATCCTCGAAGGAGCCGGAACGATCAAGGTGACCCAGCCTACCGGGTTGAATCGTACGATCGACGCCGACGCGGTGGTCCTCGCCACCGGTTCCTCCTGGCCTAACCTTCCCCAGTTCCCCATCGATGGAGAGCGCATCGTCACCAGCCGCCAGTTGCTCGATTTGCAGCGCGTTCCCAAGAGTCTCATGATTCTTGGGGGCGGGGTGGAGGGATGTGAGTTCGCCTGTCTGTTCAGCGGCTTGGGGGCCGAGGTGACCCTGGTGGAACTCATGGACAGAATCCTGCCGTTGGAAGACGAGGACATCTCGTCGTTGATGGCCAGAGAACTCAAGAAACGCGGAGTCACCGTGTTGACCGGAACGACCATCGAAGAAACAGAGCGTGCAGGCGGGACGCTTGCGATGCGAATGAAAGACGGCTCGAGATTGACGGCTGACATGTTGCTCGTGTCGATCGGTCGCGGGTTCAATAGCCGAGGGATCGGCCTGGAGCGAGTCGGAGTCCAGGTGGGCCGTCGCGGCGAGATTGTGGTCAACGAGCGGATGGAAACCAACGTGCCGGGAGTCTTTGCCATCGGAGACGTCGTGGGAAAAGCGATGTTGGCGCATGTGGCATCGGCACAGGGCAAAGTGGCGGTGGAAAACATCCTGGGTCATCCCAGCACCATCAACTATGAGGTGATCCCGACCGGTATCTTTACGTTGCCGGAAGTCGGGCGTGTCGGGCTGACCGAGGCGCAGGCGCGGGCCCGTGTGCAGGCCAGCGGCCAGGATCCGGAGCAGGGCGTGAAGGTCGGACGTTTTCGGTTGGCGGCGCTCGGGAAAGCGCAGGCAACCGGCGATATCACGGGGCTCTGCAAACTCGTCGCCGACGCCCAAACCGGGAAGTTGCTTGGCGCACATATGATCGGTGCACATGCGGCGGATCTCATCCATGAGGCGGCCATGGCCATGCAAGTCGGGGCGACGGTCGGACAAGTGGCTGAAATGATCCATGCCCATCCGACGTTGGCCGAGGGGATGATGGAAGCCGCGGAAGATGCCGAGGGGATGGCCATTCACCAAATTCAGAAGCGGGCTGGCTAAAGGTGTGGTCTTTGGCGATCAGACTCGGGATGTTCGCGCTCACGATGGCGGTGATCGTCTGGATTGGATGGAGCGTTCCCCAACCACAAGAATCGGTGGCAGATCCGCTGGTTGCACCGCAACCACAGACACCGATGACGGTCCAGCCTCAGTCCGTTACCGCGGCCAAGGCAACGGGGATGTCGTCGCGTCTCTCCGGCGGAGTAGTAACACCGGAGCGGCCTCGGACGGCAAAGGTCCTCGACTTAAATCGTGCCACGGAGCAGGACCTTGAAGCGTTGCCCGGCATCGGGCCGGTGCTTGCCGAGAGAATCGTCACCCATCGGCAAAAGGCAGGTCCGTTCGCAAGCGTCGAAGACCTCCGTGCGGTCAAAGGGATCGGCAAAAAGACGTTCGAGAAGCTACGGACATTTGTCAACGTCTCTCCGGCTTCGAAACCGCCGAGAGAAGGGAAGAGGGCTGCATGACGGAGTTGACCCGCCAACTGGATCTGATACTGCGTGGCGCGGTGGAGGTGATCCATCACGCGGAACTGGAGTCGAAACTCACCCGGTCCCTCAAGGAAAGCCGGCCGCTACGTATCAAAGCCGGCTTCGATCCGACCGCTCCGGACCTTCACCTCGGGCACACGGTGCTGATCCATAAGCTGAAACATTTTCAGGACCTCGGGCATCAGGTTCTTTTCCTGATTGGGGATTTCACGGGCTTGATCGGCGATCCGACCGGCGTGTCCGAAACCAGAAAAGCGCTGACCAAAGAGCAAGTGCAGGAAAACGCCAAGACGTATCAGCGCCAGATTTTCAAGATCCTCCATCCGGAAAAGACCATCATCGAATTCAACAGCCGGTGGATGGGCCCCATGTCGGCGGAGGGGCTGATCCAACTCGCGGCGCATTACCGCGTGGCCCGCATGATGGAACGAGACGATTTTCATAAACGGTTCCAAGAACAGAAACCCATCAGCGTGCACGAGTTTTTGTATCCGCTCGTGCAGGGCTACGACTCGGTGGCGCTAAAGGCCGACATCGAGTTGGGAGGGACGGACCAAAAATTCAATCTGTTGGTGGGCAGGGATCTCCAACGGGATTACGGGCAAGAGCCGCAGGTCGTGCTCACGATGCCGCTCCTGGAAGGCACGGACGGCGTGAAGAAGATGAGCAAGAGTGTCGGCAACTACATCGCGCTCGAGGACAAGCCAGCCGAGATGTTCGGGAAGGTTATGTCGATCAGCGATACGCTCATGCACCGCTATTACGAGTTGCTGACCACTGAAGATCTGGCCGGCGTGAGAGCCGCTCATCCAATGGAGGCCAAGCAGCGTCTCGCTCGGATCTTGGTGGCCCGATACCACGGTGACGAAGCGGCGCACCAGGCACATAACGCATTCCAACTGAAGTTCCAAGAGCGGGAGTTCCCGAGTGAGCCGGATGCCCGCGTGGTGCTGGCTGCGGCGGATCTGAAGGCGGGCGGAACAATCGGCCTCGCCGATCTCGTGGCCAAGACCGGTCTGGTCCCCAGCAAGAGCGAGGCGCGCCGACTGATCATTCAAGGCGGACTGGAGATAGACGAGCAAAGGCAAGCTGACGTGAACGGGGTATTGCATGTTGTCCCGGGGAAGGCCTATCGGCTGAAGGTCGGGCGTCGGAAATTTGCGCTCGTGGAGTTGGAAAAGTGAAGGATCTCGTTCCTTGACTTGGGCGGAGGGCCAGCGTAGGATCTGCGCCAGTCACCAGGCGAGCGGGCGTAGCTCAGTGGTAGAGTCCTAGCTTCCCAAGCTAGTTGTCGTGGGTTCAAATCCCATCGCCCGCTCCAATGCTTGCTCAATCATTCATCCGCTTCGGTCGGCTTCTAAACTAAGACCGGTCATTGTTGCACGGAGAGAACCTCCGTGTGCGTGTCGGTATGGTTTCGGCCTATCATGGGCGATACGCCTGAGAAATGAAATGCCGGCATTCACCGGACTTGCTTGAACCAGGAGAGGGCACATGAGAACGCGAGACCTCGTCGTGATATCGTGCATGGTATTTGCGGGAAGTTTCTGCGGCAACCTCGCCACAGAATGGATCCTGGCGTCCGGAACGGCGGAAGCACAGAAGACGAACGGAGTGAACGCCGAAGAATTTTTGTTGCTGGACGGAAGCGGCAAAGCTCGCGCGGGCTTGGGGTTAGACCAAAACGGCGAGGTCGGCCTCGTGCTGATGAGCCGAGACGGTAGCCGAACCTTGGCCCTGTCGCCAGATGGACCGACCGCCATCAAGTTGACGGACCGCTCCGGCCGGATCCTGTGGGCTACTCCATCAATGCCTTGAGCCGAGGGAAAAAAGGCGGGGCTACACCGCTTTGGTCACTTTACCGCTTCTCAAGCAGCGAGTACAGACGCGAATGCGCTTGGTCGTCCCATCGACGATCGCTCGTACCCGCTGCAGGTTCGGGTTGAACGTGCGTTTCGTCTTATTGTTGGCATGGCTGACGTTGTTGCCGGTCTGGTGTTTCTTGGCGCAGATGTCACATGTGAAGGCCACGGGGCTTCTCCTTATATGCAGGCACCTTGGATAGTGAGCGTGAAACGTACCATAGACTCGGTCGGAATGACAAGTCGCTTAGTTTGGGTGACCGTGTAGTACATCTTGCAGGCAAGCTGGGGGGAGCCGTGACAGGGATCGATGCGCTGGGATATATGGCTGGGGTTTGTACCACCTACGCGTTCTGGCCGCAATTGCGAAAGACATGGGTGACGAGATCGGCGGGTGATGTGTCGATGGGCATGCTGGCCATTTTCTCGACGGGAGTGGGCCTGTGGCTCTGCTACGGAACCCTACTTGGATCCTGGCCGATCATCATCACGAACGGGGTGACCATTCTTCTGACGATCGCAATCCTGGTACTGAAGGTGCGGTTCAAGTCTTAACTCGCAGAGAATGACTGGCGCGACGAAGCGACTAAGAGGTCGACCGCTTGACTGTCGCGGGCAGGGAGGGTGGTGTGGCCGATGAGGAAGGGGAAGGTGTCGAGACAACCGCCGGCACCGTGATATCGAACGAGAGGTCTCCTCCGTCGTCCAGGCGATCTTTGCCCACGCTGTACAAGCGCTGCTGAGTCGGGCTCCACAGCATGGGAAGTCCGGTAAACGGGTCGAAATATTGCGAGCCGACCTCGGCCAGCCTCGTTGGAACCGGCACCGCGCTCCCATGGCGCCGTAATTGGATTTGCAACGATGTGAGACGCAATCGGGCGTCGGTTTCCATCAGTTGATGGACGAGCGCTTCCCACGGAGGTTCAACCAGCGTCGGTGACAGCAATTGATCGAGGAGTCCGCGCCGCATGGCTCTGGCGACTTGATCGAGGCGCGGGAGCGCTCCTTGTCCTGGAGCGGACGCTTTGATGATGGCTTCATAGTAAGCGGCATAAAGGATGCCGGTCTGCTGGCCGCTGAGCGGCAACAAGGAGGACAGGGGGGGATGCGCCAGCTTCTGAAATGTGTGGGAAGGTAAATTGGCGATACTCGTCAGCCACTCTTGCTCTTGGGCGGTCTCTGAGGACTCTTCTGGTGAAGAAGTCGTATGCGCCGCCAGTGCCACCTCGTGTTGAACCCCCCACCGGATGGAATATTCAGAGGGGGTAAGCGGGAGCGCCAGTTGCAAGCCCATCGCCAGCACGGCTTTATCGACCGACGGCCTGGATAATAGACGGGACAACAACAGCGCGTTGTCCCGGACGACGACCAGCGCCATCACTTTCATGGGCGGCGTCGCCGCTTCACGCAGCACACCTCTCCAAAAGACCAACTCTTTGTGCATCCGCTCCAGGCCCGTCGTGGTATTGCGAGACAACCCTTCGGCAACATATAGGCGGTGCAGGATCATCGGCTCGACGAATCGCTGCGTCGCGGAGCTTCCATAACCCCAGTCTTCGAACGGCATTCCCAAGCACCGGTCGTAACGGCTGAGGAGCAATTGATGTCGATTGGCGAGATCCTGGATCGGAGACTGCCGAGATCGAATCGATTCCAACGGATCACTCGTCTCCCACAGCGGAATGACGTTCGCGGGCGTCGGTTCTATCCGGAGTTCCGACCGACCCGCCTTGCTGTAGTCGAACGACTCAGCCTGCGAAGATTCTCGAGTCTCGACCCACATGTCGTAACCGACTTTTGCAGGATCATGCGAAGGCGCAGCGAGCAGCCCCAGCAGATAGAAGTAGCCGTTTCGGTAGGGGTCGTTCAATCGATGCGCGGGAGCGAGGGCGAACTGAGCCAAGGGGGAACCGCTCGAATCACTCTTGGGACTCCACACCAGAGCCGTGAGCTGCACGAAGCCCCATACGGCGAGCAATACAAAGATGACGTATTTCATGGCGCAGTACGTAGAACCCGTAGTGTCAGCATCGTCACAGGAAGTACCGTGTTTCGGACGGACGGGACGATGTGGCCTGATTCGAGCAAGGCTTGTGCCGAAAGGGATGGTCGGAATGGGCGATCTTCCGTGGGGTTCGAAGATGTTTCGAGCAATACCGCCCGTTCGTCTGTTGGACTTGGCCATCGCCCGGTCAATATTGAACTTGACAAGATTTGTCTCTCTCTCCTAGAGTGCCGGCACATACTGATTCCTGGGTAAGGGAAGAGGGTGCGAATCCCTCGCGGTCCCGCCGCTGTAAATGGGGACGAAACCCGCGAAGACCACTGTCCGAAGGCGTAAGCGGACGGGAAGGCGCGGGGAGTAGGATGAACCAGAAGCCAGAAGACCTCCCTGGAATCCTGACCATTGTTCCCTCGAGGGCTGGGGAACAGGCGAGGATGAAGAAGCGGGTGCAATCCTCAAGGTCCGTCGAGGCCTTGAGGATTTTTTATTTTGAGCAGGCGGTCTCAGATTCTTCGCCTCTCCGTTCTCCTCGGGAGCGCCTGTCTGGCGGCCGCCGGAGTGGGGGCTGAAGAACCGGGTGTGGAGATGAAACGTCGACAACAGGGGATCCTGACCGGGATGCCGTTCATGGCGAATATCGCGCCACGGACGTTTGTCGACGACGCCGGCCGCAAACTCTATGTGGCCAAGGCTCCCGTGCGCGTGGTGTCGTTGGCTCCGAGCATTACCGAGATGCTGTTTGCGCTGGGACTGGATGCGTTCATCGTCGGGGTCACGGAGTTCTGCGATTATCCTGCAGCGGCGCACGGTAAAGCCAAGGTCGGATATGCCAATCCCAACGTGGAGACGTTGGTCGCACTGCAACCGGACCTCGTCCTGGCTCCACGGGAATTCATGCGCGCGGATTTGCAGGCGAAACTCGACCAATTGAAGATTCCGACGTTCCTCCTTGAAGCCAAGGCTGTCGAGGATATTCCGCTTCAGATCCAGATGCTGGGAAAGTTGTTCTTCCGGCGTTCCGAAGCCGACTCCCTGGCCGCCTCCATTCGCGAGAAAGTCGCTCAAGTCCAACGTCTCACGCGACCGCTTTCGCCCAAGCGCGTGTTGTACGTTCTGAACAGTCAACCCCTGATCACCGTCGGGCCTGGAAGTTTCATCCACCAAATGATCGGGTTGGCCGGCGGTATCAACGTGGCGGCTCAGGCTGGAACTCCGTATCCGAGGTTGAGTATGGAAGCGGTGTTGCATGAAGACCCCGAAGTGCTGGTGTTTCCCGTCGGGACGGTCGAAGCGGTGCCGAAACGCGAGCAGCAGCAGTGGGAACGATGGACGTCGTTGTCGGCGGTCAAGCAGCACCGCCTGCACGAAGTCTCGTCGAACCTGTTGAACCGCCCCGGCCCTCGGATCGTGGAAGGCTTGGAACAACTGGTGAAGGCGATTCATCCCGACATCGATGTCCATCCGGAACAGGCCCGACGATGACGGGGCCGACGCAACATCACTCCTCGACGGAGAGCGGATCTGTTTCACTGCCGCCGGTGCTGTTCCGTGGTGCGGGTCTCCTTGCCGCCCTCTGTTCTCCGTTCCAGCCTCGACTAGCGTTGACAGCGTCGCGTTGGTTCGTGACCATGGGAATGCTCTCATGCATGGCGGCCGTAGTAGGGCTGCTGTGCCTCCAGATCGGAACGCAGTATTTGTCCTTGAGCGAGATCCTGAGGCTGTTGGCTGGAGTGACGTTTGGAGTTGACGGGGGAATCGATGCCTCGAGCGCGGCCGGTGTGATCTTGGTGCACGTGCGACTGCCGAGGGTGTTTCTAGGGTTCGTCGTGGGCTCCTGTCTGGCCGCGGTTGGCGTGGCGCTGCAAGCCCTGTTGCGGAACCCGTTGGCCGATCCCTATGTACTGGGCGTGTCGAGCGGTGCCGCCCTCGGCGCAGCCATCGCCGTGCTCTTTGGAATCGGTTCGACCGTACTCGCGGCCTCGGTGCTTCCCGTTTGTGGGTTCGCCGGTGGGTTGGTGGCTTTGCTGTTGGTCTACCGCATGGCGGCCACCTACGAGCGACTGCCGATCCACAGCTTGCTGCTCGCCGGTGTGATCTTGAACGCCATCTTCTCGGCATTAATCATGTTCATCACCTCGATCATGGAGCCGAATCGCTCGTTCGGCATGATGGCTTGGTTGATGGGGACGCTGACGGCTCCCGAACTGTCGACCCTTTTGATGCTCTCGATCTACTTGACGGGCGGGATGGTGCTGCTGTTCGCCCAGACCCGAGCGTTGAATGTTATGGCCCTAGGCGAAGAAGCGGCACGTTCGCTTGGGGTCGATACCGAACGTGCCAAACGCGTCATATTTATTCTCTCCGCGTTGATGACCGGGGCGGTCGTATCGGTCAGCGGGATGATCGGCTTCGTCGGCATGGTGATTCCCCATGCGGTACGGCTCATGATCGGTGCCGATCACCGGCTGCTGTTGCCCGCGGCTGCGCTGATCGGAGGCACTTTCTTGATGGCTGCGGATACCCTGGCTCGCACGTTGTGGTCTCCGGCGGAAATTCCTGTCGGCATCATTACGGCGCTCGCCGGCGGTCCGTTTTTTGTCTATCTGCTGGTGTGGCGAAAGGATCGGCTCGCATGAATGCTTCGGTCATGCGAGCCGTCGGTATGCCGGGTTCCACGACGGCGGGTGGCCAGGCTGTCGCCTGTGAACTGGAATCGGTCCGTTTCCGATACCGTTCCGACGGATCGAGCGGCGAGGGTTGGGTCCTCAACCAAGTCAGCCTCCAGATCAACACGGGCGAGATGGTGGGCATCATTGGACCAAACGGTTCAGGCAAATCTTCCTTGCTCAAGGTGATGGCCAGACTCGTCACTCCACACGACGGTCGTGTGCATCTGTTTGGTCAGTCCCTCGATCGGATGTCTCAAGAGGAAGTGGCTCGCGAGGTCGGGTACGTGCCTCAAGACGCACACATGCTCTTTCCCTTCACGGTCATGGAGACCGTGTTGATGGGTCGGTTTCCGCACCGAAGCGCTGGCCGATGGAGCGCTGGATTTGGCTGGGAAACTCCCGCCGATTTCGCCATGGCGGAAGCCGCGATGGCGACTATGGATATCGCCCATCTTGCCACGCGCCTAGTGACGGAACTCTCAGGCGGAGAGCGGCAGCGAGCGGTGATAGCCCGGGCCCTGACACAGGCGCCACGCCTCCTGCTCCTCGACGAGCCGACGGCATTTCTCGATCTGCAGCATCAGGTTGGCATCTGTTCCGTGCTGCGGCGACTCAACGAAGAGAAAGGATTGACGGTGATCCTTGTCTCGCATGATTTGAATCTCGCCAGCCAGTATTGCGATCGCCTGGTTCTGCTGAAGGAAGGCGTTGTGGGTTGTGTTGGAACACCACAGCAAGTGATCCGGTCCGATGTCTTGCGGAATGTCTATGCCTGCGAGGTTTTGGTAGACGATCATCCGCAGACGGGACTGCCGCGTGTGACGCTGCCGGGTCGTGAAAGGCATCGACAGATCTGAATCACGGGACAGGAGGTTTGTGCCCGGTCTCCTGCTCCCATGTGTGTGGACGGGTACGTCACAATCCGAGCAGAGGGAGTGGTCGTTAGAAACCGTCAGCGCCGGGGAAGATGGTGCAAGTCCATCACGGTGCCGCCACTGTAAGCGGGGAGCGATCCTGCATGAATGCCACTGCGTGCTTCGGCGCGTGGGAAGGCGCAGGGGAACGACGATCCGCAAGTCAGGAGACCCAGCTGACGGGAACATTCACACCCTTCGAGTCAAAGGGAGGTTCTCATGCCACGGTTCTGTTCCCGTTCTTTTCTTGTGCTGATTCTTGGTGCGTTGCCGTTCGCTGTCACCCCGCCGTTGATATCTGCCCAAGAGGTGGCCATGGCCGATACAGCCGAAGTGATCGAAACGGCCGAAGTGGTCATCAGTGCCACGAAGACCGAAGCGCCTGCGACCCATGTAACCAGCGCGGTCGAAGTCATCACCGAGAAAGATTTGAAACGTAGGCAGATCAAGACAGTGGTGGATGCCCTACGTCTCAGCCAAGGTCTGGCCGTGTTTTCTAATGGAGGGCCCGGTTCGACGGCAACGGTTCGCATTCGTGGCAGCAACGCCGACCAAGTCCTTGTGCTCATCGACGGCACGATAATGAACAGCGCCACATTGGGTAATTTCAACTTTGCCAACCTGACGACAGACAACATCGAGCGTATCGAAATCCTCAGAGGGGCTCAGAGCATGTTGTGGGGATCGGATGCCATGGGCGGCGTGATTAACATCACCACCAAACAAGGTTCCGGGACTCCGACGGCGAACGCGTTCTTAGAGTACGGATCCTTTTCATCAATTCGAGAAGGAGCGCAGGTGAGCGGCCAGAAAGGGCCAGTCGATTTCACAGCGGCACTTTCTCGATGGGATTATACCGGCTTCTCGCAGGTCAATTATCGACGGGGCGCTTCGGAGCGGGATGGGTATCATAATTGGCAAGCTTCAAGCAGACTGGGCGTGACCCTTCCTTACGAGGGGCGACTGGATCTGAACTTCCGCTTGTTGCAAGGGAAGCTCAATTTCGACAACGGTTTTTCTCCAGGATTCGACGTGCTCGGAGCCACCAGCAACAGCCAGCAGTTCGTGTATAGCGCGTCCTACAAACAGCCGATCACCGATTGGTGGAATCAAGTGCTGACTGTGTCCAGGCAGACGGAGACAGTGGACACGAATCCAGGAACCACACAGCGGAATGTGGCGACAGGGGCGATCTCGACGCCGTTCGGCGCGCGCTCGGAGATCAACACCTTGGCGAATCGCGTGGAGTGGCAACATAACGTCCAACTCGGCAAACCGCTGCTGCTCACGGCAGGGTATCAGTTTCGAGAACAACAGGGCGAGAACATCAATCTTGGGACGGGAACCACGGACATCAGCAACCGAGTCGTCTCCAGTCACGCAGGGTTCGCCCAAGCGCAACTCAACTTATGGGATCGCGTGTTTGCAACCGGCGGAATCCGGCAAGATGACTACAATGTGTTCGGAAGCGCCACCACGTATCGAGCGACGGCCGGCTACCTGCACCAAGAATCGGGAACGAAGATTCGCGGCAGTTATGCAACGGGGTTCAGGGCTCCCACCATCAATCAGCTGTTCTTTCCTGATTTCGGAAAGCCAGACCTCAAGCCGGAGAAAAGCCAAAGTATGGACGTGGGGGTGGACCAGTATCTGTTCAACAACCGGTTGACGCTGAGCGGCTCGTTTTATTGGAATCGTTTCCGCGATCTCATCGTGAGCCAGCAGAGTGCGACGGCGTGCGGAGTCGGCCCGTTCGGCCCCAACTTCTGTGCGCAAAATATCGGCCTGGTAGGAACCAAAGGATGGGAGGCAAGCGTGAAATATGCGCTGGTGCGAGATCTCCCATGGATCAGGAGCTTGGACGTTCAAGCCCAATATACCAATACCATGACGAGAAACCTGATCCAGCAACCTGGAAATCGAGTTCCACGAATGCCGGTCGATCAATGGAGTCTCGTGCTCAGTTACCAACCGATCGACCCGCTGCGGGTGAGCCTGGAAGGACGGTACGTCGGATCGCGATTTGAAGATGTGAACAACCGTCAAAATCTCAAAGCATTCGACGTGTGGAACTTGATTGCGAACTACGAGGTTACCAAGCACGTGCAGGCGTATGTTCGCGCGGACAACCTGTTCAACGAGAAGTACGAGGAAATTCTCAACTTCGGCACGCCGGTACGGTCGATCTTCGGTGGCGTCAAGGTATCCTATTAGCGGTGGGAGTCGCTCTAAGGACTGGCCTGTTTGTATGATGAAAGGTCCCGTCAAAAAAATCTGCGAAGCCTGCGGTCAATCGTTCGATTGTGGGCAATACGGCTGTTGGTGTGGGAAGATCGGCGTGACCGAGCAACAGATGGATTGGATCGCGGTGCGATTCGAGGATTGTCTCTGCCCAGATTGTCTCGACAAAGTTGTGCGAGGTGGGGAGGATGTGACGAGATTGCCCATGGCGTCTGGAGGCACGATATGAGAATCACGAAGGTCTATACAAGAACCGGCGATGCGGGCCAGACGAGGTTGGCAGGCGGGCAACAAGTTTGGAAAGATTGCTTGCGCGTGGAGGCGTACGGCACCGTAGATGAGCTGAATGCTTCCATTGGTTTCGCGCGCGCCATAAACGACGAAGCAGCTGCCGTCGAGTCAGCGAAGCGGTTGGAGGTGGATCTGCGCTGGGTGCAGAACAAACTGTTCGATGCCGGAAGTCTTCTGGCGACTGCGCCGGGACAAACATTTAAGAATATGCCGGCGATCACGCCACGTGACGTCACGAAACTCGAACAGATGATCGATCGTTGCCAGGAGGACTTGGCTCCGCTGAAAGAGTTTATTCTTCCCGGCGGAGGCAAGGTCTCGGGCGCGCTGCATCTGGCGCGCACGATCTGCCGTCGCGCGGAACGAATCTGTATACGATTGACGAAGGAAGAGCCGGTCGATCCTCAAATCAACAAGTTCTTGAACCGCTTGAGCGACGCGCTGTTCGTCTTGGCACGATGGACGTCCAAGACGCAGGGAGAACCGGAATTTCTCTGGGAGCGCCAAGGGGAGAAGCAGGGGTAGGAACCTCGTCATGGCTGCGCGGACGCTCATGATCCAAGGGACCGCATCCCACGTCGGGAAGTCCGTGCTGACGGCGGCGCTCTGCCGCTTGTTTCACCGGCGAGGCCTGCGCGTCGCTCCCTTCAAAGCCCAGAACATGTCGAACAACTCATTCGTCACGCCGGACGGCAAGGAGATCGGTCGGGCGCAGGCGGTTCAAGCTGCCGCTTGCCGGCTGGCGCCCCGGGCAGATTTCAATCCGGTCCTGATTAAGCCAACAGGCGAGACCCACGCGCAGCTGGTTGTCGATGGCGAGGTGGCTGGCAGTTTGTCTGCGGAACATTTCGGCGCCGTTCGGCGTGAGTATTGGCCGGCCGTGCGAGCAGCATTCGACCGGCTCGCCGCCGAGTTCGACCTCTTGGTGTTGGAAGGAGCTGGGAGTCCTGCGGAAGTCAATTTGCGCGACTGCGACGTCGTGAACATGCATATGGCACAGTACGCCAGGGCGCCGGTGCTGCTCGTCGGTGACATCGATCGGGGCGGCGTGTTTGCTGCGCTGGTCGGCACCTGGACCTTGCTCGGAGGAGAGGACCGAGCCCATCTGAAAGCGTTCGTCATCAACAAGTTTCGCGGGGAGGCCAAGTGGCTCGGTGCTGGCATAACCCGCGTAGCGCAAGAGACGGGAATGCGATGCGCCGGTGTGTTGTCCTATTGGGATGAGTTGGGCCTGCCGGAAGAGGACTCGCTTGGTTGGGACGGTCGGAGATGGAGAAGCGCTCATCGCCGTGATCGGGTAATCATTGGCGTCGTCGACCTGCCAGCGATCTCCAATTTCACCGATTTCGATCCGTTGATCGCCGAGCCGGATGTGGAAGTGGTTCGGCTTGGGGAGGCAACGGATCGGCCGCTCGATGCCTTGATCTTCCCAGGGACGAAACATACGGTGCAGGCATTGCACTTCGTAAAACGGCAGGGGTTTGACCGTCTTGCGCAGGGTGTATCCGAGCGCGGGGGAACGGTGTTGGGGATTTGTGGCGGCTACCAGTTGCTCGGCCGCACGATCCGAGATCCTGACGGTCTCGAATCCGAGTTCAGGGAAGTCGAAGGGGTGGGTCTGCTCCCGGTGGACACGGTCTTCATGGCTCCCAAGGTCGTTCAGAAGGTATCGGGCTTCCATAGCGAGAGCGGGCAGGCTCTCAGCGGATATTACGTCAGAATGGGACGGACAAGCAGCAGAGAGAGTATTCAAGCGTTTATTGAGGTAGCCCATCAAAACCTCTCTGATGGAAAGGATGGCGTGTGGATCGACGGGGGTGCAAGATGCGGGACGTATCTGCATGGTCTCTTCGAAGAAGCGGGTTTCCGCCGTTGGTGGCTGAACCGTCTCCGTACCCAGAGGGGATTCGACCCGTTGCCGGAGTCGCCAACTCCGACGCTCGACGCTCGAGTGAATCGCTGGGCGGACTTCGTCGAACGTCATCTGTCGATGTCGCTCGTTGACCAGTTGATTGAGGAGGGGCTCTAGCCATGGCTGGCCTGGGACGGCGATCGACCCTGATTCTCGTGCTTGGCGGCGCCGCGTCCGGCAAGAGCGATTTTGCCATCGAGGTGGCGACGAAGGGCATGAAGAATACCGTAAGGCGAGCTTTTGTGGCCACCGGGGAAGGTTTGGACGAAGAGATGATGGAGAAGATCGCCAGGCACCGCCGCTCCCGCTCACCTGTTTGGGTCACGGCCGAGGTGCCGGAAGACGTGGCCGGCTGGATGAAGCGGCAGGGCATGGCATACGGCATCATCCTCGTGGACTGTCTGACCATGTGGCTCTCAAATCGCAGCAGGCGCGGTCCCAGCGAGTCCTCTCTGAAAAAGGACATGCGTTCGATGCTGCAGGCTGCGAGGCAGACCTCCGCCCGCGTGGTTCTGGTCGGCAACGAGTTGGGCATGAGTCTCGTTCCTGCCAACGCCGGGTCGCGCCGGTTTCGTGAATGGTCCGGCGCGATCAATCGGCTGGCGGCGGAGGAGGCGGATGAAGCGTATCTGGTCGTCGCAGGACTTTCTATCCGAATGAAATGAGGGCCTATGACCTTGGCTGACGTGATCGGGCGTATCCCTGAAGTCGATGGCGAAGTCGGTGCCGAGACTCAGCGGCGGTTGGATCGATTGACGAAGCCGCAAGGCAGTTTGGGGCGGTTGGAGGAACTGGCGCTGCAGTATTGCAGCGCGACAGCCGAGCGGAAGCCGTCGATCCCAAGGGCGGCTGTGGTCACCTTTGCTGCGGACCATGGGGTGGTTGAGGAAGGAGTCAGCGCCTATCCCAAAGCCGTGACGGCGCAGATGGTGCTGAACTTCTTGCGTGGCGGCGCAGGAGTCAACGTCCTTGCGCGTCATGTCGGAGCGGAGGTGCGCGTCGTCGACATCGGGGTAGATCATGAGTTCCAGCCACTGGCCGGATTGATCGACCGAAAACTCATGAGGGGCACCCGCAACATGGTGACACAGCGCGCCATGACAACGGCGATCGCGGAGAAGGCGATGATGGTCGGCGCCGAGTTGGCGATGGAATCGGGACGGGAGGGATTCGGCGTCATTGGAGCGGGAGAAATGGGTATCGGCAACACGACCGCCAGCGCCGCGATCACCGCGGTAATGACCGGCACACGGGTGCCTGACGTGACCGGCCGAGGCACAGGTATCGACGACGCGGGATGGCGTCATAAGGTAGAAGTCATCGAACGGGCGTTGCGGTACCACCGGCCTGATCCACAGGATGCGCTGGACGTATTGTCGAAGGTCGGAGGGTTGGAGATCGCCGGGATGGCCGGCCTCATTCTTGGGGCGTCGGCCTGCCGGATACCCATCGTGCTTGACGGGTTTATCGCCGGCACAGCGGCATTGATCGCTTGCCAATTACAGCCTCGATGCCGGCATTACTTGATTGCGTCGCATCGTTCGGTCGAGAAAGGGCATGAAGCGCTCTTGGGGCATCTTCAGTTGAAGCCGTTGTTCGACTTGGACCTGCGACTTGGGGAAGGGACGGGGGCCTGCCTGGGAATAGGGCTGGTGCAAGCGGCAGTGCGAATACTGGCTGAGATGACGACATTCGGTGAGGCGGGTGTCTCGGAGCGTTGTGTATGATCGCCGCCGCACGCCCACTGGTATTGGCGTGGCAGTTTTTGACGACGGTGCCGCTGAATCGGGCCCATCATGAGCCGGCCGCCTCCGAATTAGCCGGGTCGATGATGTGGTATCCCCTCGTAGGGGCGTTGATCGGGGGGATAGTGTTTGGGTGTGACTGGTTACTGATCCAGTGGGTGCCGCGTGAAGTAACGAGTGTGCTGGTCTTGGCGGTTCTCGTCGCAATCACCGGCGGTCTTCATCAGGATGGGCTTGCAGATACGTTTGACGGGTTGGCAGGAGGCAGAACACCGGCCGATCGGTTGGCGATCATGCGCGATCCCCACATCGGCGCGATCGGGGCGACGGGACTCGTTCTCTCCTTGATCCTACGCTACGCGGCGCTCGTGTCCTTGCCTCACACGGTAGCCATGCAGACCGTACTGTGCATGCCGGTGATCGGCCGCTGGTCCATGGTGGTCGTCGCTTATGGAGCACCGTACGCACGCTCGGACGGTGGTTTAGGAGCGCCCTTTTTGGCTCATCTGTCTCTCTTCCATCTTGGCGGAGCAACGGTGGTGGCGGCCGGTCTGCTGGCCTGGATGTTCGGCCTCGTGCCGGCCTTTGTCGCACTGCTGCTCGTCGCTCTGCTCTGCCGAATCCTAGTGCGGTATTGCTGCCGCATGTTCGGTGGGGTGACTGGGGATACCATCGGGGCGACGAACGAAGTAATGGAGATACTGTTCCTCGTCGGGATGCCGCTGCTGAGTCATTCGATATGACCCCTCAAGATTTACTGCTGATCTGCGCGTTCGACGCGGCGATCGGCGATCCTCCATGGTTGCCGCATCCTATTCGTCTGATGGGGAAGGTGATCGCTTGGTCGGAACGGCATATCCGCCGATTCGCAGCCAGCCCACGATCCCTCCGAACGGCCGGGCTGATCCTCGCCGTCGGATTGCCGTCAGCGGCTGCGATGAGTGGGTGGGCTGTGATCGCGTGCTTCGATACATGGCACTCCTGGGCTGGATGGCTGGCAGGTTTGGTTCTGGGCGCTTCAACCTTGGCCTGGCGAGACCTCATCGATCACATCAATAGAGTTCTTGCCGCACTCGCAGAAGGCTCTTTGCCTTCCGCGCGATCCGCGGTCGGAATGATCGTGGGGCGAGATACGGAGAAGTTATCGAGTTCAGAGGTCGTCAGAGCTACGGTCGAGACGATCGCCGAAAGTGCCTCAGACGGGATCATCGCCCCGCTGCTCTACCTTACCCTTGGAGGGCCACCTCTGGCTCTGGCGTACAAAGCGATGAATACGCTGGATTCAATGATCGGGCATCTCGACGAACGCTATCGAGATTTTGGATGGGCCTCGGCGAGACTGGACGATCTTCTCAATTGGATCCCGGCCAGGATTACTGCCTGGATGGTGGTCATGGCTGCCGGTCTGTTGACTGGAAGTATGGCCACGATGCAACGAAGCGCGGTCACGTTGGTGAAAGACGGGGGGAAGCATCCCAGCCCCAACAGCGGCAGGCCGGAAGCAGCCATGGCTGGCGCACTGCATGTGGAACTCGGTGGTACGAACTATTATGACGGCTTGCCGCATGGCCGTCCACGGTTGGGCGCGCCAGGAGAGCGTCTTGTCGTCGAGCACATCGTGAGAGCCAAGACAATTCTGACGACGGCCTATCTGTTGGCCCTCGCTGTGGCGGCTGGATATCTATGGCTATGACGATCAAGATGTCGCACGGAGGCGATGTTCATGAGGCGAGCAGATTGCTCAAAAAACCGATCAGTGCCATTTTCGACTTCAGCGCAAGCATCAATCCATTGGGACCGTCTCGTCGAGCGCTTCGTGCCTTGCAGCGGAGCACTGGCCTGATTGGGCATTACCCGGATCCAAAATGTACGAGCTTAGTGCGCGCGCTGGCATCTCATTTAAGGATGCCGGCTGACAATATCGTGGTCGCCAATGGATCCACCGAGTTGATTCATCTCATTCCTCGCGCGCTCAAGATTCGACATGCGCTGATTGTCGGCCCCACGTTTTCGGAATATGCCACGGCCCTCCGCCTTGCGGGGGGGCGGTGCACAGCCTTGCTTGCGTCGAGGAGGGACGATTATCGCCCTCCCATTGAACGTATCGCTCCCAAGATCCGCGCCGCTTCCGCGAGGCAGGTCCCTGTCGATGCAGTCTTTCTGTGCCACCCCAACAGTCCGACTGGGCAGGTGTGCGACCCAAGAGAGCTTGCCTCGGCGGTCAAAGTGCTGGGCCGCGCGGGCCTCTGGGTGATACTCGACGAAACCTTTATCGAGTATGCCGGTGTTCCGTCGATGGGAGCCATCTTGCGGCGTTGCCCGCGGCTGATCATTCTCCGGAGTTTCACGAAGTTTTACGCCTTACCCGGACTCAGAATCGGATATGCGCTCGCGTCTCGCCCGGTGTCGCAACGGCTACGGGAATTTGTGCCGACGTGGTCGGTCGGCACCGCTGCACAGCTGGCTGCCCAAGCGGCTCTCATGGACGCCGACCACGCTGCGCGCAGCCTGAGGAAAATGGAACGTGAACGGGTGCGGTTCACGTCGATGTTGATGCGGCTTCCGGGTCTGCGACTGTTTCCCTCACGTTGTAATTTTCTGCTCTTGGAATTCCCGTCCCAGCGATTGAAGACGTCGGTCCTGAGGAGGTTGAGGAGCCGGGGGCTGTTGGTGCGCGATTGCGCCGGAATACGTGGCCTGACGGCAAGTGCCGTTCGTGTCGCAATCAAGACCGCTCCGCAGAACGACCGCCTGGTCCGTGCCCTCAGATCGCTACTATTATAATGGCGCAATCATCGTCAAGGGTTCGATATCGCATCGCCTGCAAGACTCTGGTGCTGGATCTAGGCGCACCCTACCGTGTCTTATCCTCCGCACCTCATGGCGGAGGACTCCTGCTGGCCCGCTCCATTCTGAACCACCAAGTGGCCGCGAATCCTGTTCAACGTCCTCACCGCGCCGGTTCTCAGCGATCCTGGGGCGACCCGTCTCGTGTCTTGGGCGATCTAGCCAAACGGTTGAAGGCGCCATCTCCCACCGTCGGACTGATGACTGCGGTGCCGATGACCCAATTGGTTGTCGTCAGAGAAACACAGGGAGACATATCCCTCGAATGTTTTTGCACCGTCGGCGTGACGAACGCGGTTTCGGCGGGGGAGCCTGCCGACCATCTTGGCCGCGGGAAGGCCACTGACAAGGTTGGGACCATCAACATCATTCTCATTACAAATGCGACCCTCTCTGGATCGGCCATGGTGGGCGCTGTACAGGTGGCGACCGAAAGCAAGACCTCGGTGCTCAGGGAGAATCGCGTGCGAAGCGCGGCCAGTGACCGTTTGGCCACCGGTACCGGCACCGATGCCGTGGTGGTGGCCAGTGCCAGGACGAAAAGCGTCAAACTTGCCTACAGCGGTACGCACACCGTCTTGGGAGGCATGGTCGGTCGTGCGGTGGCCAAGGCGATTCAAGAAGGTTTGAACCGATCCAAGCGTTGGCATCAACGCCGGGGCCACGAGTCTGC
>CAZPYP010000002.1:56139-75554 GCA_964590845.1 uncultured Nitrospira sp.
AATGGATGCCAATGAGCACAGTCTTTGCCCAAAGGCGCCTGTCCACGAATTTGTGAGCGTGACGGGAGGTCTGCGAACGCGGCTTGTGTCGTCGATCTCCTTGTTGAGCGAACGGAAGAAGCATTGAGCCAAGGTCGAGCACGGACGACGACCAATCTAAGGAGGAGCGGTATGCAACTGGCTGGACTGGGCGGAAGGGTGATCGGGATGGTCGCTGTGGCAGTCATGGCGCTCTCTGTGCAACCGGCCGCGGCTGCGAATGAGGCCGAAGTAGCGGAACACCTGATCGAATTGGTGAAAATCGGTCGCGGTGTCGTGTCCGAGCAGATGGCTAATATCAATGATGCATCGAAAGCCGAGAAGGGCTTTACCGGGGACTATATGGCGGCGCAAGTGATCGATCGGTTCAAGAAGCGCACGAAAGTCGATCTGCGGATCCCGAACGTCGTGCCGCAGGCCAGCCTCTACCTGGCGATGGTGGAAGCGGAAAAAGAAGTGGTCGACGAAGCGCAGCCGATCATCAACAAGGCAGGCATCTCGTTCAAGGGGTTCATCCCTGCGGTATTCGCCCGTCGAACCGGCGAACATTTTTACAAGAAGTCCGGCGTCAGGGTGAAACTCACCGGGAGCGATTATCGGAATCCGAGCAACAAGCCGGACGATTTCGAGGCGGAGGTGCTGCGAATGTTCAGCGATCCTCGGCATCCGAAGGGCCAATCTTATGTCCGGAATACGATGGTCGATGGCCGGCCGGTTCTTCGTATGATGGATCCGGAGTACGCGGGAGCCAGTTGCCTGAATTGCCATGGCGCGCCGAAGGGGGAGCGGGACGTGACGGGGAACAAGAAAGAGGGATGGAAAGAGGGGGAGTTGGCGGGTGCGATCAGCGTCGTACTGCCACTGAAGTAAGCGATCGACGAGAACGGACTTACTAGACACCTTTACCATAGCAAGGAGACGGACGATGAGCAAGATCGTGGTGGTCGACGATTCCTACGCCGAGTTGCAGATAATCGAAGGGTTTCTCAAGGGAGCCAACCACACCGTGGTGTCGTTCCCCAACTCGGACAAACTCGAAGAAAAGGTGGTCAGTGAGAAGCCTGATCTGATCGTCATGGATGTCGTCATGCCAGGGCGGAACGGGTTCCAGGCCTGCCGCGATTTGAAGAACGATGATCGAACCAAGAACGTACCCATCATCCTTTGCACGTCCAAGGGCAACGAGAGCGACAAGTTTTGGGGGCAACAACAAGGGGCCAACGCCCACGTCGTCAAGCCGTTCAAGGGTGAAGACTTGCTGGCCGCGGTGAAGCGGGTGTTGGGCTGATCTCCATGTCGGCTATCCAACCGTCGGACGAGTCCGATCTATCCCGATCTGATTCCGGCCAGCCCTCCTCTCAGTCTGCGCCGGCGCAGCCCGTCGGCTCCGCAACGGTTCGCGCAGCCGTCATTTCGATGGGCGGGGAGTTGTTCACGATCGATCTTCAGCGCGTCCGCGAGGTCTTCGTGGTGGAATCCATTACGCCGGTTCCCGGCATGCCGTCAGGACTGGTGGGCGTGACGAACCTCCGTGGAACGGTTGTGCCTCTGCTCGATCTGCGCCAGATGTTTGGCTTGAATGCCGAGGCGGCGTTGAAGTACGCCGTGGTGCTAAAGCATGGCGCATGGCAAGTCGCCGTACTGGTGGACACGGTTCCGGAAATTCGCACGATTCCCAAAGACCAATTCATGCCGGCTCCAACAGGGACGGGAGAGGGGGCCAACCCATTCCTCTCCGCCCTGGTCAAGTTGGAAGATCGGTTACGGGGGGTATTGGAAACCTCGGTCGTGCTCTCCCACTTCGAGGGTGCGGCATAACGGCAACGGGTTACCACCGGAGACAGAGGTATAAGGCACAGGAGAGGAGGAGGATCCCATGGCACGGCAGAGCGTAATGCAACGGTTTGAAGACCTCAATACACAGTCCAAGCTCTTGACGACGTTCGGTGTGATCAGCGTCATCATCATGATCATGGCCTCGCTCGGCGTGTGGACGAACAAGCGTCTCAGCCAACAGGCCGATGAAATCTATGCCGAATACACGGTGTCGCTGATCGATTTCAACCAGCTTCTGTTCAACGTAAACAAGTACCATGAAACGCTGCAGGACCTCTCCAAGGCACCGCGCGCCGCAGACTTCAAGTCGGACGTGGGTAAATTAATGCCCTACAAGCAGCAGGTGAACCAGCTACTGGCAACCTACGGGTCGAAGCCGTTGCGGGTGTCCTCTTCTGGGTTGGACGAAGCGAAGGGGTTGGAAGAGTTGAAACGGGCGACCAACGAATTCTTCTCTCAAGCCGAAGCCGGTGTTGCGGCGATCGCCGAAAGCTTCGAGTCGAAGGCCTTGACGCCGACGCAGGCTCTCCAGATGAGGGAGTTGGGCCAACTCGCGTTGACGGTCAGCATCGCGCCGTCTTACGACACCTTGACCAGCCGCCACGCGGAACAGATCAAGACCATGCAGGCGATTTCGAACGACCTCAACGACGAAGCGAAGTCGCTTGCCTGGAACGGAACGCTCGTGTTGATCGCCGGCGGTATCGTGGCCGTCGCGTTGGGTTTGGCGCTGGGTTACTGGGTGGCCCACAAGCTCGCTCTCGGTCTGGGTCAGGTGGCGAACGTCGCCCAGCTGGCCGCCAACGGCAACTACCAAGCGCGCGCGAAAATCTCCTCGAAGGACGAGTTAGGGCAGATGGCAACGTCGTTCAATGCCATGTTGGACCGTATTACGGCCCTGGTGACCTCGGAAGACGAACGTAACGAGATGCAAAAACGTCTCATGAACTTCCTGGTCCTCGTGTCCGACGTCGGTAAAGGAGACTTGACGAAGCGCGGCGAGGTAACCGCCGACATGTTCGGCAACTTGGCGGACGGTTTCAACCTGATGATCACGCGGTTCGGCCAGTTGCTCAAACAAGTCCGCGAGGCCGCCGAGCGCGTCAACAAGTCTGCCGGTACCCTCCGGGAAAACGCCGGGCAGATGGCCGGTACTGCCAAACACCAGGCAGATGAATCCGTCCGCACGCTGACCGCGGTCGAACAGTTGGCCGCGCAGATGCGTCAGGTTGCCGAAACCGCCGGTGCCTCCTCTGAATCGGCCAAACAGGTGTTGCAGGCGACCGAGCGTGGCCGCGTCGCGGTGCAAGAGACGGTGCAGGACATGCAAAGTATCCGTTCCGCCGTGCAACGTATGTCCAAACAGGTCAAGGCGCTGGGCGACCGCTCGCTGGAAATTTCACAAATCGTGTCGACCATTCGAGACATCGCCAACCAGACCAACCTGCTCGCGCTGAACGCGGCGATCGAAGCGGCTGGCGCCGGTGAAGCAGGTGCCCGGTTTGCAGTCGTCGCCGATCAGGTCAGAAAACTGGCTGAAAGCTCCACGCAGGCGACGCGTGAAATCGCCGACCTCGTGAAAGTGATTCAGTCGGAAACCCAGGATGCCGTCGTCGCGATGGAACAGGAAACCCAGGCGGTAGAAGCGGGTTCCGCCTCCGCGCTTCGCACCGGCGAGGTGTTCAACGAAATTTCAGGTATCGCACAGCGCTCCGCCGAACTGGCCCAAACCATCGCGAGTTCGGCTGCCAGCCAGACGGCGTCGACCGATCAAGTGGGCCGCTCGATCAAAGACTTCACCGGTGGTGCGGTGGCCACGCAGAAGGCGACCGACGCGGCGCGTTTGACTGTCGAAGATATGGCCAAGCTCGCCGATGGACTGACGTCCTCGGTGGCCCAGTTCAAATTGGCCTAGGTCTGCTACCCGGGGCGCCGCATGGCGCTCCGGGTGAGAAAGGATCGGAATGAGCTCCGAACTGGACCGACAGGCCCTCATCGACATTTTCGTCATGGAGGCGTCCGAGGCTGCCTCCGCCTTACATACCGCAGTAAATCCCCCCGGCGAGGCGCTGCCTTCCGCGGCTGAACTTCAAGAACAGTATGTGTGGGCGCACAAGGTTCGCGGCGCGGCCGGTATCTATGGGTTCAGCGGCTTGTCGTCCCTGGGCGCCCTGTTGGAGGCCACGCTCGAGCAAGCTACGGCCATTGACAGCGCATCGTGGCCGCAGGTCGTCGGCATCCTCCGCGGCATGGTGGAAGCCTTCCAGGCCCAGTTGGAGGTCGTGAAACAAGGCAGCCAGGAAGATCCGTCGGTCAGTGAGCGATGGAAGGCCGAAGTCTCAGCTTTCCTCCCAGACACATCATCTCTGGTTCCTGCGCAGGCAAAGGGCCACGACGCACTCTCTCAGCAATATTTGATTCCCTCGATCGATTCCGACGTCTTGTCGTATTTTGCCCCTGAGGCGGATGAGTACCTTCAGGCGATGGACACTCTGGTCCACCGGTTGCGCGAATCCCCTGCTGACGCCGACACAATTCACGCGCTCTATCGGACCGTCCATACGCTGAAAGGTTCTGCCAATACGATCGGGTTCAGCGTCGTCGGCGATGTGGCGCATCCGGTGGAAGACTGCATGATCGCCATCCGAGAGGGACGAGTCTCTGTGTCGGCGGCGTTGCTGGGAGCCATCGGACAGGCGATGAACGTCATTCGCGACCTGCTGCGCCGTGACGACAACAAGATTCCCCAGCTTCGGCATGATGTGCCGGAAGTCACGCAGACGTTGACTTGGCTATCCCGCGGAGAGACCGTTTCGACCGTGGCCGCGGCGGTCGCACCGTCAGCGGTCGGCCCGGCAGTGGCCGTGATGGAGCCTTCGCAGGCGCCGGAACCTCAACCAGCGGACGCCGGCGCGGCAGGCCTGCAACTGACAGATGAGTATCTTCTTCCACAACTCGACCCCGAAGTGCTGTCCTATTTCGCTCCGGAAGCGCAGGAGTATCTGGAGTCGTTGGAAGCCCAGCTGCTTCGGTTAGAGAAGGAACCTCAGAATGCCGAGCTGATCAATCAGCTCTTCAGGACGGCCCACACATTGAAGGGGTCAGCCTATACCGTCGGATTCCAGTCGATCGGAGACTTGACGCATTACGTCGAGGACTTCATGGGTGCCGTGCGGGAGGGGCGCATCAAGGTTCAGCCCGGCCATGCCGATATGTTGCTCAAGGCGGTCGATGTCGTCCGGCTTCTGATGCGTCGGGATCCGACGCTTGTGGGGACGGTGCGCCAACGGTTCACCGCGGCGATGAAGGGATTGAAACAACTGGAGCATCCGGTCGCGTCGGGCTCCGTGACTCAGGTCCCCAAGCCCCAGCCCGTTCACGCTGTTCCGCCTCCCGAACAGGCGGAGCAGCCGGAGCCGGCAGTCAAGGGGAGTGACGCCAAGAGCAGGGAAGCAAGTGAAGATCGCGAGGTCATTCGTGTCAGCCGGGACCGGTTGGAGCGGTTGCTCAATTTGGTCGGTGAGTTGGTCATCGGCAGGGGACGGCTGGAGCAGCGCCTGAAGGTCTTGGAACAGCTGTCGCAGCAGGTCCTTGCGTGCAAGGGTCGTTTGACGGATTCCGTTCGCTCGTTCGAAGAAAAACACACCTTCACCATGCCATCGACGGGAACGGCGGCAGCCGATTCGACCAAAGCAATCACGGGGGCGGCCGCCTCGGCATTTCCCGGGTTGAGCGACTTCGGCAGCCTGGAGTTCGACAAATACGACGATTTCAACATTCTCGCCCGACGGATCAGCGAGGTCACGGCGGACATTTCTGAATCCATGTCTCAATTGAGCGGGTCCATCCGCCGTTCGCACGAAGATATGAGTCAATTGCAGCAATTGACTCTCGGCATGCGGGATGAAATCGCCCGTGCGCGTATGGTGCCGATCGGCACCCCGTTCACGCGCTTCCGCAGAGCGACTCGGGAAATGGCTCGCGCGACCGGCAAGGAAGTCACGTTAGTGACCTCTGGAGAACATACCGAAGTCGACACCGGCGTCGTGGAACGGTTGGTCGATCCGTTAGTACATCTGGTCCGGAACGCCGTCTATCACGGAATCGAGCCGGCGGCCGTCCGTCTGTCGAAGGGCAAGCCTGCTGCCGGAACGGTATATCTCCATGCCTCGCACCGAGGGAATGCGGTGCTGATCGAAGTGGAAGACGACGGCGCAGGGCTGGACATTGAAAAAGTCCGTGCGAAAGCTATCGAACGCGGGCTGGTGCCGGCCCATATCGCCAAGGGCATGCCGGAGGCAGAGGTCATCAAGTTCATCTTCATGCCCGGTTTTTCGACGGCCGACCAGATCGGCGACCAAGCCGGCCGTGGTGTCGGCATGGACGTCGTCAAGCGGGTCATCGAGAGCATGAATGGCCACATCGAGGTCGAATCGGTTCGAGGCGTCGGTACGAAATTCACGTTGCATCTCCCGCTGACCTTGCTGATCGCCACCGCGCTGATGGTCCAAGCGGGAAACGAGCGCTACGGAGTGCCTCTCCAGAGCGTTCGAGAAGTCACGATGCTGAATCAGAATTCCATGCAGCAGATAGGGGACCGTACCGTCATTCAGATCGGGGATGAGGCGATCGAAGTTCAGTCGCTCCTCCGTCTCCTGTTGCGAAGTTCCGGCGGGACGGTCGAGATTGGGAAGCCGGTGGTCATCGTCAGGACCGGCGTCGGTCCAATCGGAATAATCGTCGATGAGCTGTTGGGACGCCAGGAAATCGTCATCAAACCTATCGGGTCGCTAAAGTCGTTGGCCCGCTCCGTGTTCGGCGGCGCCACGATCGATCCCGAGGGCCGTGTGGTGCTCGTGCTCGATCCGGCTCGGTTGGTGTCGGGAGGGGCCCCGCAGGCGGTCGAATCCGGATCGGGCGCTGCAGAATCGTTCGGCGAATCCCCGGATATGCCGCAGGAAGAAGCAGCGGAGGAGCCGGTCGACGGGAAAAAGATACTCCTGATCGACGATTCACTGAGCATTCGCAAGTTCGTCGGGAGAATGTTGGAAACGGCGGGGTACGAAGTGGAAACGGCGGTCGACGGAGAAGAAGGTCTCCGCAAGGCCTCGGCGCAAAGCTACCGCTTGATCCTGACCGACCTCGAGATGCCGAAGCTCAACGGGTATGAAGTGATCCAAGCGTTGCGCAGCCGCTCTCAGACGCAGCAGACGCCGATTATCGTGATGACGACGAGGGCGGGCGACAAACATCGTCAGATGGCGATCAATATCGGGGCCAGTTCCTACATTGCGAAGCCCGTCGAAGAACGCGCGTTGATACAAGAGTTGGAGCGATGGATCGGCCGAGAAGTCTCCGCGCGTAAGCCGTAGGCCTATCCGATCGATCGAGCCTTGACGGCCCGGTGAAAGAAAAGACCGCCGATCATGAGTCTGCGTGGGCATCATACAATCGTCGCGGTAGACACCTCGTCCGCCAGTTTTTTGGTCGTGCGCTACGGCGCGACCTTTTGCGCGCTTCCTTCGGAGGGCGTCCGTGGCGTGCTCACAATGGACGAAGCCGGTCAGGGCCGGAGCGTTGAGTGGGTCGGCATGACCTATCACGAGGCGAATCTCGCTGGACTCCTGGGAAAGCGTCTCGACATGGGAAGCCAGGATATACGGACGGTGCTCTATTCCAGCAGTCACTCGCACGGAGCCATCCGTGTTGACGAGGTCATCGGGTTGGTCGACGTGGGGCGAGAGCAGTGCGGGCCGCTGCCTCCGCAATTCCGTCGGGAAGAGCGAGCGTGGGTGGTTGGCATGTTTGTCTATCAAGACCACGTGACGCTCATCCTCAACCCCGAATGGGTGCTGGGTGAGTTGGGCGAGGTTGTGTCGTCCGCCACAGGGAGCCCGGCGATTGCGGCGGTGAAGGCGATCGGTTCGACATGTTAAGAGGCGCTCGACAGCAAGGGGTGACGGCCTCCACGAAACGCTCGTGGAACGTCGTGGTCTTCTCCGTGGGCGGATTGAAACTCGCCGCGCGAACGGAGCACGTCGGGGGCGTCACACCGTGGGGGGAACGCGTGGCGGTTCCCAGCCGCACTCCGTATGTAGATTCTCTGGTAAAACGGGACAAAGAGGTCCTTCCGGTGTACGATTTGGCATCGCAGCTGGGTAGAGAAATCGACGAGGAGATCCGGCTGTGTTTGGTGGTTCGCCACCAGGACGGGCCGATGGCTGTTTGTATCGACGGGCAAGTGCCGTCCATGCAAACGCTCGATCCTTCTGCGATCAAACCGAGCGACGAACGTAATTTTGAGACGTTAGGCAGTTTCGAAAGCGAAGGGGAGTGCATCCAGATCGTCGCGCTCCAGCGGTTGGGAATCCCGCTCGAACAACGCGTGCATCCATGAGTATCAGTGAAAGGAATATGACATGCCGAAAGTGTTAGTGGCGGACGACAGCATCGCCGTCAGGAAGGTTGCAGAACGGCTGCTGACTGAAGCCGGGATCGGAGTGACCCTGGCCGCCAATGGTGAAGAAGCCTTGGCCCTATTGACGAAGGAATGCCCCGATCTCGTCGTATCCGACGTCATCATGCCGGACAAGAGCGGATACGAAGTCTGCGCGTTTGTCCGGTCGCAGTCGGCGTTGGCCAAGACCCCGGTGCTGTTGATTTCCGGTATCGTTAACGACGAAGTCTCGAAACAAGCCGAATCGTGTAAAGCGGATGGCGTGCTCAAAAAGCCGTTTCAAGGCACGTCTTTGAAAGATCGTGTGCTCGAGTTGCTGTCCAAACGTCCGAGCCCGGCGTCGGGCCCTGCGAAGGAAGCGGAAAAAGTCGCAGCGCCGACCGAACCAGCTCTTGTCGGAAAGGTAAGCGACGAACAGTTGGAGGGCTATCGCAAGACGGCTACACAGCTAAAACAGACCGAAGAAGAGCTTAAAAATGAACGCGAGCAAAACGGGAAGTTGAGCCAGAAGCTGGCGCAACTCGAAGGGCAGCTGTCTCGGCTCGGCGAGTTGGAGTCGGCCGTTGCCAGTAGTCAAGATCATGCGGCTCAGGCCAAGAAACATGCGGACGAGGTCCAACAACTAAAAGGGCGAGTGAAGGAGCTCGAGTCGAAAGTGGGTTCCGAGCGAGAACTGGCCGCTCAGCTCAAGCAAGCAGACGACGAATTAATGTTGGCCAAAGGGCGTGTCAGCGAATTGGAAGTGCAACTTAGGGCGGAACAGGAGCAAAGCAACGCGCTCAAGAAAAAGGCCTCCGAGACGCAAGATCTGTCCAAACGGATGCAGGAGCTGGAAGCCGCGCTTCAGAAAGAGCGCGAGGCCTCCGCTCAACAGGCACAACGTCTGGCGGAGGTTCAAAAAACCGCAGACCGAGCCAGAGAATTCGAAGCGGCGTTGAACGCCGAACGGCAGGCTGCGACACAGCTGGTTCAACAGATGAACGCGATGGAAAAAGCCGTTGCCCGTTCTCAAGAGTTGGCCCAGCAACATGCGCGAGAACAGCAGCGCTCGGAAGAGTTGGCCCAACGGTGTGCTCGTGAGCAACAGCGCGCCGAGGAATTGGCACGCCGCCTCCCGGAATTAGAAGGGTTGAGCCAGAAGGCACGAGAACTTGAGGCGTTGCTCCAGACGGAGCGCGATCGCAATGCGGTGCTGACGAGGCATGTGTCGGAGACGGAGCAGTCCGCGCAGCAGGCTACCAAACGGTTCGAGGAAATGGCAAAGAAGTTGGGAGAGATCGCCGGATTGGCATCCCAATTGGGAAGCGGGGCGCGGCGGCCCTGATTGCATACGACCCGTCCCTCGACCGAGGAGTCCGGGTGAAAAGGCTGGATTCATGGCGGGCGAGGCATCAGACGACTTTCAGAAAGAACTCGTCGATTTGTTCGTGCAGGAAGCCCAGGAATGGCTCCAAAACATTCATGTGGCGCTCGATGAGCTGCAACAAGGGCCGGCGCCGGATCGGCATGCCGCACTGATCGGGATTTTGACCGGTGGCGTCACCAACCTCGGAGGTTCGGCTGCGACCATCAACCTGCCGGATGTCGAACGAGCCAGTTTCTCGGCGCTTCCCTTCATCGATGCACTCAAAGATCCTGACAAGTCCTTCTCCGTCCAAGACTTCTTGTCTCTCTGCAAACAACTAGGTCAGATCCAGGCCGCGCTCACCAGGGCGACGGGGGTGTCGTTCGATACCCAAGAGACGGAGGAGACGGTCGCAGTCCATGCGACGATCTCGCCGGCCGCCTTGCTGGAGTCGCTGCGCCGCATCCAGTCCACAGTTTCCGAAGATGGGGCCGATCGGAGCATCATTAGGGCGATGATCGACCAGATGGATGTTCAGGTGAAAGCCGGGGTGCAGCAGGTCGGGGTGGACGTCATTCAGGGATACCTCGATCGGATGTCGGAGTCTGAAGACGCTTTCGTGAAATCGGTCGACGTGTCGATCTCCCTGCTGGTTCAACGGTTGGCCTCGTGGTCCCAATTGTCAGCCGGCGACAATGGATCCTTGGAGGCGTCTCTTCAGGAGGTGGCCCGGTTGCTCAGCGACGCACAGCAAGTGAATGCCGTTCAGGCCATGACCTTTTTTTCCGGGCTGCAAAGTCTGTTGACCGTGGTGGTGCAGCATCGGGTCCGTCTTGCCACGGCGAGGATCGACGCCGTCGCATCTCGGTTGAGCGCCGTCAAGGAATCGATTCACCGTTGGGTCGAACAAGGCCGCTCAGAACGCGCGGCCATCGGGCAGGTGCTGCCGGCCCCCCTGTAACCATCGGGCGGTAGTCCGAGCCTTTCTGGAATCTTCCTGCCTTGCGCGGCGCGCGACGGCCGCCCTTTCTCAGAGGGGAGTATAGTGATGGGTGCCGGATCGTGGCGCCCGCGAAAGAATGGTATGGAAACCAGGCGAATGTCAGATCTTTACCGAAACACGGAACAGGTGCTCACCCGAGTGGCTTCCGCTATCCAACGCCAAGACGACATCGACTTGGCGGAACTTTCCCATCTGGCGGCCGCCATCGCCGATTCGGTCCGTCACAACGACCAATTGGTCGTCTACGCGTTGGGCGGGCCCAGCGGGCCTGCACTCGTGACGAATCTGATCAACGTGAGCATTTTGTCGGCGAAGGTCGGAACCGGATTGGGCTATTACGGTGAAGAACTTCACCGGCTCGTGTTGGCCGGTCTGGTGCACGACATCGGCCTCTTTGCTGTCCCCCAGTCGGTCGTGACGAAGTCGGGTCGGCTGACGCAAGATGAGCGGACATTGATCGAACAGCATCCCGAGCTTGGCTATCAGTTGATTCGGCGGGCTGGTGCGTCGTGGGAATGGTTGGCTCAGGTGGTGCGGCAGGCGCACGAGCGTTGGACTGGCCAGGGATATCCCAACAAACTGAAGGGGCGGCAGATCAGCGAATTGGCGCAGATCATCGGGGCCGTCGATGTCTTCGACGCGCTGGTGACGCCGCGCCCCTACCGCAAACGGTTTTTCCCTCATGAGGCCGTACGGGAACTGCTCGTCGCCGAACGCTTGGCCTTTCCCCGGGAAGTAATCAAGGCATTAGTCGAACAGCTCTCGGCCTATCCGTTGGGCACGTTGGTGCGCCTCACAACTGGAGAAGTGGGGTCGGTGGTGGCCATCAACGCCCGGTATCCTTTGCGTCCGGTGGTGGACCTCTCAGGAGAGGGGGGAACAGAGACGCAGAAAGACTCACGCCTGATGGATCTGAGCCGCTCGCCGCTGGTAGCGATCGTTGAAACGCTGGAATCGCCGGATGTGGCGCGGGTCGCCTTTACCTCTAGGTCGGCAGGGGAGCGGCGAAGCAAACCGACGGTGTCGGACCAGTTTTCTTCTCTCCTGGAAAGCCTGGACGCGATTGCCAGCGCGATACAAGGCGTCGTCGAGTCTCGCACAGTGACGGATGTTCCGGCCACGGGAGAGAAAGCCAACTCCAGACTGTCTCACGAGGCAACCTCGTCGGTTGGCGACCACCTCTCCGATACCGGATTCGAGAAAGAGGTAATCGGGCTGTTCGCGCTGGAAGCGAGGGAATGGCTCGCTCAAATTCACTCCGCGATCAAGCAGTTGGCGGAAGGTGCGAACGGGGCCGTGCAGCCCAAGCTGCATCAGGTGATGCTACATGGGCTGACCAACCTTGCCAAGTCCGCCGCCACGATCAACCAGACCGAGATCGAGAAAATGACCTCCAACCTCCTGCCGGTGCTTCGGGATATCGGCAAGGAAGATGTCCGGGCGATGACGCCGGCCCTTGAGTCGTTGCGGGCCGGTCTCGATCGCATTTCCACGGCCGTACGCCAGGTAGCGGGTGAGCCCGCCAAAGAAGAACCGCCACGCCCGATGCCTGTCCTGATCGAGCCGGCTCTCAACACTCCGATCGTCGAGCCTGTCAAGACATCCGAAGTGGAGCCGCCTGAGGAACCTGTCGCGGAATCGAGCCCGACACCCATTGCCGCGGTCGGAGGATCTCTCCTGGAGGCGTTACGGGAATTGCAGCAGATCCGTTCGCGATCTATTCAACCGACTAGGGACGTATTAGAGTCGGTGATTCATCTCGCCGAACGCGATCCTGATCGGCTGACGCCTTCCGGCGTCCGCAGCATTCTGGCCGAACTCGATCGTCTCGATGAAGCCTTTCTGGAGGATATTCGTGGCCGAGTGCCGCGGATGAAAGCACGTCTACAGACGCTTCGAACGGAAGGGGCCTCCGATTTTGTGACGGCTTCACAGCTGGATCCCGTGGTCGAGGACGTCGAGGCGATCTACGATGCGGCCGCACGGGTACAGGCGGGGACAATCACGATGTTCCTCCAAGGACTTCGATCGTTCCTGCTTGTGGCGGCCTATAGAAAGACGACGAATCTTCCTCAGCGGATCGAAACAGTGGAAGGTCGTGTCCAAGCCTTAATCCCCATGGCCGAGCAATGGGTCAACATCGGCCGTATCGAGCGAACCGCCATCGGCGATATCCTTCCTGCAAGTTGACGGGGATTTTCACCCTCTTGCCGCCTTCGCCCTCTTGAGCACGGTTTTGGCCCTCCACAGGGTGAAGAATTCCGCCTAGTGATCCGGCCGATATTTTTCCCTATCTCATTGATAATATAGTGATAGTGCTGCCTACGAGATAGGCAATCTGTTCACGGTTGCCCTATAGAGTCGGTTCCATCCTCCATCCACATGGTTATCCACACACGCTCCACAAGTTTTGTGGACAGAGTTTTTATGCCATGAATCGATTGAAGTGGCGAACGCCACATGCCGTGCGATGATGGGGCGCCCGATCGACGAACCGTTCGTCTCAGGCGGGGGTTCCATCTTCCCGACAGCGTGTCGGCAGTCTGGAGAGTGGAATGGTCAGGCTGGTGTCCTTTTCGACAAGAATCGAGCGAACAAAAGTGCTTTTACAGTCGGATCGCTACGATATCGGCGGAATTTCACCATCCGAGCCATCGTCATGCGACGAGCGGAAGAAGAATGCTAAGATGGCGGATCTTGCGGCCGGTTGAGTGCGGCTTGCCGACCGATTGACTTGCGGAGATACATCATGCCCAAACTCGTCACCGTCTACAGCGACGATGTCATACGGAACCAGGCGCGCCAATACGTGCGTTCGTATATCCTCTTTCCTTCCGGATTGCTCGGTTTGGTGTCGATGCTCGGCGGTGTCGGGGGGCTCGCATACCAATGGCTCGGCTCGGGTTCGTATAGCTCGGCGACCTTCTTGGCGAGCTCAGGTCTGCTGATACTGGGGGCAGCATGTGGGTGGGCGCAGACCCGATATCACCGTTATCTGTTCGAGACCGTGCCACAAGTCTTTGCCGCGCGCATCCGAGGCGCCGTCCAGCAATCCAAGAAACGACAGAAGGTAGATCCGAAAGACACGGTCATCGAGCATCCAGGCCGCGCCCTGGTGCCGGCCGCGTACGCGGCCGGCGTATTGGCTCTCGTCGGGGGATCGGCTTGGTCGGTCATGCAGGGTGCGATGGAGGCCATTCCCGCCGCGCTGATGCCTTGGGCCGGATTCTATTGGGGAAAGCTCTTTTTCTGGCGAGGGGTGGTCCAGTAAGAGCCGGTTACTTCTTTCTGGATTTTTTGGTCTTGTTGGGGACGGACCGCGTGGTTTCGAGAGCGGCCAGACGCTGCTCCAGATGCCGGATCTGCTGGCGTAACTCAGGAAGTCTGGGAATCACCGCCTGGGCTTTCATCCAGGTTTCATGCGGCATCACCGGCGCTCCTGACACGATCTGATTCGGTTCGAGACTCCGATTCACGCCCGCCCTCGCGGCGATCATCACGTGATCGCCGATCTGTATGTGATCCGCCAGGCCGGCCTGCCCGCCGATCATCACATGATGTCCGATCGTGGTGCTGCCGGCGATGCCGACCTGCGCCACGACGATCGCGTGTTCGCCGACCGTGACGTTGTGGGCGATCTGCACGAGATTATCGACCTTGGAGCCTTTCCTGATAACGGTCTGACCCAAGGTCGCCCGATCGATCGTGACATTCGCGCCCAACTCGACATCGTCTTCGATGGTGACCCCGCCCAACTGTGGAATTTTATGATGGCGGCCTTGGTGCTGGACGTAGCCGAATCCGTCCGATCCGATCACCGTTCCGCTGTGCACGATCACGCGCGAGCCGACCGTACAGCCTTCTCGCACCACCACGTTGGGATAGAGCACCGCATCGTCCCCGATCGAGGAATCGGCACCCACGAATACGCCGGGGTACAAAGTCACACGCGCCCCGATCTTGGCGCGGTCTCCCAGGGTCACGAAGGGCCAAATCGAAGCGTCCGTTCCGATCGTCACACTGGTTCCCTGGGTGACGTCCGAGGCGACGCCCCGCGGGCGGAATGGGGCGACAAAGAACGCTTGGGCTACCTGTGAGAAGGCGAGCAGCGGGTTGGGGACGACGATTTGTGGGATCTTCAACTCGGGGACATGCCGGTGAATCAACAATGCCCCGGCCCGTATGTCGCCTGGAGACTTGAGGGCTTTGTCGTTCGTCACGAACGCAAGCGTCTCCGGTGTCGCGTCGGCCACCGAGGCCAAAAACGTGACCGTAGCTTGGCCGTTGCCGTGCAACTCCCCGCCGACCAGTCGATGAATCTGCGACAGGGGAATCGGATTCTGCGAGGATGAGCCTGCCATCTGCCGCTACCGTTTCGCCTTCTTGGGTTTCGCGGTTTTGCCGGCGGCAGCGGGCGCTTTCGATTTGGCGGAAGCGGATGGAGCCGGAGAGAGGCGTCGCTCGACGTAGGCGGCCACGGCGCCGACCGACGTCAGTCCCGGCAGATCCTGATCGGGGATTTGAAGATTGAAGGTTTCCTCGATCTTGTACAGCAACTCGATCACCGCCATGGAGTCCAGCCCGAGGTCGTCGCGCAACTGATGGGATGGGTTGATCGAGGCTGCATCGCGCTTGAGGTAGTCCGCCAGCGCCTGAATGATGTTCTCGACAATGGCCCGGTCGCTCATGGTCGTTCCACGTCTCCTAGGCCGCGTACCGCTTCAAGACGACGGCGGCGTTGTTGCTGCCGAACCCAAAAGCGTTCAGCAAGGCGGTCTTCACGGTTCGTTCCTGGACGGAACGGCTGATGCCGGCGAGGGCGCAAGCCGGATCCGGGTCATCATAGTTGGCAGTCGGATGGATCTGGCCCGTATGGAGCGCCAGCACCGTGGCGATGCCGCCGAGGGCCCCTGCGGCTCCGAGCGTATGGCCGACCAACGACTTCGTCGCGTTGACCGCGAGTTTATCGGCCCGCGACTTGAACAACTGGCGGATGGCCTTGGCTTCGACCGCGTCGCCGATGGCGGTCGAAGTCGCATGGGCGTTGATGTAATCGACCTGAGCCGGCGTGGCGCCGGCGTCGTCGAGGGCCAGTTTCATCGTGGTGGCGACTTCTTCTCCGTCTTCCCGAGGAATCACCATGTGGTACGCCTCGCTCGTTGCCGCATATCCCGAGGCCTCCGCATAGATCCTGGCTTTGCGCTTCTTGGCGTGGGCAAGGGATTCCAGAATCAGCGCGCCGGCTCCTTCCCCCATGACGAATCCGTCTCGCGCGCGGTCGAAGGGGCGCGACGCTTTCTCCGGCTGGTCGTTGTACCTGCTCGAGAGCGCCCGCAGTGAGCAGAATCCGGCGAAGACCAAGGGCGTAATGCTGGCGTCGGCACCGACGACGATCACGACGTCGGCGCGGCCTTCTCTGATGCAATGAAGCGCTTGGCCGAGCGCATGGGCGCTGGACGAGCAGGCCGTGGAGATCGTCACGTTCGGCCCTTTGGCTCCGTGAGCCATGGCTACGATACCGGAGGCGCTGTTCAGCGTAATCACAGGAATGAAATTCGGATGGACACGATGCGGCTTCTGCTGATTGTAGAGTTGGGTGATCTCCCGCTCGCCCATGACCATGCCGCCCATGCCGGCTCCGACGATGACACCCACGCGGTGGGCGTTCTCCTTGGGTATCTGGATGCCCGAGTCGGCCACGGCTTCCTTGGAGGCGACGAGGGCGAACTGCGCATATCGGTCGACACGTTCGGCCTGCACCCGGTCGAGGTAACGTTCAGGAGAAAAGTCGCGTACCTGGCCCGCCACCTTCGATCGGTAGCCGTCCATCGGAAAGGGATCGAATCCGGTGATGGCTGAGATACCGGAGGTGCCGGCCATGGCCGCTTTCCAGAACTCGCTCACGCCGATGCCGATGGGCGTGACAACCCCCAACCCTGTGATGACCACACGAGCCCGCATCCTGCCGATTCCTTTCAGAAATCCCTGAGACTCTACTTACCGGAAGCCGGTGGTGCAGTCAACCGGCGTCATCAGCTCAATAGCGCACTTTGAGCATCAAATAGAGTCCGTAACTCATGAAGAGGACATTCGTCAGCCAACCGGCGATCATGGGGGGCAGGGCACCGCCACGGCCGAAGGCGATGGCGATCGAATGAGTGGCCCAGTAGAAGAAGCCGATGGCCAGGGCCTGGCCGATTCCGATGGCCATGCTGCCGCCGCGGGTACCGCTGCGGCGTAAACTCAGCGCGATGCCGACCAATACCATGATGATCGTCACGAAGGGGAAGGCGATCCGCCCATAATAGTCGGTCTTGAGCCGCGCGACCTGCGAGCCGTTTTGGTAGAGGCGTCCCGTGTATTCGCGAATGGTTTTGAAGGTCATCGTCTCCGACTCGCTGGCGAGCCAGGTCGTGAAGTCGCTGGGGATTAAGGTCAGCGGAACCGGCGCTCGGTCGAAGTTCGTCACGGCGATCGATCCGTCGGGGTTGAACCGTCTGGTGAATCCCCGATAGAGCGCCCAACTTCCGCTCTCATATCGGGCCTCCTCCGCCTCCGTCATCTCCGCGATCCGAAACTTGTCGTTGAAATGGAACAGCTGCACGCCGCCGAGATTTTCGCCGCCGACGGAAATCGTCGTCACGTGCAGCAGCGTGTTGGCACCCATGCGAGCCCAGGGTTGCGGCAGCTTGAGGACCGTCGACGGGGCCTTCTTTTCGATTCGGATGACACGGATCTCCTCCGCCTTGTTCGAAGCCAGGGGAATGACTGTGGAGCTGAACAACAGGAGTATCAGCGCGACCCCCACGGCCAAGGCCAGGAACGGCGACGCGATCCACGGCAGGCTGATCCCGCAGCTCCGCATGGCGGTGATCTCGTGGCTTCGCGACAGCAGTCCCAACGTCAGCAACGTCGCCATCAAAATGGCGAGTGGAGCAATCTGGAATGAGATGGCCGGCACTTTTAGCGCGAAATAGGCCAAGACGTCGAGCCAGCTGGCGTCGTATCGCAGAAACCGCCGGACCTTTTCGAAGAAGTCGATGACCAGATAGATTGTCATCAAGCCGGCGAAACACATGAAGAAGATTTTGGCGTATTCGCGCAGCAGATAGCGGAACAGAATCGTCATGGCTTATTCGCGACTCATCTTCTGGAACCAGAGGACGGTGACCAACGCGAAAATCCCGTTTGGCAGCCAGGCGCCGGCGAAGGGCGGGATGACCGTGGTGGTGACCAGGAATTCGCAGGTGATGTTCAGGACGTAGTAGAGGATCACCACCAACACGCCTACTGCGAACCCGCCGATGCGCCCGGAGCGTTTCGAGACGATGCCGACCGGCACGCCCAGGATGCAAAACACCAGCGAGGCGGTGGGGAACGCCAAGTCCTTATAGTATTCCGTCAACCGTCGCAGTGCAGAGGGGTCCCGCCATTGCGACTGCTCGAGTTGGGCCATGATGGATTCGTACGAGGGCCGCTCTTCCGTTGCGCTGTAGCCGCTTTGCGTGAGGGACAGCTTAAGGTCGTAGTGCGAGAAGGCGATTTTTTGATACTGATCGATTTCGTCCGGTTTGCTGTGAATCGCCCCGTCTTGGAGCCGGAGCGCGACCTGATTGGCCGCCTGGTCGAGTAGCACCTGGTACTGCTGGGCCACGATGATACGAGGATCGTCCGGATTCCGTTCGTCAGAGATGAAAATGCCCGCGGGCTGATCGTCATCTCCGAAGTCCGAGACGAAAATCATCATTTTCGGGATCGGTTCGTTGAAGGTGCCTCGTTCCAAGGCCAGCACCAACTGATCGCGTAAGAGGCTGAGGGCCACCTTTTTAAGGTTCGTCGAGCTCCAGGGTTGGCCCCACTGGGCCAGCCAAAGCGTGAGCCCGAACACGAGGAAGGCGAACAAAAAGACGGGGCGCGAGAGGCGCAGCAGGCTCAAGCCCGCAGCCCGCATGGCGACGAGTTCCTTATCGAACGACAGGCGCCCGAAGGCGGTGATCGATGCAATAATGCCCGCGATCGGGAGGGTCAGGACCAGGAAGGAAGGCAAGAGGTTGGCGAAGACCTTCATCACGGCGAAAAGCCCGACGCCTTTCGAGACCATCAGCTCGACCAAGCGCAATAATTCTCGCGTCAGCATGACGAAACAGAGTGCGCCCAGGCTGACCAGGAACGGGGAGAGGAGTTCGGCGAAGATGTAGCGATCCAGCAGCTTGCGCATCAACATGGCGGCGACGACCCCTGTGGTCGCGCGACACTATAGGGGAGAGCCTGAGGCTTGTCTATCGGACCGGTTGGCTGACCGCTTTCCGAGCGGACAAAGTTTGCCTTGACAAGATTTTGAGCCCTGTGGTACATGCAGCGCGATTTGTCACCAAGATGGGTCTCGTGAGCAATTTTTATTTTCCTGCAAAGAGCCCGTCCATCCCGCACTGCTTCCTTTCTATTCATCCTTCATCATCCACACAACGGGCGTCAATTAGGTCGGGCACGGCTACGTAACTCTGCGTGGTCGTTGAGGAAAGGAGGGTTTCGTGAAGACAAAAGGGACAGTGAAGTGGTTTAACGACCGGAAGGGGTTCGGGTTCATCCGTCTTGATAGCGGGGAGGACGTCTTCGTCCATTATTCCGCCCTTCAAGGAGAGGGATTCAAGACCTTGAAGGAAGGGGAGAACGTCGAATTCGATATCGTTCAAGGTGCCAAGGGGCCGCAGGCGGCGAATGTCGCCAAGAGCATG
>CAZPYP010000003.1:0-58283 GCA_964590845.1 uncultured Nitrospira sp.
GGCCAGGTGGAATTGCGCCTGGCGAAGTGGCCGAAGAGGCCGTAGGCCCCCGTCCAACTCGGATACAGCAGCAGCACCTTCATCATGCACCTCCGCTTCGGCTTCTTCGGACAATCACGGTCCTCATCCTCACGGTTACGCCGGCTTGACGACGTCGGGATATTCCGGGCTCATCCAGCCCTCCGCCGGGTCGATCACCATGTTCGCTCTGAATTCTTCACGGGAGAGATAGGGATACATGTCTTCGATCGGCGTCTTCCATCCGAAGATCCGCGGCTCGTAGGTGTGGTACTCGTCCATGTCTACGTCGCACACCACCGGGCCGTCGTGGCGCAGCACTTCGTCGATTTTGGCGTCCATCTCGGCGTGATTGCCGATGGTCACGGTCTTGATCCCGTAGGCCTGCGCGAGTTTCACGAAGTCCGGAGGCCGATAGCCCTTGGGGCCGCAGGCTTCCGCCCGCCCTTGGAAGTTGGTCTCTTGATACGCTTTCGTGATTCCATAAATATGATTGTTGAGGATGAACGTCTTGACCTTCACACCGTAGTTCACGAAGGTCTGCATCTCCTGGGGATTCATGTTGAAGCCGCCGTCGCCGATCGTGCAGACCACCTGCCTGGACGGCTCGGCGAACCAGGCCCCCATCGCGCCGGCAAAGGAAAAGCCCATCGGCGAATTGCCGTTGTTCGTCAAATTGCGCTGGCCGTACTTGGTTTCGAACGCGTGGTTGCTCACGACGATATTGCCGCCGCAGTCTCCGACGAGAATGTCGGTCGCGCCCATTCTCTCGGACAAGCGCCGCATGAAGGCATAGGGATGCACCCGCTCTTTCTGCGCAAAAAACTCGGGCCGCACGGGATCGTACTTGCGCTTCCATTCCATCACCCGCTCGGTCCACCCGGCGCGATCCGGCAACGGCTTGCGCGATTGCTCCAACGCGCCCAGCAGCCGGCGGACAAAGGCCTTGGCGTCGCACAATATGTTGACGTCGAACGGCACTTGCTGGAATTTCCGCTGCACCATCGCCGGGTCGATTTCGACGAGATACTTTTTCGCGCCCCGCGCGAAGCTCTGGACGTTGCCGCCGGTGATGCGTCCGGAAATCCGGCTCCCGATCGACAACAGAAGATCGCTGTTCTGAATGCCGAAATTACGCCCCGCTCCGCCGTAGGTTCCGACGCGGCCGCCGTAGAATTCGTAATCGGAGGTGATGACGTCCAGCGCATTCCAGGTCGGAAAGCATGGAATCTTTAAGCGGCGGCCCAGCTCCCGCACCTCGTCCTGCGCATCGGCCAGGCGGACGCCCCCGCCCACGAGGAGAACCGGCCGCTCCGCCGACCGCAGGTCGTCGAGCAAACGTTCGATCTGTCCATCGACCACGCCCAGATCGAACGCCGCTGCGGCCGGAATGTCGAACCCGACCAGTTGCTTCGCGTCGATCTTGGCCTTCTGAATGTCCAGCGGAATGTCGAGCAGCACCGGCCCCGGCCTTCCGCTCTGGCAAAGCCACAGTGCCTTTTCCAACTCGTATCGGACGTCTTCAGGCTTCAGGATCATCTTGGCGTATTTCGTCACAGGAGCCGCCATCGCCACGATGTCGGTTTCCTGGAAGCCGATTTGTCTGATGGATGGATCGGGGCGCAGGAATCGCGAGTTGATCTGGCCGGTGAGAAACACGCAGGGAATCGAATCGTAGAAGCAGTTACCCATCGACGTGAGGAGATTCATGCCGCCAGGCCCGCTGGTGGCGATCGCCACCCCCGGAATGCCCTTCACCTTGGCATAGGCCTCTGCGGCGAATCCCCCGGCTTGCTCATGCATAACCGCGACGTATTGCGTCGCCGCCGTGCGGGTGAAGGCGTCGATGAGATCGCCGTTGGCCGCGCCGTAGACGACGAACATCCTGTCGATGCCGCGCTCGGCCAGAGTGTTGATGATGAAGTCTGCGACTTTGATCATGCTTCGCTCCCCTTGTCGAATCGTCAGGCCGCTGAGGCGGCCGACTCATGGTGACGGCGCCGGACTTTGCGGGCGCACATCTCGCGGACGTGCTGCACGACCTCGCTCCCGAACGTCCGCTGCATCATCGCCAGGTACGCCTTGTTCGTGAAGTATTCCTGGAATGCCCTGTCGCGGAAGTCCAGCACCTGCGTGGCCGCCAGCGTCTCCGTCGGCAAGGGCAGACAGTCGTAGGCATGCTGCGAATAGCCGATCCAGCCCGGCCCTCCTCCGTCGTCCGGCAGCGCCCAGCGCTTCTGCTTGGCCAGGTCGTAGAGCGGGGACCCCGGATAGGCCATGGCGCAATAGAAGTTGGCCCACTCGGTGTTGAGTTCGAGCGCGAGATCCAACGTCGCACGCAGGCTGTCCGGATCGTCGTCCGGCAGGCCGAAGATATAGTTGGCGGCCACGTGGATCCCGTGGGCCTGGATTTTTCTCACGGTCGCGAGGATGTCGCGTTCGCCGAACCGGCCTTTTTCGACGCCGTCCCTCACGTGCTGGCTCCCGGACTCGATGCCCAATCCGAGCCAAGTGAATCCGGCGGCCTTCAGGCGCTCGAGCACCTGATCCTGCACCGTATCGACCCGCGCATAGGCCCAGAGGTTGAGGCGATACCCCCGCTCGATGATCCGGTCGCAAATGCCGAGTACGTGGCGGCGGTTCAGCACGAACATTTCGTCAGGGACCTTGATGTTCGTGACGCCGTACTCGTTGACGAGGCGGTCGATTTGCCCGATCACGTTGTCCGGACTCCAGGTCCGCAGCATCGGCGTTTCGAAGGGCGCGTTGATACAACAGAACGAACACCGGAAGGGACAGCCGAGACTTGTCTGCAACGACGCGTACGGGCTGCGGGCATCCAGACGATGGAAACAGTGCCAGTTGTGGGCACGGTACGTCGACATGTCGAGGAGATCCCAAGCTTGCCCCGGCAACGTTCCGTCGAGATCCGCGATGAGCGGCGCGGAAGGATTACACATGGGCCGGCCTTCCTCCAGGTACCACAGCCCCGGCACATCGCTCAGCCGGCGACCGTTCCCACACAAGACCTCGAGCAGCCCGAGTACCGTATGCGGCCCCTCACCCTGGCAGACGTAGGCATAGGGTTCTTCGAGCAACGTTCTCTTCGGCAGGGCCGACGGATGCGTGCCCATGACGAGCGTCGGAATCTCGGTCAGCGCGTTGAGCCGTTCGCAGACGAGGCGACCGGCCGGCATACACTGCGTCGAGGCCGAAGGTTGCTGCCCATAGATCACGAAGACGGCGAGGGTGGGATCGGCCGCTGCGATTGCCTCTGCCGTTCGCTGGTGGTCGAAGCCGGACGCTTCGGCGTCAAGGATGGCGACTTCGTATCCGCGGTTACGGATGAACGTCGCAACCAGGCCGGCCCAAACCGGCGGCTCGATGGCGGCCAAATCTTTGCTCAGGTCCTGATAGACCTGTACCCGGCTCGGCGGCGTCACGAACAGCACATCAAGCGGCTTGGACAAGGTTCCCTCCCGACTCGCGGGCCAACTCGACGACCCGCCGCACACCCTCGATCACGTCCTCTTCTTGACCGCAGGTCGCGATACGCACGAAGGATTCGCAGCCGGCGCCGAAACTCCGTCCCGGCGTGACCGCGGTGTGGCGCTCATCCAACAACCGGTCACAAAACGTTCGGTCATCCATTCCAGTCTCTGCGATATCGACGAAAAGGTAGAAACCAGACTCCGGCACCGTGCAACGCAACAGGCCGGAACGTTTGATCGTCGCGGCGCAGCGCTCGGTCATGCGCGCGCAATGCGCCTTGACGCGGGCCACATATTCGTCGACGACCCGCAGGCCGGCGAGGCACCCGAGTTGCGTGAAGGCAGGCAAACACGAGATGAGCGTGGAGGAAGACAACGCCAATTTCTCGGCCACGGCCGGATGGGCGATCGCATATCCGGTCCGGTAGCCCGGCACGGAAAACAGTTTCGAGAAGGATGACATCACGACGAGTTGCGGCGAGGCGCAGGTGGCCAGGGTGAAGAACGGCCAGCCGAAGGCCAGTTCAGCATAGGTCTCGTCGCTCAACAGCCACACGCGTTCCTCTTCGCAGCGCTGCGCCAGCCTCTCGAGCATGGCTTTGGTGTACACCGCCCCCGTCGGATTATTGGCCGAATTGATGATGATCGCTTTGGGGCGGGCCGCCAGCGCCCGTTCGATGTGTACTGCATCGAGATGGAAGCCGTTGTCAGGGTCAAGCGGAACCGGAACAACCTCCAGCCCGATATGCGCGGCGGCAGCCCAATAGGACGGAAAGGCCGGCGTGAACAACGCGATCCGATCGCCTCGATCACAGGTGAGATCGAGAAATTGGCTGATCAGGAGATTCGCGGGGCTCACAACGACCTGTTCCCGGCCGATGACTCGTCCGGCAACCCGCTCGTAGCGGGTCGCAAGGGCCTCTCTCAGCTCCGGAATTCCCGCCATCGGCGTGTAGCCCAGCTGCTTCTGGCGGATCGCCTCCATCGTCGCCTCGACGATCTCCGAAGGGGGAGGGATTCGCGGGTTCCCCAACTCCAGGTGATACACGTACTGTCCCGCCTGCTCCAGCCGTTGGGCCCGGTCCATCACCTTGAACATTTCCTGGCCGATGAGTCCTTCAGCCTTCGCCGAGAATGGGAATGCCGTCAGCACGGATGACGAAGCCATTACGAATCTCCAATCCTCATGACCTATACGGAGCGCCGGCCGCGGCCTCCCGACCGGACGGAAGTCCGGCGGACCAGCTGCGGCGAGACGCGCGGAATCCGGCGAGCCGCTCCGGCGTACCGATGTCGTACAGCGGCGCGGCGCTGGTGAAGCCGAACACGCCACGCGTGAGAAGTGCCGGGAGCAGCTCGGTTTCGATCGAGTACGGCCGCCCCTCGGGGATATCACGCAACAGTTCGCGGCCGAATACATACAGGCCGGCGTTGTGATACTTCGCGGCGACGTCCGGACGCTTTTCCGCAAACGCGACGACGCGGCCATGACAATCGAGAGAGACGAAGCCCACGTCCGCTCTGGCCCCCGCCTCGACCAGCGCCACCGTCCCAGCGCCGTTTTTCAGGGCGTGAAACTCCAACAACTCGTTGGGATCGATGTCGATCAACGAATCGCCGTTGGCGACCATGAACGGGTCACTGGTGATGAACGGAGCCGCCTGCTTCAGCGCGCCGGCCGTTCCGAGCGGCGAGGCCTCGCGGGACAGCACCAGCTCATACGGACGGCGCGATCCGGCGTACCAGCGGTCGATCACGTCGCTGCGGTATCCGGTGCAGAGCACGACGCGCTCGACACCGTGCCGTACGAAATGCTCGAGGATGAAATCGAGGAACGGCCGGTCATCGATCAGCGCCATGGACTTGGGGCGATCGCTGACGACCGGGCGGAGCCTGGTGCCCAATCCCCCGCAGAGCACGACGAGATCGCAGCCAGCGGCCAACATTCCGGTCATGCGGCGTTCTCCATCGGCATGGCCTTGGAACCGGCGACCGAGGCCTGTTCCTCCGTCCAGGACAGGTCGCGAACAACCGGCGTCTCCTGTTGATAAAACACGATTTGGCTGCCCAGCCCCTCGAAACGAAACGGCACTTGAAGGAGACCCGGCAGGGACGCCCTGATCCGGCTATGGGTCTCCGGCTTCGCGAAGAACAGCATGAACCCCCCGCCACCCGCGCCGAGGAGCTTGCCGCCGAGCGCCCCGGCGCTGCGTGCCGCTTCATAGATGTCGTCGATCATCGGCGTCGTGATTTTCGAGGTGAGTCCCCGCTTCACCATCCACGCCTCGTGCAAGAGCTCTCCAAACCCGGCAAGGTCGCGATTTCCTGTCAGAATCGACGTTCCCTCCTGGACCATCTGCAACATCGCAAACAGCTCGACCCGGCGCTGTTTCGTCCGCTCGATCTGCTCCTTGGCGATTTCCGACGCCATCCGGGAGAATCCCGTGAAATACAAGAGCAAATGGTCTTGAAACTCCGACAACCGCTCCGGCCGCATGACGATCGGCTGATATCCGATCTCGCCGTTCTCGAAGAATTTCACCTGGCAGAGTCCGCCGTGAGCGGCCAGGACCTGGTCTTGGCAGCCGACCGACTCACGCAACACGTCCTGTTCGATGTGGATAGCCGCTTGAGCCAACTCGGCCTTACTTGGCATCGTGTGCTGGAGCGCATACAGGGAGTGCAGCAGGCCCACCGTGAACGACGAACTCGAGCCCAAGCCGGTACGGGCCGGCAGGTCTCCGTCGTGATGGATCTCGAGGCCGTGTTGGATATTCAAGTATTGCAGGACACCGCGCACTGCCGGATGTTCGATGTCGTCGTTGGACTTCGCCTGTTCGATCCGCGAATAAGCGATGCGGGTGCGATGCTCGAAGAACGGCGGCAGATACCGGCAGCTGATGTAGCAGTACTTGTCGATGGTGGTGGCCAGGACCGCGCCCCCGTGCTCTTTGAACCACACCGGATAATCCGTCCCCCCGCCGAAGAAAGAAATCCGGAACGGTGTGCGGCTGATGATCATCGCTTCCCCCGATCTGCGATTAGACGTTTCCGTATGCCATGCTGCGCACGACGGTGTAACACTTGACGAGTTCTCTGATGCCCCGTTGCAACGACCATTCAGGCCGGAATCCTGTGGCCAGGAGACGCTGATTCGAAACGATGTAGTCCCGTTTGTCCGGATCTTCTCCGATCGGCGCCTCGAAGAAGGCGAACTGCGGGAGGACGCGCCGGATTTCCTGGCAGAGTTCCAGCTTCGACAGATTGGCGTCGTCCAGTCCGACGTTGTAGGGCCGGTCCTTCATCGCGTCGAAGTGGTCGATGGCGTGGAGAAAGGCGCGGACGACGTCGCGCACGTGGATATAATTGCGTTTGCACTGCCCTTCGAAGACGACGACCGCCCGGTCCTGGACGGCGCGCCACACGAAGTCGTTGACCAGCAAATCCATGCGCATCCGCGGCGAAGCCCCGAACACGGTCGCCAGCCGCAGGGTGATGGCATTGCCGCGGTCCAACACGGCTCGCTCGGCTTTGACCTTGGTTTCGCCGTACAGGCTGATCGGTCGCAACGGACTTTCCTCGGTACAGGGCACACCCGGCTGCCCGATGCCGTACCCGCTGTTCGTGACGGGAAACAGCATGCGCTGAGCCGGCGAGCTCAGCTTGCACAACATCTGCACGGCTTCGTAGTTGACGGATACCGCTCCGACTCGGTCCCGGTCGCAGAGGGGCGCGCCGACCAGGGCGGCCAAGGGGATGACGATGTCCGCGTCCCGTAGGAGGTCGCCGACCAGCCGTTCGTCGCGGCAGTCACCCCGGACCACTCGAAAGTCCTCGTACGCGCAGCAGTCCAGGAGACTGTTTTGACGGAACAGAAAGTTGTCCAGCACCGTGACGCGAAATCCGCGATCGAGCAGTTGCTTGGTCAACACCGATCCGATATATCCGGCTCCACCGGTAATCAATACGCGGGCTGTGTTGTGCATCATTGTCAGACCAGTCTCCTCCGGGTCACCGACAGAACGATGGTTCAGAATGGCGGGCTCCGTCCGCCGACTCCACTATGCCGAGAAACCAACGAACGGTTCTGCTCAACCCTTCTTCCCACGGCGTGAACAGGAATTTGGGGAAGCGGTCGGTGAACGCCGCGCTCAGAAGCCGTTTCACAAGCACCCCTTCCGGCTGGCTGCTGTCGAACCGGATGAGCCCTTCGTATCTCATGGCGCGTGTGATGCCCTCCGCCAACTGTTTGATCGAAATGCCCTGATCAGGAGCGATGATGGTAGTATCAGGCGAACCCGATTGGTGCACGCGTTGCCACAACAGTGTGGCCACGTCGTCTACGAACACGAACTGACGGATGGCCCGCCCGCTTCCCCACACGATTAAGGGGCCGCCGGTCTGCTTGGCTTCCCAACAACGGCGGATCAACGAACCAACCACGTGGCCGTTGCCCGGCTCGAACCGGTCGTGCGGCCCGTACAGCGTGACCGGCGTCAGACTGCTCCAATCCCATCCCGTTTCGGACACCACCAGGCGAATGTGCCGATCCAACAAGCGTTTCGCCTGTCCGTATCCCGCATTCCCTTCGTAGGGCGTACCGGACTGCAGATCCGCTTCGGTCGTCGGCCGGTCGCCGAATAACGGAAAGGCGCAGCTGGACAGCATCGCGATCAGTTTGGGCACGCGAGCCGCCCGGGCGGCGGCCAGGACCGATGTGTTGAGCAAGACGTTGTCCTCGAAGAAGGCCGCATTGTGCTCGGCATTCTCCTTGACTCCGCCGACCAGGGCGGCGAGATGCACGAGCGCGGAGGGGCGCACGTCCGACAGAATCCGTCGCGCCGTGGCGAAGTCCCGCAAATCCCCATCACTCCGGGAGAGATAGATCGCCTGAGGAGCCAGCCGGCGCAGCGCGGAACCCAGCAGTCCCGCGCCGCCCGTGACCAACACCGGTCCGTTCATGCGGCCTCCAGTACGACGCGGGTGATGTGGTCGACGTCCGCGTCGTCCATCGACGAGTGATTCGGCAAAAAGAAGCCGCAGTGGTGAATGCGGTCTGCGACGGGAAAGCTGGCCGCGCCGTACCGGTTAACCCAAAACGGATGGAGCCCGAGATTGCCCGCTGAAAAGATCCGGGTTTCGATTCCCTGCGCCGAAAGCGCCTGAACGATCCTGCGCCGCTCGGCTCGATCCCTGGCCAGCAAGCCGAATGAAATGCTGGCCACGGTCCCGCCGGCAGGGGGGCGTTGAATGATGAACCGCTCGCCGAGCGCCTGGACGTACTGATTGTGATGAGCCTGGCGCTGGCTCGTCATGCGATCCAGCTTTTCGACCTGCCCCAATCCGATGAATGCGTTGAGATCGGTGGAACGGACATTGAACCCGGGCTCGTAGAACACGAACGGCGAATGAAAATCGTCGATCTCGTACTGTTCGACCAAGCGCCTGTGCGACTCGGCTCCGAGATCTTTGCTCCAGCCATGGCTGCGGAGCATCAGCAGTAAGTCGTGAAACCGAGGGTCGGCGGTCGACACCATCCCTCCTTCGATCGTCGACATCTGGTGGCCGAAGTAGAAGGAGAAACTGGACATGTCGCCGAAGGTGCCGACTTTGCGGCCATGATAGGTGGCACCGATGGCCGCGCAGGCGTCTTCGAGCAGATAGAACCCGTAACGATCCTTGAGCGCCATCAGTTCGTTCATCTTGTGGGGGACGCCCAACACCTGAACCAACAAAACGGCATGGGCCTCATGGCGCTTGAGCAAGGCTTCGAGATGGTTCAAGTCGAGCCCGAAGGTGTCGGGGTCGGCTTCACACATGATCGGCTCGAATCCGAACTGAATGGCCGGCGCAATCGACGTCACCCATCCCACGCTCGGCACGATCACTTTCTTGTTGCGCAACCGCCCGGAGAGCAGCAGCGCGTAATACATCAGCAGATTGGCGGACGAACCGGAGTTGCAGTGCACGGAATGCGGAGAACCGAGCCAACGACTCCACTGTGCTTCGAACTCCAGCGTCACCGCGCCTTTCGTCAGCCGGGGATAGGTGCGCAACCAATCGATAAGCCGGTCGAGGTCCTGCCGATCGATGGTGTCGTGTGCAAGGGACCATCGGGGGTTCAGCGGCGTCAACGGCGTTGCGGACAGGGTCATCGTACGTTCCTCCCCGGTAATGAGACACCCCTCACCACGGACGGTCTGTAATCAAGAGACATGCCATTGCCCTCATGCCGGCATGGCGAGAGAATCATGGGACAGGACATCGAAATGGAGGCGCGGGCGGGGCGATTCGGAAGATTCTGCCTTGTTGGATCGCTCGTAGGGAGGAACTTTTTTCCCTGCGCACCCGGTAAGGGATCGACCGGGACAGCTCACGCCAGGAGCCTGACGTCGAGCGTCAAATCATTGACGCGAGCGCAAGGCCGGCTCTCCCCCGCTCTGCTTCTGAAGAATGCATCGTTCGAGCACCTGCTGGACCGATCCGCCCCAGCCGCGGAACTCGATGAACTCCATGTCGTTGAACCGGAATTCGACGCCGAGCAGGAATGCGGCGCCTTGCTCTTGGAGATTCTTCACCACGCCGCTCAGGTTGGTGATGTGCCCGATGCCCGGCAAGCCGAATTCCATCTTGATCAGGGCGCCGGCTTTGAGGCTCTTCGGCAGCTGCGCGACCAACACGCTGCAGCCGCTTTGGCTGACGTCTTGGAGAAGGCCGCCAAGCAATCCGTCTTTGCCCGGTTTGACGCCGGTTCCTTCGCCGCCGACCTCCATGAGCAACATCGGTTCGTTGCTCGGGACGCGCACGTGTTTTCGGAGGTGGAATTCCTCCACAGTCTTAGGAAAGGCAAGAAACAGCAACGGCACCGGCTGCAGAACGGAGTCCCGAACCTCGCTTCGATATCCGATCCACTTGCCCGCATGCATATAGCTGACGACGCACGAAGCCCCTGCCTTGCATTTCACATCCTGCTGGTCGTGAAAAGGCCATTCGCAGACCAGCCAGGCGTTGTCTTTCCAACCCAACAGCGTCGAGGCGCATTGGATTTTTCCCTGCTCGGTATGGATCGTGAGCTTCAAGGGCAATCCGACTGAAAGGAAGGAGTGCGAGACAGTCGAGGGCGTCGAGTCGCTCATGCGGCCTCCTTGTCGAGATAGGTCTTGGGGTCGATCCCGACGTTTTCGGGGGAGAGTACCGAATGGACCGTCCGGCGCGGTCGACGGACTTGCTCGGCCAAATTCACCGACTCCGGCATCGCCAACAACGTATTGCCGCTCGATTTTACGATGAGCACCTGCGGCTCCAGCGGACGCTGATGGTGGATCTGGCAGACGACGGCAATTTCTCCCGTGTTCAGTCCGACGAGTGACCCGACGGGATAGACTCCCACCACTTGCACGAACCGTTGCAGAAACTGGCTGTCGACGTGGCCGCGCTGCGCCAGCTGGTAGATGAACTGCAGCGCCTCGTGCGGCGGCTTCGCCTTGTGATAACAGCGATCGCTGGTAATGGCATCGTAAATATCGACGATCGATGCGATGAGGCCGAACTCGCTGAGCTCGGCCTTGGTGCGACGATACGGGTATCCGGTCCCGTCCACCCGCTCGTGATGTTCCATCGTCGGTTTCAGGTAGACATCGGACAGGCCGGTTGTGCCGGACAGGATTTCGACGCCGCGCATGACGTGCTGCTGCATGATCTCGAATTCGTTGGCCTCGAAGCGCCCGGGCTTGTTCAGGATCTCGAGTGGAATCCGCGTCTTGCCGATGTCATGGAGCAGTGTGCCGACTCCCAACCGGTGCAGGGTATCACGGTCGAAGCCGGCACTCCGCCCCAGCGCCAGCCCCAGCAGAGACGTGTTCACCGAGTGGTAGAAGGTGTATTCGTCGAATTGCTTCAGCCGCGACAGGCTGGTCAGCGCATCCGGATTCCTGAGCACGCTGTCCGCCATCTCGGACACCACCTGGTTTACCGCTTCCATATTGATGTCGCGCCCCATGCGTACGTCGACCATGGCCTGCCCGATCACGTTTTTGGCCGCCTTGTAGACTTGTCTGGCCAGCGGCAGCTCTTCTTCGAAAGTCGTCGGGGACGGTTCGCCGACCGAGGCGCCCGGTTCGGCAGCGGGCTCAGGCGCCAAGAGGCTCTGCGAGGGCGGTTCATCGGCGGCCGGAGCGGCAGCCGGCTTGGACTCAGGCGCGGACTCGTCGGCTTCGACGTCCAACACACGGACACCGCAGGCGCGAAGCGCCTCGATTTGCTGCACAGCGGTCACCTTCATGCGGTGCCGGAGAAAAGGCGTCTCGGCCCATGACTTGTCCAACTTGACAATCTTCATGCCGACAGACAGTTCGTCGATCGAGATGTGTCTACGCATCGCCATTCCCTTCGGCCGGGAGCAAGGAGCGGTAAAACGCACCAACCGGCTTCGACGAACTTTATCGGCCTTGGGCAACGGTAACTTGAGACCAGCGGCGCTCGCCGCACACGATCCTAGGAAGACGGGAGGTATCCGGTGCCAACAGTCAAGTCGGCATCACACAAGGCCGATACGGCAATGACGGGTTCCGCACGGACAGGAGCGGCCGCCGGTCCGGCCGATGCCGCGAGACGCGACGAAGGAGACGTGGATGAAAGTGCGCAAACGTATTCGTATCGAGCAGCTCAAACCCGGCATGTTCGTGGTCGGCATGGACCAGCCCTGGTACAAGACCCCCTATCTACTCCACCACTTTCTCGTCCAATCGAGCGACACCGTCGCGGAGCTGATCCGCCATGGAGTCCGCGAGGTCTCGATCGATCCCAACAAGGGGCTGGACGTACCGGATCAGGAACCGGCTTCGGCGTCCGCTGCCGACGGAGCCGTTGCCCCGTCCGTGAGCGAGCCGTCGCCCACCGGGTCGAATAAGTCCCCGGCCTCCGACAAGCGACCCGATGCCGTGAGCCGCCTCGACCAGATGATGTACCAGGAAGCTGAAGCCGCCATTGAGCGGGTCTTCGAAGAAGTGAACAACGGCGATGTTCCCTCGGTACCGGCCCTCCGATCGATCGTGGGAGGGTTCTTCACCCGAGTGCTGCAGGACCGCACGGCAATGATGACGCAGGTGATGCTGCAGCAGATGCGGCGCTTCGACCGCAGTTTGGCCGCCCATGCGATCGACACCTCGATCCTTTCGCTGATCTTCGCCTCGGAATACGGCGTCCCGCAAGACGAGATGGAGATGATCGGCGTCGGGGCGTTGATGCACGACATCGGCTACGTCAGACTGCCCCGAAACCTGTATCGCGCCAGGCGTCAGCTGGCTCTCCATGAAGAAGAATTGCTCCAGCAGCATCCCCGTCTGGGTCACACGATGCTGGCAGACGTAATGGGCTTTCCCGACATCGCTCGCCGCATTGTCGTGGAACACCATGAACGCATCGACGGCTCCGGTTATCCCGCTCGGCTGAGCGGAACGGCGCTCGCCATGGCCGGTCAATTGGTCGGACTCGTCGATACCTACGAATCACTGGTCACCTTCCGAGCGGGACACGTGCCGCTCTCTCCGTTCCAAGCCATTCGCAACCTCTTCATGTTGGGAGAGAAGCGGACGTTCGACAAGGCGCTCGTCGAATTGGCGATCAAGTGCCTGGGCGTCTATCCGATCGGCAGCGTCGTCAAACTCAACACGGGGGAAAAAGCGATCGTCGTCGGAGTCCATCCGGAGCATCGATTGAAACCGATCGTCAAGGTGGTGTTGGGGCCGCGCGGAGAATCCTACCCGACCCCCCTCGAGATCGATTTGGCGACAGGGATAGATGCGGAGCCGAAACGGACGATCCTGACGGCGCTCGATCCGACGACCGAACAGATCAACGTCGCCATGTATCTCGACTGCACTCCCCAGGAGCCTGCGGCATGAGCGAATCGACTCACGCGCCTAAACCCCGACCGGCGCACCACAGCGCCCAGGCTGCTCCGATTGCCTCTCCGCTGCTCGACGCGCTTTCTCTCGCCTGTTGCCTGGTGGATGAGCGAGGAACGGTGCTCTGGGCGAATCGCGTTGCGGCCCGCATGCTCTCGCGGTCGCGCGAACGCTGCATCGAACAACCTCTCGAACGATTGTTCGGCTGGCAGGATATAGGGGGGCACCTGCTCCCGGGAGCCCCGAGGCTGCCGGGCATCCTCGCCGCCCGGCAACCGGCTGAGGGAATTCATACGATCGACCCGGATGGAGGGGGTTCGCTTCAGATCAGTTGGTCTTGCCATCCGCTGTGCGAGAGTCCGGGCCCTGCCGCGCTGTTCAGTTTTCGTGACCTGACGGAAGAGCAGGCGGTCGAAGACGACCGTAATCGCCTGGCCAAAATCGCTGAAGAGTCTCCGGCGCCTCTGATCGAGTTGGACGAGACGGGAGGCTTGCTCTACGCCAACCCCGCCATGACGACTCTGCTGAAGGCCTTCGGCTATTCGGAGCAGGGGTTTCCCCGCGTCGTGCCCTCCGACATCGAACGCATCATCCAGGACTGCTTGGAGAGCGGCCATACGTCTCTCCCGGTCGAGGTGACACATTCAGGATTTACCTTTGCTTGGACCTTCTGCCCCGATCTTCCTCACCGGCACGTCCGCGGCTATGCGGTGGATCTCACCGACATCCGCTTGACCCAGCAGTTGTTGCAGGACGCGACCGTCCGCCTCGAACGGACGAACGGAGAATTGGAATCGGCATTGCAACAGGCCAAGGCGGCGGCACAGGCCAAAACCAACTTCTTCGCCACCATGAGCCACGAGCTACGGACGCCGATGAACGGCGTCATCGGCATGGCCGACCTGCTCCGGGACTCTCCGCTGACGGAAGATCAACAGTCTTGCGTCGATACGATCCGGCAGTGCGGCGAGGCGCTGCTGGCGATCATCAGCGATATCCTAGACTGCAGCAAGATCGAGTCGGGCAAGTTGGAACTCGAGTCGATCGACTTCAATCTGCGCACGACCGTGGAGGACGTGCTCGCCCAGTTCGCGGAACGGGCGCAAACGAAGGGTATCGAAATCACCGGCTGCGTGCACCGCGAGGTGCCGACCGCTTTGAAAGGAGATCCCGGGAGGCTGCGCCAGGTTCTGACCAACTTGGTGGCCAACGGGGTCAAGTTCACGGATCGAGGGGAAGTGACGCTCCAAGCGTATCTCGAAGAGGAGGGGGTCGAGCGGGTCCGCATCCGATTCGAGATCACCGACACGGGCATCGGTATTCCTCCCGAAGGGCAGCAACGGCTGTTCACTCCGTTTACGCAGGCCGACAGTTCGATGACCAGGAGGTTCGGCGGTACGGGATTGGGCCTGGCGATCTGCAAACAGCTGGTGGAATTGATGGGTGGAAACATCGGGGTGACCAGTACCGATGGGAAAGGCAGCACCTTCTGGTGCACGACTCTGTTCGACAAACAACCGGTGCAGTCCGTCAGCCAGGACACGCAGTCGGACCTGAAGAACCGCCGCGTCCTGATCGTGGACGACAACGAATCGCACCGCATGATTCTCCACCATTTCTTGAGCGGATGGGGCATACAGGACGACCGCGCCGAGAACGCCCAGCGGGCCGTCGAACTGGTCGAAGCCGCCGCCACCTCCGGGCGGCCTTATGACGTCGCCGTCCTTGATATGATGATGCCGGACCAGGACGGCTTGGCACTGGCGAAGATGCTCCGCGCGCATCCGGCCGGCCGGAACCTCCGGCTTCTCCTGTTGACCTCACTCGTCCAAAAGGGACAGGCTGACCAGGCCAAACAGGCCGGCATCGACGTCTACCTCACCAAACCCGTGCGCCACGATCAACTGTACGACGGCTTGTGCCGAGCGCTGGGATTTGCGCGCGTCCCGGCCGAACGTTCCTCGGGCGACGGCGGTTCGCCGCCAACCGGGATACGGCCGGCGCACGTCCTTGTCGTTGAAGACAATCCCGTCAACCAAAAATTAACCGCCAAGCTGCTCGAACGTATGGGCTATGACGTCGCCGTGGCCGATGGAGGACGCGAAGCGCTGACCGCGCTCGACGGCGCTCGCTACGACGCGGTCCTGATGGACTGCCAGATGCCCGTCATGGACGGGTTCGAGACTACCGCGGCGATCCGCGCCAGGGAACAGGCCGGCGAACGGACGCACCACGCTACTCATATTCCGATTATCGCCGTCACCGCCAATGCCATGCCGGGAGACCGGGAACGCTGCCTCGCGGCCGGCATGGACGACTATCTCTCGAAGCCGGTCAAGAGCGAGGAGCTACAGGCTGCCCTGCTGCGATGGCTACCGGTGACGGAGAGTTCGTCGACACCGACCGCCGCTCGGCCTGCTGCGATCCAGCACGGGACCGGCCGGCCGCTCAGTCCTCCTTCGTTCCGACAACTCCCGGCCTTCGATCCGGTAACGCTGCTCGACAACATCGGCGGGGACGAAGAATTTCTCCGCCAGTTGCTGGGCATGTTCTTGGGCCGCTCCGCCGGCATGGTGCAGCGAATCACCACCGCCGTGGAAACGGGGGAGGCCCCGGCTCTCGAACAGGCGGCCCATCTGCTCAAAGGCACGGCCGGGAATCTCTGTGCCAGAACAGTGTCGCTGCTCGCGAGCCAGCTCGAAGCGATGGGGAAGGCCGGACAAGTCCAGGACGCGGGACGGATGATCGAACCATTACGCCAAGCGGTCGCCCACCTCACTCGGGACATCGAACAGTATCTCGCCAAACCGGACCGCGCTGCGGCGTAGCCGGACCGTCGGCCATAGGGAATACCGCATTATTGACAAGCAGTCGCTGGAAGTGCTTTCTCTGCTGGCAGAGGCGTCGGTGCGGAAAACACGGGATGACGGGTGGGGTAACTGTCCGCCAACACGAGCTGCTTGCCGAGCCTGGTGCGAGGATTCATGATGAGCGGCCCACGGAGGTTCGCCGTGACCGAGGCCGGATCCTCCGAAGGAATCGTCAAGATGACGGCAACCGACAGATCTTCCGAGGCCTCGCCTTTGACTTCCGCCAAGGCTTCCGAAGTCAGGGCGACGGAATAGCCCTCCATGAAGTCGACCGGATCCATAATGACGAAGGCCAACCCCGGATCATCCATCGCTTGCAACCATTTGAAGGGCGCATCGGTATCATGATCGAGAATCACATACCGGGTTTGTTCATGGAAGCCGAGCAATCCGGATGGAAATGTGAGGACGCTCTCCTCCTTGACCTCAAACGATCCGAATTTGGCGCTGTGGCACTTCATCGTTAGGCTCAACTCGTCCGGCGCTGTTTCGATTGCATCAAGTTCCGGAATGCTTCCAAGGGAACGATCTGGGGACGCGCCGCCAGACGGTTTTCATCTTGTATGCGCGCGTAGACCTCGTCACGGTGGACTTCGACGGTCAGCGGCGCTTCGATACCCAGGCGGACCTGTCCGCCTTTCATCCCGAGCACGACCACCCGAATGTCCGGACCGATCGTGACGCCTTCGCCACGTCGCCGCGTTAAAACCAGCATGCCAGCCTTCCTTGGCTGAGTAGAACGGTGAACATCCCCGCCGGCGCCGCCTCGCAACATTCAAAGGGGCCGCGCACAAGCGGCGGTATGCTGAACCTGCTCGCCAGTTGCGGCCTTGCCGGACGGCCGGATTGACCACCCGTTCACTGCCCCTCTCATCTCTATCGGCCGCCTTTAGAGGAACTTGACCGCCGCCGACGGCTTCAGAGATAGTTCAGCAGGGAGTTTTCGAACACCTTCGTCAGCGTCCGACTGGCAGCCTCAAGCGCGAACTGTTGCAGAGTCAAATCGGATATCGCCTTCGCCAGATCGATGTCTTCCGTCTGCGACAAGGTTTGCGTGAAGAACCCTTTGGCATCTTCGAGCTGAGCCGCGCTGCTCGTCAACCGGTTGGACAAGGCTCCCACTTCGCCCTGCACGGCGCCGATGGCGGCGAGGCTTCCGTCGATTCCGCCCAGCGACCTCGTGACCCCGCCCCGCTCGTTGGTCCGCAAGGAGGTGACCAACTCCTTGATCGTCGCGAACAGATCCGCGGTCGGGGTCGCGAACATCCGATCGCCCGAGACGTTGGTCGCGACCGATTGATCGTTGCCGACTTCGATGCTGTGCACCCCGCTGTCCCCCTGATACTGCACGCCGGTCACGATGGAGAAGAGATCCCCGGAGGCCGGAGCGCCGGTTCCGTTGGTGAGCGTGACGCGAATGCCGTCGAAGCTGATGTCCCCTCCCGAGACGTACGTCTGGTTCGCCAGCACCGTCCGAGGAGCAAGGCCCACGGTAAACGTGTCCCCGGTCTGGGGTCCCCCCTGCTGTCCATTGGACACCGTCACGCGCAGCCCGTCGAAGGCAATCTGACTGCCGGAGACGTACGTATTCCCGGACGACAGCGTGGTTCCCGCCGTGCTGTCCAAGACGGAGTACTGAGTCGGCGAGGTGAACTGAATCTGGTATTGATGCAGCTTGAGCTGGGCCGGATTCGCGATGCCGGCATCGGAGACGAACGCCGCTCCCCCGTTCGATGCGCCCTTGGCGACCGTCGGCGGTACCGTCACATCGAGGACGTCGTACGTGGTCCCTGACGAAAACCGGATCAGGTAATCGTCCATGGTCACCAGATTCGGGTCACCGACGCGGCCGGCGCTCGCGGAGACACCGCCGCTGTTGCCGGAAGCCCGGGCGACGGACGCCGTCAAGGCGAACGGGCTGGCTCCTGTGGTGACGCTGCCTCCCGCCAATCCCAACACCGCGCGGGCGGTGCCGCCCGTGACTTCGACGGTCGAGGTCGTGCCGTATTGGCCCGAGGCGATGACGAGGTGATCTCCCTCGAACGTGACGCTCACCTGTTTGCCCGCCGCCGAGAGCACGCCATCCTGATTGATGCGGCTTTGCAACAGTGCGGCAAGCTCGCTCCCTGTATAGCCGGCGGTCGCCGCAACGAGATCGATCGTCCCGGAGGTCACGCCGTCGACGCTGACCACCAAGGTATCGGTCGATCCGTTCGTGACCGTAACCGGCGTCGTGATGCTGAGGCCGGTCGTTCGTCCATGCGTGCTCGTCCCCGTGAAGATGGCCTGTCCGTTCAACTCGGTGTTGGCAAACAACTGGATCTGCGCGAGCAACTGCCGCACCTCGCGGGCGCCGACCGCCCGTTCGGCCGGGCCGTTGGTATCGTTGCCGAATTGCACGGCGAGCTGCCTGACGCGGGACAACACCTCCGTCGAGCTGCTCAGGACCTTGTCGGACAAATCCAATCTGGTCTGCCCAAACGTGATGTTCCGCGTCCGCTGATCGATCGCCGCGATGGAAGCCTTGTCCAACATGATGTGATTGTAGATGCTGGGATCGTCGGAGGGTCGGAGGACGGCTTTGCCCGTCGAGACCTGTTGCTGCAACTCGAGCAGGCGGGCGCGCGAGCGCTGCAGGGTATTGGCCAGCACCCCGAAGGTCTGTTGTTCCGTCACTCTCATGTCCCCACCTCGCAGCTACCGTTTCAAGGACAGCAACGTTTCGAACATTTCATTCGTCACCGTGACGAGCCGCGACGCCGCTTCGAACCCGCGCTGATACCTGATCAAGTTGACCAGTTCCTCGTCCAGCGACACCCCCGACACCTGCGCGCGCAACGTCTCGATCTGATCTTTCAAGATCTCTTGGGCTTCATGGTCGCGGTCGGCGGCCTGCGCCGACACGCCCAGGCCGGCTGCCGTATTACGGTAGGCGTCGTGAAAGGTGCCGCCGTTGAGCGCCTGGTGCTGTCGATGCTGCAAGGCCACGAGCGCAAGCGCATTCGCGTCGTTGCCCGGCAGACCCGTCCTCGTCGAGGAGGCCGCGATCGACGACGGACCGGTCAGCGCGACCGACAGCCGCTTGGCCGCATCGTGGTACGAGTTGGCCTTCAGCACGTCTCCCGCGGCAGGAACGCCTGTGACGGTGACGCTGATGCCGTCGAAGGTAAAGGTGGCCGGGCTGCCGTAGGTACCTGAAGCCGCCGTGGAAATGCCGCTCGTCAATCCCAACGAGGCACGGGCGGTTCCGCCCGTCACGTTGACGGCCGACGTCGACGCCGTCGAGTTGGAGGTGATGACGAACCGGCTCGTGGTTTGGTCGAATATGACCGAGACCGTTTTCCCCGCCGCCTGCAACGCCGCGTCCCCATTGATTTTGTTTTGGAGTTCCTGAGCCAAGGCCGCCCCGGACGCATACGGCAATCCCGGCGAGGCGGCCCCCGCTAATGTGATGGTGCCGCTCGCCACGCCGTCGACCGTGACGGTCAAGGTATCGTTCGAGCCGGTGACGATCGCCAATGGCGTGGCCGACGAAGGGGCCGTGATTTGCGTGCCGGTATAGTTGCCCTTGATCGTCGCGCCCGTCGTGGCATCGACGATGGAGTAGGCGCTGGAGCTGGAGAATCGGATCTCATAGTCGTGTTGGGTTAAGAGGCTGCTGGCCGTCACGGCGCCGGATCCGATGGCGGCCGCCCCTTGATTGAGAGCGCTGTTCTCCGTCGTCACGACGAGCGGACTGAAGAAATCGCGCCCGGTCGATCCGTCCAAACCGAACCCTTGCCGGTGAACCTGGTTGACCTCGTTGACCAGGGTGGCGGCCAGGCGGTCGAAGGATTGCTGCATGTCTCGAACCGTCTGATCGCGCAAATCCAGCAGGCTGCGGATCCGCCCGTTCGAGATGAGAGAGTCGATCGTCAGCGGCCTCGTCCCACCCATCAAATAGCCGATGCCGACCAACCCCCGGTTGGCCGGATCTTCTACCGCCGCCAGCTCGCGGACCGTTCCGCTCTCCACCAACACTTGGCCCCTGGCCACGAAAATTCCCAACGCGCCGGACGCATTTTCGATGGTCGTCACGTCGATGCGTTGCGCCAGATCGTTGACCACCGCATCCCGCTGGTCCCGCAGGTCGTTGGCGTTCTGTCCCGTCACTTCGGCCGTGACGATCTTGTCGTTCAGCTCGGCGATCTGCTTGGCGAGGCTGTTGATCTCGGTGACGGTCTGCTTCACCTGAAAATTCAGCGACTGCTCGGCGGTTTTGAGTTCCAATGACGCCTGATTGAGGCTGGAACTCAACTGGGAGGCTTTGGCGAGGAGCACGGAGCGGGCCGTGAGTTCGTTGGGGTTCGTCGCGACATCCTGAAACCCTTGGAACAAATCGCTGATACGGGCGGCGATGCCCTCGTTGTTGCTGTCTTTGAAGATGTTTTGCAGCCGAAACAGTTCGTCGCGGGAGACCGAGAGCCGCCCCAGATCCTGGCGGGAGGTCGTCAACTGGCGATTCACGAATTGATCCACGAACCGCCGGATCGCCACGGCCTGGACACCCGTTCCCATCATCCCCGGCGTGCCGTTGACCGGCGGCCGTTCGGACACCACCGTCTCTTGCCGGGAATAACCTGGAGTGTTGAGGTTCGCGACGTTGTGGCCGGTGACGGTGATGGCCTTCTGGGAGGTGCTGAGAGCGGTTCGGGCAATATCGAAGAGGACGTTCAGAGACATGATGCGTTACACCCGCTGCCGTACGAACGAGCCGCCTGAGATGCGCGTGCTCCGGTCGCCGCTGAAGGAATACAAGCCGTCCGTCGAAACCGTTTCGGTCCAGGCCGACAGCACGTGGGTCACGAAGGACTGAATCGCCTCGATCAACCGGGCGTTGAATGCGATCTCCTCACGGACCGTGCGCAGTTTTCTCGCCAGTCTGGCGTACCGCTCATCGAGCCCCGGGGAAGCGGGCGACTGCAATCGTTCGGCAATCGTCTGCAGCGTGAGCCGCTCTTCCGGCAGGCCCCAGGACTGCGAAAGCCTCACCATGACTTGTTGCCGTTCGCCCTCGAGCAGCTCCAGCGAGGCCAACACGGCGCCCCGTTGTTCGTTGATCGCGTGGAAATCGTCGATGGCCAGCCGCCTGATGGCGGTCCGCTCTTTATGGAGCGTCGCCAAGAGCTGATCGCAGGCCGCTTCTTCTCGATTGAGGATGTCGGTAAGCGGAGATAGGACCGATTGTGCGGCACTCATCGTGGTCTCCCTGCCGGAGCGTCTTGGAATCAGTTGTCGCCCAGTCGCCTCTCGCCAGCAGGGAGAGGGAAGACTACAGCACTTGTTCCGTCAAGGCATGGCGGATGATCGCATCGCCGACTTTCCGCCCCTCGACGCTGTACGTTCCATTGTTGATCGCTTGGCGGATCCGCTCCACCTTTTCCGCGCGTGCCTCGTCCGGCTCGCCGGTGAGCGCCTTGATCCGTTGCAATTCCTTGGCTTGGTCCGAGATCTGAACCCGGTCGCCTTGCCGCTGGGGCTTCGCACGGTAGCCGCTCGTCGCAGGTCCCGCCTCCTGCACGCCCAACAGCAGTTTCGCGAGATCAGTCGCTCCGCCTCGCCCTGAGATTTCCATCGTCACTCCCTCCCCTGATTCGATTCTCTTCCCACCTGGAGCGGGCTTCCGAGAGTCCCGCCCTCACCGGAACCGTTATCGGCGTCCCGGACGGGAAACTTGAGCCCCCTGCTCTCGGTTACGGCATGTTGTTGCTGGATATAGGCCTCCACCATGGCTCCGACCCCGAAGCCCCCGGCCTCCGCGGCCCGGCGACCGATTTCCTGATCGTAGAAGGACTGAAACATCTCCCCGGCTTGGTTTTTCAGTAGCCCGGCATGCACGGTTTCCCTCATCACTTTGAGCAGATAGGAGACAAAGAAGCCCTCGAATTCTTTGCCTGCTTCCCTGATTCGCTCGGCGGCCTGATGCGCATGAACAGACTGCAACGCCCGAATCGCTCCTTCATACTGTGGATCCGACGAATCCGTGGAGATATTGAGGGGAAGCGAGAGGTCCATCACCATATCTTTCAATAAGTTAGCTTAACTCCACCCAGCACACCCTGGTTCTTCTGACGAGCCTATCCATTATATGACCTCAAGCGCAGCTTGGAGGGCTCCGGCTGCCTTGAGCGCCGACAGGATGGCGACAAGATCTCTGGGAGTGACCCCCACCGCATTCAAGGCCTTCACCACTTCACCCAACGTGACGGTCTCATCGACGACGATCAGACGGGATTCCTGTTCCTTCACGTCGGTCTGCGTATCCGGCGTGACCACGGTCTGTCCGCCGGTCGAACCGATGACTGGCGCCGTGGGCTGCGAGACGTTCAATGTGTTCTTCACCGAGATCGTCAAGTTGCCATGCGAGATGGCACAAGTGGAGATCCGCACATGTTCCCCGAGCACCACGGTGCCAGTCCGCTCGTTCACCACGACTTTGGCCGGCACATCGACCGCCACGTCGAGCCCTTCCATCGTCGCGATGTACTCCACCACCCGCCCTTGGAAACTCGGAGGGATCGTCGACTTGACCAGTCCCGCGTTGACCGGCAGGGCCGTCCCCTTGCCGAAAACATTGTCGATGGCTTCGGCCGTGCGAATGGAGGTGGTGAAATCCGCCTGCCGCAACAGGATGGAAATCGTTTCCCAGTTTTCGATGTTCACCACCAATTCCTTTTCGACGAGAGCGCCGCTTGGCACGACGCCGGCCGCTTGATGGTTCTTGGACACCGTGGATCCACCTGCCCCGCCGACTCCGCCCAAGAATCCGCCGATCGAAATCGGTCCCTGCGCCACCGCGAACACCTGTTGATTGGGCGCTTTCAACGGCGTGAGGAGCAACGTGCCGCCCTGCAGGCTCTTGGCGTTCGCCATCGAAGAGACGACCACGTCCAGCGACATGCCTGGTTTGGTGAACGGCGGCAGTTTGGCCGTGACCATGACGGAGGCGATGTTTCTCGTCAGCAACTGGATGGGATCGATCACGAGGTTGATACCCATCTTGTTCAACATCGACATCATCGCCTGGATCGTGAACTGGCCGCCGATGACCTGATCACCGGTCCGATCGAGCCCCACCACCAACCCATAACCGATCAACTGGTTGTCACGGACACCTTCGATCGATCCGATGTCCTTGATGCGAACGGCCTCCGCCGAGCCGGACCATGGCCCGAGCGTGATGACCGTCGACATGGCGATGACACCGACTGTTCTGATCAACGATGCAAGGTCCATATGCCCTTCGTCGTCTCCCTGAAAAAAAGCTGCGCGATACGCTCGACCAGATAGCGCCCGGTCTGACTGACGATCGGCGCCGGGATTCCACTCGAGTCACGAGGCTGCTGGCGGAACGTGAGCGACCGGGCCGGTCTCGGCGGCTTGAAATCCGCCGAGCGAACCACTCCACTCATGACCATCATCTCAACGGTGTGCATGCGACACCTCCCTTTGGAGCAGTCACCTTTCGGGCTGCTGCCTGTCCCCTTGACCGCCCTCAGACGGCCCCGCCTCGGAGGCTGAGCCGATCCCCTTAGAACGGATAGATCCAGTCAAGGACCCTCACCAACCATCCAGGCCGCTGAACGTCGTCTACCACTCCCAGGCCGGAGTACTCGATCTTCGCATCCGCAATGGCGGACGACAGCACCGTGTTCTTCGTGTCCACGTCCACCCGCCGCACGACCCCGCTCAGCATCATGATCTGTTTTTCGCTGTTGACCGTCACTTCACGACGCCCTTCCATGCGGAGGTCCCCGTTCGGCAACACCTCGGTGACGATCGCCGAAATGGTCCCGGTCAGGGTATCTTCCCGGTTGGTCGCGCCCTTTCCGCCGAACTTGCTCTTGGCGCTCGCGTCGATGCCCAGACCGCGCGTCGCTTCCGCGCCAAGCCGCACCCCGGGGATGCCCAGATACCCGATGCCGGAACCGCTCAGACTGTTGTCGACGGTCGATTCGCGCTCCGCTTTGGTGTCGGCCGACTTCGAGCCTTTGTGTTTCTCGACGATCTTGATCGTCAGAATATCGCCGGGCCGCATGGCGCGCATGTCTTCATACAGGTAGGCGCGGCCGTTTTCCTCCTGCCACAAGGACCCGACGGTCTTGGGCGGCGGCAACGGAGGAACGATGAGCTTGCCGCTTACGTTGGGACCGGAAGCGCACCCGGCGCACAGCGCCAGCATCGTCAGCCATCCGGCGCTGAGGCGGTTAAAACTCAACGCGCACCAATCCCGGCGAGACGACCTTCGCCCGCAATTCTTTTCCCGAATCGCTGTTCGTCACCGTCACCATCTGGCCTTGTTCGGCGGCCGCCTTCGTCACGCCGACGGCTTGGATGGAGAGCCCGCCGCTCCTCGCTTCGATCGTGACCCGATCGCCTTTCCGCACCGCGTAGGGTCTCTTGAGCGACGCGAGTCTGATCGGCAACTGGGATTGCAGCGGTCTCACGGCGCTTTTGCCGATGACCTCGCTGGGATCGGTGACGAACTGTTGGCGCAAATCCATCACCTTGATCCGCGACAGGGTCACGTCTTCCGGCTCGATGACTTCGTCCTGTTTGATCAACCTGGCCGGCACCACGACGTCGGCAAAGCCGGTGACGTCGGACAAGACTTCGACCGTTTCCACCGGCCTCCCATTGGTCGACAGCTGCACGTTGAACACCCGCCGGCCGAGTCCCTCGTCGAGCAAGCTCGGAAGGACGGCGATCTCCGCCCGTCCCGCCGGCATCCGAATCGGCTCCTGCGGCTCGATCACCGCCACCTGAACTTCCCTCAATTTTCCGGCGAGCGACTGTTCGAGATGGCGGACGATGGCCCGCCGCAGCTGTTCTGGCTGCACAAGGGAGCGGCTCCGCTGGGGCAAGTCTCCGGTCCCCATGACGGAGGCCGTGTGAACCGGCTGCTCGCCGCACCATCCAGTGGCCGGCAGGCTCAGCGCGCAGACGGCCGCGGACAACCACGCGGCCCCGATGGATCGCCACCTCCGTGCGTTCATGTCACCCTCCGTCGTTACCGTCGCAGATTGTTCGCGATCGCCATCATTTCGTCCGAGGCTTGAATCGTCTTGGAGTTGATCTCATAGCTCCGCTGGGCGATGATCATCGCGACCATTTCTTCCGCCAAGTTGACGTTCGAGCTTTCCAAGAAGCCCTGCTGAATCGTGCCGAACCCGGTGGAGAACCCGCCCGTGCCTTGAAGCGGGGGGCCGGAGGCAAAACTGTCGAGGAATAAATTGTTGCCCATCGCGACCAACCCCGATGGATTGTCGAACTTCGTCAATTGGATCTGTCCCACCTGCGAGGCCTGCGTCACGCCGGGTAGCAGCACCGACACGGTCCCATCCTGGCCGATGTCGATCTTGAGTGCGCCGGATGGAATCGTAATGACTGGATTGAGCAAGTCGCCGTCGCCCGTAACCAGGTTGCCCACGTTGTCGCGCTTCAGCGAGCCGCTGCGGGTGTACATGATCGTGCCGTCAGGCCGGGAGACCTGGAAGAATCCCGGTCCGTCGATCGCCAGGTCCAGTTCGTTGTTGGTCTGACGCATGTTGCCCTGCAGCCACTCCTTCGCCACCGTCACCGGCCGTACCCCGGCGCCGATCTGAATGCCGACCGGATACACGCCGACGTTCGAGGCATTGGTACCCGGCATCCGGTTGATCTGGTACAGGAGGTCGGAGAACTCCGCCCGGCTGCGCTTGAAGGAGTTCGTGTTGACGTTGGCCAGATTGTGCGCGATCGTGTCGACGTTGATCTGCTGCGCCGTCATGCCCGTTGAAGCGGTCCACATCGCCCTGATCATAAGTTCCTCCTACAGCACCCGACCGACGTCCTGGATCGCGACTTCGGACATACGATCGATGGTTTGAATCATCTTTTGCGCGGACTCGTAGGAACGCATGCCCTGGATCATCTTCACCATCTCGCCCAAGGCGTTGACGTTGGATTCTTCGATATGCCCGTGTTGCAACGAGGGATGGGCCATCACTTTGCCCTTCCCACCGGCGAACAGGCCGTCGTCCGATTTCACCGGCATCTCGTGCTCGGCGAACTCCATCACTTTGAGGATGCCGACGGCTTTGCCGTCGACTTGGATCTCGCCAACCCCGTTGATGTGTATCGTGCCGGACGGAACGGTGATCTCGCCCTTGGTCCCTATAACCGGCAACCCGGTGTTGGTCACGAGCCTCCGCTTGTTGTCGAGCGAGAACATGCCGTTGCGTGTGTAGCGGACGCCGTGCGGCGTCTTGACTTCGAAGAAACCGTCGCCTTGGATCGCCACGTCCAGCGGGTTCGAGGTGATTCTGGCGCGCCCCGTTTCGAAGGTGGTGCGCGAGAAGTGCGGAGCGGCGTAGACCCGTTCGCTGGGTCCGGCGGGCGGAGCCATGATCTGGTGCGCGATGCTCTGAACGCCGGGCACCGGCCCGGGACCGGCAAGACGGCGCGACATCACCGACCGAAATCCCTGCTGGTCCTGTTTGAAGCCGGGCGTATTCACGTTGGCGATGTTGTTGGAAAACACCTGGAGGCTTCGTTCCTGCGCCAGGGCCCCCGACAACACCGGATAGATCGCGCGATTCATAGCGTCATCCTTTCACTCGTCGCGGCTGGAAGGCGAGCAACAAATATGCCATCCGGCGCGTCGCACAAACGCCGCGATGCACGTCTCTCGACGCGCCGCGAGTCGGCAATCGTTGCCGACGGCGGAAGTTTTTTCCGATCGCCGCGGTCACTGCAGCGCCTCCATCGTGACTTTTAGGTGCATGACCGCTTTCGTGTGGATCTGGCAGACACGCGATTCGGTGACCTTGAGGATTTTCCCGATTTCTTTCATCGTCAGTTCTTCGTAGTAGTAGAGCGTCAAAACGGTCCGTTCTTTCTCCGGCAGCTGTTGGATGGCCTTGCCGAGGCTTTCCCGCTCCCGCTCGTTCACGATCATGGACAACGGGTCGGGATGCTGTTTGTCGGCGAGCATCTTGAGGATCTTGTTGCCGTCGGGCTCTTGAATGCCCAGATCATCCAGGCTGATCAGCACCGCGCCGCGGGATCGGGAGAGAAAATCGTCGAGCTCCGAGACGGACATCTTGAGCGCCGACGCCACTTCTTCGTCCGTGGCCGGCCGGCCGAGCCGGTTCATCAATTCGGTCTGCGCCCGCTGCAGCTGCGAAATCCGCTCATGGACGGAGCGCGGAATCCAATCCATCGATCGAATCTCGTCCAGCATCGCTCCGCGAATGCGGAATTCCGCGTACGTCTTGAACTTCGCTTCGCGCGACGGATCGTATTTGTCCATCGCGTCCATCAGGCCGATGACCCCCACGGAGATAAGATCCTCGGCGTCCAGATAGGCCGGCAACCGGAAGGCCAGACGGTGGGCGATGGCGCGAATCACGTGCGCGAATTCTTTGATCAGCCGCTCGCGGGACGTTTCGTCCTCGGCTACACAGGTCGTCTGCTGTCGTTGCGGTGTTTTGTTCATGATCCTCTCGTCCGATGCATCAGAATGAAGCCGCCTATCGCAAAAGATGTTGCCAGAGAAACTGCACGGTGCCTTTCGGATGGCTCGCCGGCTCCCATTTGGCCACGGCCGCGCCCAGCTGGAGGAACGCTTTGCTCGACGGCGCCTTCGGGAACAGATCGAGGACCGCGCGCTGCTCCGTGACGGACAGCGGCAGATAGTCGTCCATAGGGATGAAGCCGATCGCGTCGAGGGAGAGGTGGAGGAAGCGCTCGGCCGCCCGATCCAGCTTCCTGAATACCTGCACCGCCTCGCGCTGGCTCTTCACCATGTTGACCAGGACACGGAACCGCCGTTCCCGGTGTCGGCGGGACAACACCTTCATGAGCGCGTAGGCGTCCGTCAGCGACGTCGGCTCCGGCGAGATTACCACCACGATTTCATGCGCGGCGCTCGCGAAGAACGTCACGTTCGACGAGATCCCCGCGGCAGTGTCGATCAGCAGCACGTCGTACGCCTGGGTGACTGCCTCGACTTCGTCTTGAAGATGCAGCAGTTGCCGCTCCGACAGCGCCGTGAGCTGCGGCACTCCCGAACCGGCTGGAAGAATCTTGATGCCGCCCGGTCCATCGAGCAGGATGTCTTCGAGCCGCTTGGCGCCGCTCAGCACATGCTCGATGGTCCATTGCGGCAGCAGGCCCAGCAACACGTCCAGGTTGCCCAGCCCGAGGTCCGCATCCAACACGAGCACTTTTTTCCCTTCCCGCGCGAGGGCCAGGCCGAGATTGGCGACGACATTGGTCTTACCGACGCCTCCTTTCCCGCTGGTGACACTGATGACTTGTACGGGAGGCCGATCGGCCACGGCCGCCGACGTTCCCACTCCGTACTCTTGGACCGAATGCTTCATGAACCGCTCCTCCTTGCCTTCGATGAACGGACTTATGCCGACGCCCGATCGGGCTCGAACTCGATGCTCTCGCTGACCACTTTCGTGAGCGCCTCTTCCGATCGACGCTCCTCCTGCACCGAACAGCCGGCGAGCAGATCGGCCACCCGATCAGCCCCGGCGACCTCCAAGTCGTGAGGTACACAAGGGCCCGTGCTGAAATACGAGAACGGGATGCCGGTCTGCCTCTGAAGGGTCAGCAAGCTGCCGACCCCGGAGGTTTCGTCGAGCTTCGTTATTAACAGGCGATTGACTGCATACTCCGCGCATCGGCGCGCCATGCCCAGTAGATCGTCCTCTCTCGTCGCGGCGGACATCACGAGATGGGTGTCCACCGCATGGTCCAGTCTCGCCAGCCATCTGACGTCGGCAAGAAACTCGCGATCAGCCACCGTCCGCCCGCCGGTATCGACGAGCACCACATGGTCTCCGGCATACCGGCGCACGGCATCGGCCGTGTCTTGTCTGGTAAAGGCCGCGTGCATCGGCAGATCGAGCGCATCCGCGTAGCCTCGGAGCTGTTCAACTGCCGACGTACGGCAGGTGTCGGTGGTCACGAGCGCCACCGACCGTCCTTGGGCGGTCAACCGAGCCGCCAATTTGGCAACGGCGGTCGTCTTGCCCGACCCGGACGGCCCGAAGAACACGGCGACCTTCCGTTCGTCATCAGGCTTCACCAACGGCATGCCTTCGTCCATCTCCCTCTTCACCAACTCGCGTAGCGCCCCGCGGACCTTCATCCGATCCCGCAGATCCTCCGCCGTCAACCGGTCGTGAAGGCTTTGCACGAATGAGACCGCGGCGGGAACCGCAAGCCCGCGAGCGATGAAGTCCCGATACCAGATGGTCATCGGACCCGGAATGTGTTTCGGTACGGTGATCGTATCGTCCGAATACCCTTCAAGAAGATGCTGATGCAGCCCGCGCAACTCCTCTCGAATCCGCCTGAGTTGAGGCTGGCGCACTGGCTTCCGGCGCAGTTCTTTGAACAGCTGGGCCGGCGGCGCCGCGGCCCGTTTCCCCGTCAACTTTGGCGAGGGACTGTCATGGACCAGTCCGTTGAGCGTTTCCTGAAACCGCGACGCCGGGACAAGCACCGGATCTTGAATGGGTGAGCGGGCCGGTTGAAGCCGTGCCTGTTGCTTCGCTTCCGGATTCGGAGCCGCCGGGACCGCACTGTGGTCGACGGCCGCGGTGACTTCGATCAGCGGGCGGCCGAACCATTTGGCGACCGCGCCACGTTGGCGAACGTCCTTGGTCGACAAAATCAAGGCATCGGGCCCGAGTTCGGCCTTGATGGCCTGAATGGCCTCTTGCATCGTGAATGCATGAAACACTTTGACCTGCATCAAGGACTCCGATTACGCGTTTCCCGGTTCCAGTCTCACTGTTTCGATCGCCTGCAACTTCGCCGCACCGTCCACTTCGTTCATCCCCAGGATGGGGACGGAATAGAGGACTCGATCGGTCAATTTCCGCAGATATCGGCGGGTAGCCGGAGAACAAAGCACGATCGGCTGATGTCCCCTTGTAGCCACCCGTTCCGCCGCCTGTTTCAAGGCCGCCACGACTTGCTGCGGCAGTCCCGGATCGATCGGCGCCACCGATCCGTTCTGCGCCGGGGACGCCTGATCGGCCAAGGTTCGGTCCAGCCGCGGATCCAGGCTGATGATCGACAAGGTGCCGTCCGGGCCGAGGTACTGGCGTGTGATCGTACGGGCCAGCGCCTGCCTGGCCGCATCCGTGAGGGTGTCGGTATCCTTCGTCTGTTGAGCCTGGTCGGCCACGGCCTCGAGAATGGTGCGCAGATCGCGGATCGGCACGCCTTCCTTGAGCAGATTGGCGAGAATCCGCACGAGACTGCCGAGCGACAGCACCGTCGGGACCAGTTCCTCCACCAGTTTCGGATGGACCTTCGCCATTTCGTCCAGCAAGCCCTGTACTTCCTGCCGGCCGACCAACTCGTACGCGTGGCGTTTGATCACCTCGGACAGATGGGTGGCGATCGCGGAGCTGGCGTCGACGACGGTATACCCCGCCATTTGGGCCTGTTCACGCGCGGCTTCCGGCACCCACAGCGCCGGCAGTCCGAACGCCGGTTCCTTCGTCGTAATGCCCTGCACGGCGCCGCGCTGCGCCGTACCGGGGTCGATCGCGAGCACGTGGGACGGGAGAATCTCGGACTTGGTCAACTCGACGCCCTTCAGCATGATGGCATACTCATTGGGGCGCAGTTGTAAGTTGTCCCGGATGTGAATGGGCGGAATGACGAAGCCCATGCTTTCTGCGAACTGCCGCCGCAGGCCTTTGATGCGATCGAGCAGCGAACCGCCCTGCTGACCTTCGACCAGGCTGATCAGGCCGTAGCCCACCTGCACCTCCATGAGATCCAGCGGAGCCACGCTCGTCAGGATTTCTTCCGGCTTGGTTTTCGGCTGCGCCGCCTCCACTTTGGCCGTCGCCAGAGCCTGTCGCTCCCGGCGTCGCAGATCGTGCGCCATCCAGGCCACGGCCCCGCCGAACGTCAAGAACGCCATGTGTGGAAGGCCGGGCACGAGCCCGAGCGCCAGCAGGATGCCGGCGGCTGTGCCGAGTGATTTCGGCGAGGTCAGCACCTGCCGCGTGATGTCGGAGCCCAGATCGGATTCGGAGGCGGCGCGGGTGACGACGATACCGGCGGCGGTCGACACGATCAGCGCCGGAATCTGCGCCACCAGACCTTCGCCCACGGTCAAGAGCGTGTAGGTCTGCGCCGCGGCGGACAACGTCAGGCCCTGCTGCAATACGCCGATCGTCAAGCCGCCCACGATGTTGACCAGCACGATGATCACCGCCGCGATGGCGTCGCCCCGGACGAACTTGCTGGCGCCGTCCATCGAGCCGTAGAAATCCGCCTCGTCTGCGATCATCTTCCGGCGTCGCCGGGCTTCGGCTTCGTTGATCATACCGGCGTTCAAATCGGCGTCGATGCTCATCTGCTTGCCCGGCATCGCGTCCAACGTGAACCGCGCGGCGACTTCGGCCACGCGGCCGGCGCCTTTGGTGACGACCACGAAGTTGATGATGACCAGGATCGTAAAGACCACCAGGCCGACCGTATAGTTGCCGCCCACGACGAAGTTGCCGAAGGCCCGGATGACTTCTCCCGCCGCCGTCACGCCTTCGTTGCCGTGCAACAGGATCAGCCGGGTGGAGGCGATGTTCAGCGAGAGGCGGAGCAGCGTCACCATCAGGAGGATCGAAGGGAACGCGGAAAAATCCAGGGGACGCCGTACTTGCAGGCCCACCAACAGAATGATGATGGACAGCGTGATGTTGAAGCTCAGCAACAAGTCCAGCAGGAACCGCGGCAGCGGTAGCAGCATGACCATCAGGACGGCGACGACGCCGGTGGACATCAGAATGTCCGAATGTTTGATCGAGGCCATGGGGATCGCGCTCTGTTCCGACGTAGACATCGACGGTGACTCCGGTTAAGGACGCTGCGCCGGGATTTTCCCGCTGACGCGATAGACGAAGGCCAGGATCTCGGCGACCGCGCGATAGAGGTCTGAGGGGATTTCCCGACCGACCTCGACCAGCTTGTAGAGCGTCCGGGCCACGAATTTGTTTTCGACCACCATGACCCCGTGCTCGCGGGCGATCTCTTTGATCCGCTGCGCCAAATAGTCCGCGCCTTTGGCCACCACGATGGGCGCCGCCATCTTCGCCTGGTCGTATCGGATCGCCACCGCCAAGTGATCGGGGTTGGTGACGACGACGTCGGCCTTTTTCACGTCGGCCAACATCCGCTTTCGCGCCATGTCGCGCTGGACGGTGCGGATCCGCGAGCGCATTTGTGGATCGCCTTCCGACTCCTTGTGTTCTTCCTTGACTTCGTCGCGGGTCATTCGGAGCTTCCGCTCGAACTCGAACCGCTGGTAGCCGTAATCGAGCGCCGCCAGGGCCGCAACCGCCAAGCAGATGCCGAGCGCGGACTTGAACATCAGCCGCCCGACCACCGCAATGATCCCGTCCAGCGGGTACTGGACGAGTTCCGGCAGGATGCCCATGTCGCCGCGTACGGCGTAAAAGCCGGCCGACCCGATGCACAGGACTTTCAACAGACTCTTGATCAGCTCGGCCATCGAGCGCATCGAGAAGATGCGGCCCAGGCCGGGCAACGGATTCAGCTTGGCGATGTCGAACCCGATGCCTTCCGTCTTCCACATGAAGCCGGTCTGCGCAACGGTCGCTCCCACGCCCAACGCCGCCACCCCCGCGACCAAGGGCATGATCAGGAACAACAGATCGGTCTCCGTCTTCATGGCGATTCGCTGCACATATTCGACGGTCAATCGCTCCCCCGTTCCGACATCGGCGATCGCAGCCAACCATTCCTTCAGCAGTTCGCTGAGTTTCAGCATGCCCGGGCGGGCAAAGAAGGACAGCATCCCCAAGGCGCCCAGCAGGGCTGCGGCGGTGGACAGGTCGCGGCTGAGCGCGGCTTCGCCTCGCGCTCGCGCCTGCGCCCGGCGCTTCGGTGTCGCCTGTTCTGTCCGGTTTTCCTGGTCAGCCATGGCCGAGCATGCTTAAAAGCCCCTGAAGCGTCCCGTCGAGCCGGATGAACTCCGACTCGAAAAGACCGATGGAATAGGGCAGCGCCAGCGCCATCACCGCCAATCCGGCGGCAATCGTCAGCGGAAAACTCATCACGAACACGTTCAACTGAGGCACGGTGCGTCCCAAGATCGCCATCATGAGATTCACGACCAGCACGGTGGCCAAGACCGGCGCCGCCAGCTTCAAGGCGACGACGAACACCTGCTGCGTCAACCGCAGGACGTCCTCCGCCAGGCCGGCCGACAGATGTCCCGTAAAGGGCGCGATCGCGTCGAAGCTCGTCGCAACGGACCGCACGACCAGAAAATGGGCGTTGAGAGCCAGGAACGTGAGGGACGCCAGGACCGTTTGCACACTGGCCACGAGCGGCGTTTGATGCGCCGTCATCGGATCGATCAACTGGGCGACGCTGAACCCCATCTGAGTCCCCATGAGGTCCCCTGCCAGTTCGAGCGCGGCGAAGAACAGCCGGACCGCCAGGCCGATCACCAGACCGATCAACACTTCGTTCGCCAGGCCGCCCGCGAGCAGGAGCGGATCTGTCGGAAGGTTCATCGGCGGCAACAGCGGCGCCAGAACCAGCCCCAACAAGAGCACCAGACCGGTCTTGAGATGCATCGGGATGGTCCGGCTCCCCAACACCGGCAAGCCGGCGAAGATGCCCGCCGTGCGGAACATCACGATCAGCGCGGACTGGAACTGCGGAATAGCGATGTCGAGGACGTGATTCATAACCCTTCCGTTACGAAGACCGCACGTACTGCGGAATGTTCGCGAGCATCCCGGCCATGAAGGTCACGAGCGTGTCGAGCATCCAGGGGAAGAACAACAGCGTCGCGACGAACAACGCCAGCATTTTGGGCACGAAGGTCAGCGTCGCTTCGTTGATTTGCGTCATCGCCTGAAACAAGCTGACCAAGAGGCCGACCAGCAGGCTCAAGCCCAACATCGGCGCCGACACCAGCAAAGTGGTTTCCAACGCCTGGCGTCCGATTTGCGCTACCATGTCGGGAGTCATTTCATTCCTCCTGGTTCGAGGTGAGAGGCACGGGACAGAGGCTTCGATCGGCGTCGGCTGTCTTCGCTCGTTCGTGTTCTCTCGCCCCTCGCCCCCCAACCTCTCGCATCAGTGAAAGCTCTTCACCACGGAGCCGACGATCAGGTACCAGCCGTCGGCAAGCACAAAGAGAATGAGTTTGAACGGCAAGGAAATCAGCACCGGGGGCAGCAGCATCATGCCCATGGACATCAAGACGCTGGCGACCACCATGTCGACGATGAGAAACGGAATGTAAATGAGAAATCCGATCTGGAACGCGACACGCAATTCGCTGAGGATGAAGGCCGGAATCACCACGTGAATCGGCACCTCCTCCGCTTTGGCCGGTTTCTCGGGCAACTTCGCCAAATCGATGAACAGTTCCAGGTCCTTCTCACGCACCTGTCTCAGCATGAACGAACGGACCGGCTGGATGCCGCGCTTCCACGCTTCCTCATGGGAAATCTGTTCCGCAAAGAGCGGCTGCAGCGCCTCGCTGTACACCGTCTGCCCGACCGGCGCCATGACGAACACCGTCAGAAACAGCGCGAGACTGATCAGCACTTGGTTCGGCGGCACTTGCTGGGTGCCCATGGCCTGGCGGAGAAACGACAACACGATCACGATTCTCGTGAACGACGTCACCATGATGCAGAACGCTGGCGCCAGCGACAGGACGGTTAACAGCGCCAGGATCTGAAAGACGACCGCGGTCTGGCCGGTTCCGCCGTTCTTTCCCAAATCGATCGTGATCGAGGGGCCGTCCGCCGCGAGCACGGGCTCCGGCCAGCCCAGCGACCCACAGATCCCGAGCGTCAGGGCGCAGGCGACGAGCAGGAAGCGCCTGGGACAGGCGAGGTCGGCAACGGCTGTCGTGTTACGACGCATGCTCACCTGTCTCACGGGACGGCTCACTCGTCCCAGTATGGCGCGACCAGATTCGGCGCCATGATCTCCACAGGTCTTCATCTCCGACGCGGGCCGGCTGCGGCTGCGCGGACAGCATCTGTTTGATTTGCTCGGCATCCGTGACCCGGCCCAACGGTACGATGTCGTTCTGCGTAGTCCCGACGATCAACAATTCCCCGGCGACTGCCACGAGCGACACGGCCTTGCGCGGCCCCAGATACCCGCTGCCGACGACTCGGACGAGGTTCTGCCCGGCCGCCAGAGGCAACCGTGAGCCGAACAGGCGTTTCCCGGCGGCGGCCAGGACCAGCATCAACGCCACGACCAACCCCAGCGAAGACACCATCCGCACCGCCATATCCCAGAACTCCATCGAATTCCGTCCTATCCCAGTTGCTGTACGCGTTGGGCGGCGCTGATCACGTCGGTCAGACGGATGCCGAATTTGTCGTTCACGACGACCACTTCGCCTTTCGCCACCAGTTTGTTGTTCACCAGCACTTCCATGGGTTCGCCGGCGAGTTTTTCTAGCTCGATGACGGAGCCCTGTCCCAACTGTAGAATCTCGCGGATCTGCATCCGAGCGGAGCCCACTTGCACGGTCACCTGCATGGGAATGTCGAGGATGAAATCCAAATTGTTCGGCGAGGGCGACGCACCGCCCTTCTCCACCGCGGGAAACGAGGCCGGCTGCGCCTCCGGCGCCGAGGCGCCGGCGGCATTCCCGGCCGGAGGACTGACATCAACGTTCGCCATACACCTTCTCCTTCGCTGCTACGGCAAGACTTTGGTGATGCGGCAGGCGTGGTTGCCCCGGAAGACTCCGGGGCTGCCGAGGAATTTGCGGTACCCTTCGATGGCACATTCCATCGGATCGTCTGGGCGCTGATCCAGCACCACGACGTCCCCCGGAGCAAAATTCAGGACGTCGCGCACGTTGACCGTCGCCGTGCCGAGTCGGACGGTGACCGTCAGGGGACATTCCTGCAGATTCTCGCGGAATCGGGCGCCCCAACTGCCGTCCTGCTCCACCTGGTCGGACACGAGGCCCGAATAGAGTTTTTCCTTGATGGGTTCGAGCATCGAATAGGGATAGACGACGAACAGTTCGCGCGTGGTTTCCCCCAGGATGACTTGCAGGGTGACGACGACCACGAGTTCCGATGCCGTGACGACCATGGCGAACTGCGGATTGCTTTCAGAACGGACGTGGGCGATTTTCACGCCCATCAACGCCTGCCAGGCTACCTCGAGATCGGCGAAGGCCTGGCCCACCAGTTTCTTGATCATCTGAACCTGGATGGGCGTGAAGTCGCGGCCCTCCGGCTTCACGTGGGTCTGCCCCTTGCCGCCGAAGTAATAGTCCACGATGAGATAGACGAGAAAGGCGTCCATCACGAGCAGGCCGTTGCCCCGCAAGGGCGCCATGTGAAAGACGCTGAGGGAAGACGGCAGGGGAATCTTCTTGAGGAACTCCCCGAACTTGATGATCTGGGTGCCGACGATGACGAAATCGACTTGGTCGCGCAGGGCGCTGGTCCAGGACACCGACTGTCGCCGAATGAACCGGTCGTTGATCAGCTCCAGCGTCGGCATCCGGCCCCGGATGATCCGCTCTTGATTGAAGAGGTCGAACTTCTTGGTGCCGCTCGGTTCCTCTTCCTTCGGCGCCGTATCGACGTCGCCGGAGACGACGCCCTTCAGCAAGGCGTCGACTTCTTCCTGTGACAGTATCTTTTCCATAGGGAAACGGCGGCGGCGCTACTGGACGACGAATTCCGTGAAATAGGCCGTCCGCACCGCCGCTTTCGGCAACAGGTCGTTGACGCGCTTAGTGATCTCGTCGCGCAACTGGAACTTGCCCTGCGGAGTCTTGACAGCCGCCGCCTCTTTGCTGCTCAACAACACCAGGATCGTGTCGCGGATCTGCGGGACTCGAGGGCCGAGTTCGGTCGCGGGATCCGCCGCGTCTACTTCGAGCTTGACGGTCAATTTGAGGTAGCGAATTTCCGGAGCGTCCGCGAGGTTGACGATGAAAGGATCGAGATCGAAGATCGCGCCCGGCGCCGATCCGTGGCCGCCGGAGGCCGGCTTGGCCGGCGCTTCTTCATGTCCGCCCTTCTTCTCCGGTGCCGCCTCGGCTTTATGTTCCTCTCCGCCCTGATGCCCGCCGCCCATGAGTTTCACCACGGCGAAGGCTCCGCCCAACCCCATGATCAACGCCACCACACCGACGATGATCACGAGCTTCATCGGCAGGCCGCCTGGCGCCGGCGCCGCACCGCCTGCTTTCTCTTCCGCTGCATCCGACATACGCTCCTCCTGTGACTAAACGGTTGTCGCGGCGTTGACTCTGTGCAATGCATATGCCATCGGAAGTTTGACGCAGCGCGAGACGCGCCGCGAGAATCGCCGCGTTTCACCGCTGCTGTTGCACAAGCTGCGCTGGGAACACCGCGACCGAGGCGTCAGATTCTTGACGCTGTCAGAGAGGTGACGCGCGACGCGCGGAAGCCGTGAAGCCGTGGGGGGGCAGAGAGGCGAGTCCGAGAGGAGCGGCGATCTCAGAGATCGCCGCTCCGCCCCTTCACCTACCGTTTCAGATTGACGAGTTCCTGAAGAATCTCGTCTGACGTCGTGATGACGCGCGAGTTGGCCTGGAACCCTCGTTGAGCCGCGATCATGTCGATGAAGCTCTCGCCGAGATCCACGTTTGACAACTCCAGCGAATTGGAGAGGACCCGTCCGAGGCCGGCGCTGTCCGGAGTGCCGGTGACCGGCTGGCCGGAATTGCCCGACTGAGCGAAGGTGTTCTTCCCGGTCCTCGTCAACCCGATCGGGTCCGGAAAGCGGGCCAGCACTACCTGCGCAAGCGCTCGCAATTGACCGTTGGAGAAGCGCCCGTTGATGACGCCGTTCGAGTCGACCGAAAAGGCCTGCAGCGCGCCGGCTGCGTACCCGTCCTGCGTCTGCTGAACCAACGCCGAGTTGGAGCCGAACTGCGTGGTTCCGTCGAGTCCGCTTCCGCCGTCCGTGGTCACGCTCGTCCCGAAATTCATGACGATCAGCTGGTCGGCGGTCGCGCCGTTGAAGTCGATCTGCAACTGGCCCGGCGTGGCGCCGGGTGTTCCAGCGGCGGTGCCCGTATCGTACCGGGTCACGACGCTCTCACGATCGAGCGTGCCGTTCGTCGCAAACGTCAGCGTCCCGGACCCGACCCGCACGATGCCCAAAGTGGTGTCGATGTTGCTGCTGTGGTAATTGGCGGTCACGACGTCCGAGGTGGAGGCCACGACGTTGTAGTTCCAAGTATTGTCGCCGATTTTCGTGAAGTACGTCGTCAGCAGGTGGCTGTTTCCGAGCGAATCGAACGTCGTGATGGACGTGGAGAAATCCGACGTGGCGCTCGGATTGGACAACAGAAAGTCCGTTCCCGCTGTTGACGTGCCGCCCGTCAAGTTGAGGTTGCCGGCGAGGGTATCGGCGCCGTTGGCGGCGACCACGACCGTCCCGGTTCCGGTGGATAAATTGTTGGTCGTGCCGGTGATGCCGGATCGGAACGTGAACACGTTCGCGGAATTCACCGTCGCCGTGAAGCCCGAGTAGGCCGAAGCTTTGAACGGATCGTTGGGAATCAGCGCTCGGACGGCGTTTTGAACGGCCGTCGCCAAGGCCTGGCCGGTCAAGCCGTTGGCCACGGTGACCGTCCGAACCCCGTCTCCGTTCAAGTTGATGGTGAAGGAATTGTTGCCGGCCGCCGTGGTCGTCGTCGAAGCCGCGGACCCAACGAGGTTCCCGGCAAGCCCGGTCTGGGACGTCGATGAATTTAGGTTGGCGGCGACGAACGCGGTCCCCGTCGCGCGCGGCGAGGCGGTCGTGGTCGGCAGCGAGATGTCGCCGATGGTGCCGGTGATCGTGCCGGTCGTGTCGGCGAGGAATCCTTGAAGCTTGAATCCCGTCGGATCGACGACGTTGTTGTTCTTGTCCAAACGGAACAGGCCGGCGCGCGAGTAGAACGTGCCGCCCTGCGCGTCTTCGACGACGAAAAATCCGTTGCCGTCGATGGCGATGTCCAACACGTTCGACGACGTCGCCAGCGACCCTTGCGAGAAGTTGCCCTGCACCGAGGTCAGCGCCACGCCGATGCCGGTCTGGATCGCGCCCGACCCTCCGGAGATGGACGAACTGATCAAATCCGCGAACGACGCCTTGCTGCTCTTGAAACCGACCGTGCTCAAATTGGCGATGTTGTTGCCGATGACGGAAAGCGCCGTGCCGTTGGCGTTCAATCCGCTCACTCCGGCGAACAATGAAGACAGAATACCCATCGTTTAATCCTCCTTCTCTATGGCCACTCGCTCGATACCTGGCGGTTCAGTGAAATTCGATGATGTCCTTCGGGTCGAGTACAAAATTGCCGACCATGACGCGCGGCTGATCCCCGTCGAGACGTACCCCCGTGACGTTCATGGTCGAGGTCGTGGCCGTCGCAATCTCCTTGCCCTTTGTATCCAGCGCCGTGACGGCAAACTGATACAGACCGGGCGCGGCGGCGTTGCCGTTCTGGTCCCGCCCATCCCAATTGACCCTTACGTCACCGGCCTGCTGCGGTCCCAACACCATGGTGCGCACCACTTTCTTGGCGCCGTCGAGCACGGCGATGCCGACGGACGCCGCATCCTGCTCGAGGGTGAACTGCATGGGAACCGATTCTTTGTTGAGTTGGACCACGGCCCCGTTGAAGCGCACCTCCCGTCCGACCAGCGGCAGCATCGAGAACTGCAGACTGGCCGCCTGCGCCGAGATGTTCTGCTCGAGCAATTTCACCTGTTTGGCGCTTTGTTCGAGCTGGCTGAATTGCGCCAGCTGCGCGACGAACTCCTGGTTCTCGACCGGCTTCAAGGGATCCTGGTTTTGCAGTTGCGTCACGAGCAGGCGGAGAAAATCGTCCTGTCCCAGTTCGCGTGGTTTCAAGGCGGTGTCCGCCGCTTGACTGATCGATCCGATTTCGCCGACTGTGCTCATCGTCATGTCCTTCCTTCGATTAGGCGAATACACTCAAGGCGCCGGCCTGCTCCCGCATCGGCCGTGCCGGCCGCCCTTGCCGCTCCGATTGCTGCTGTCCATGGGGCTGGTGGAACCGGGCATCCTGGCGGTACGCTGCCTCATACCCTTGATGCTGGCCGCCATGCCGGTCGACTTGGACCCGCAGTTGCCCCAGATCCAAGCCGGCGGTGGACAGTTGCGCTCCCAGGTGATCCTGCCGATCGACCAGAAGCCGGCCCAGGTCGGCGCGATCCGTCACCATGTGCGTGTGCACGGTCTGATCGGCCAGTACGACACGCACGCGGAGCTGTCCGAAGTCGGTCGTCGGCAGGTCGAATTGAACGGACTTGCTGGTCGGATCGACCGGAATTTCAGGCTGAATTGGAACGGCTCGAGCCGGGGCTGCCGAGGGTGCCGGCACAGGAGATTCCGGGACCCCGACTTGCTGCGCCGAGGCCGTGGCCGGAATCGTGAATGCCTGCTCCTGCATGGCGGCGGAGGGTTGAGACCCGGGCATCACGAAGGCGTTGGGGTTCTGCTGATCGAACTCTTGTCCGGACGGCGAGTCTCCGGTTTGCCCCTGGTCCGCATGAAGAACGGGGTGCCAGGCCTGCGCCTCGCCTCTCGCCGTCACGCTGCCGGTGGCGTCAGCAGGCGGAGCTTCCTCCTGTTGTACCGCTTTTCCCTCGAGGCCCGTCGCATGCACTGACGATTGCACGGGTCCCGCCGGGTCGTTCAGCAAGCGGAAGACCGGGTCGGCCGCTGGTTGCGACGCGGAGGGTTCGATGGCCGATCGTTCTTGCGCTTGGATGGTCTGAGCGGTCGAGCGCCCTTCGACCTCTGCCGGGATCGTCGGTCCGGATTGCGCCGAGGTCGGTAGCCGATGGATGTGAGGAGCCTCCCCGGAATCCTCGCTCTGCAGCTGCTCCCCGGAAACGGTGAGCGGCGGCTGAGTGAACGTCGCCTGTTCAGAACCGTCGTAGTCGGCGGAGAGAGACTGCCGTGGCTCGATCGTCAATCCGGCGCCCTGCTCAGCCGGCGCGGTGCCGGCTGCGCTTGGCGTCCATTCAGCGGTTGACAAGTCACCGGGCGCTTCGCTCGCCTTTTGTGCGCCGGCCAAAACCGGCGCCCCAGTCGGTGCCGTAGCCTGCGCCGGGAGCGCGAGCAGATCGGCTGGCGCCCCGGCCTCGCCCTCTGCCGACAGCGTGACCGCGTTCGCTGGATCTGTCGACGTCGCCTGCGGCGGCAGGAACAGCGCCGCCACGTGCAACGCCAGCGCGAGCGACTGCTCCGACGTCCCTTGGGTGTCGGCGGCCGTGTCATCGGACAGCGCCGTCTCGGCCCCCGCTTCGGACGCCGGGCCTGCTTCAATCTCTTCTAAGAATGACAAGAATCCTGGCCCGGAGGGTTCTCCGTCCGGCGAGCCCAGACGATCCGGCGAGGTTTGGAGACCGGCTCCTTCGCCTAGGACCTGTCCTGTCTGTGGAACGATCGCTGTGAACTGCATCATCGACAATCCATCGTGAATGATCGGTTCGAGATCAACCGCTGCGAGAGTTATTCAAACCGTGTGCCATGCCGACCGTTGAAGAAACGACGCGCGTTTTCGCGGATCCGAACGCGCACCGGTCTCTTCTGAGGTGCAGACTAGGCAGGATATGCTGAGCGGCTAGGAAACTCTTTCCCGGTCGATACCGCTCATGAAGGGAAAGGCGTCGTAAGCGCGAAGAGTGGGGCCGCCGCATCGAGGCGGTATCCGGCCTGCAACGATTCCGTTGAGGAGAGATTACGGAGTGGCGAGCAGTTGTTCCGTCAGCTTGGCGGCGCGTTCGGGCTTGATGGTGGCAAGAATGGCTCCGGCCGTTTTGCCTTTGAGGAGCCGCAGCACTTCGATGGCCTTCCGATCCGGCATCTTTTCCAAACGGGCGGCGGCCTCCTCGGACGGCATGCTCTCGAACATCTTGGCCAATTGCGCTTGATGCTGGTTCCGCAGCTCCGTCGCTTCCTGTTCTTGTTTGACCTTCTTTTCCATCGCGGTCTTGTCGAGTTTGTCCTTCGCCTCTTTGCGCCGCTTGTCCGACGCCTCGACCAGCTTCTCGTATTTGGTCAGAATCTGTTCGAGTTCGGCCTTCAGCATGGTCAGCCGATCCTCCGCGTTCTTGACGGATTCTTCGCGGCGATCCAAGTCGCGCTTCCGCTGATCGAGCATGCTGATGACTTCGTGCGGCACCCCCAAGGCCGGCCCTTCGGGAGACGGCGGTTCCTGTGGTTTTTCCTTGCTCGATGGCGACTTGCTTTGAACCTCTGCCGGCGGCGCCAGGGGATCGGACCCCGCCACCGGCTCTTTCACGATCGGCTCGCGAGAGGACGGCACGGGCACGGAAGGCGGCGTCAGCGAAGCAGGAACCGCCGAGGCGGAATTCGAAGAAGCCTGCACGAGAAATTCGATCCCCCAGGACGTGAGAACCGCCGCCGCACCCACCATGCCGAGCAGGACGGGACGCCACCCGTGAGGCGGTTTCCTGGCGGCCGGCTTCGGATTGAGATGTTCATGCCACTGCCTCATGCGACACCCTTCTCGTTCGCCGCCCGTCTGGCGGCGATCTCGTCCATCAATTGTTGCGCCCTGCGATCCTGGGTTGCGCGCTGCTCTCGTTCGCGGCGCGCTTCCAACATCTCCAACTTCTTCCGCTCACGGGAGGCCTCGATGACCTCGCTCCGCTTCCGCTCCACCGCCGCTTGCAGCGCCGTCTCTTCGGCTTTGGCCTTGGCGAGGCGCGCGGCCAGGGCATCCATGTTCGCCAGCGCGAGCGCCGCCTCTTCCGGCCCGATGCCGGCCGCGCTTTGCGCCAGAAACGCCTGCGCCTGCCGTTCCTCATCCGCCTCCAGCCGCGCCCTGGTGGTTTGTGCCTGTTCGCACGCGTTGATCAGCTCGATGCATTCGGCCTGGAGGCGGTCCTCCACGTGGGCGCGGTAATTTTTGAGGGCGCCCACGTTCATTTGGTGGCTTGCTCCAGTTGGTAGAGCGCCTCGACCGACCCGCGCCAGTCAGCCCTAGTGTCGGGATCCTGCCGCAGGAACTGCGTGAACGACTCATGATGCGCCACGGCTTTGTCCAACTGTTTGTTGGCGCCGGGTTTGTAGGCTCCCAGCGTGATCAAGTCTTCCGAGCGTTGGTAGATCGCCGTCAGTTCCACGATACGCCGGGCGGCGGCGTAGTGCGCGGCGGGGACGATGTCGCGCATGACGCGGCTGGCGCTCTGCAGAATATCGATCGCCGGATACTGGTTGCGGGCGGCCAAGTCCCTCGACAGCACGATGTGGCCGTCGAGAATAGAGCGGACGCTTTCGGCAATCGGATCGGACAACTCATCCCCGTCGACGAGCACCGTGTACAGTCCGGTAATGGAACCCGCCCCGCCGCAGGTCCCCACACGCTCCAACAGTTTCGGCAGGAGCGCGAACACGGACGGTGTGTACCCCTTCGTGGTCGGCGGCTCGCCGGTGGCCAGCCCCACCTCCCGCTGCCCATAGGCCAGACGGGTCAGGGAATCCATCATCAGGAGCACCTGTTTTCCGCCGTCGCGGAAGTACTCGGCAATGGCCGTCGCCAACAGAGCGCCGCGGATGCGGACCAACGGCGGTTGATCGGAAGTGGCCACGATGACGACCGAACGCCGCAGCGCCTCGGACGTCATGTCCCGTTCCAAGAATTCTTTCACCTCACGGCCTCGCTCGCCGATGAGCGCGATGACGTTGACATCCGCCGCGGTATAACGACTGATCATGCCGAGCAAGACACTTTTGCCCACGCCGGAGGTCGCGAAAATGCCCATGCGCTGTCCGACGCCGCAGGACAGCAGCGCGTTGAGCGCCCGGACTCCGAGATCCAACGGTTGGGCGATCCGCGCCCGTTGCAGCGGATCCGGCGGCGGCGCGTGGAGCGGATAGAGCCGCTCCGCGACGACCGGGCCCCGGCCGTCGATCGGGTCACCGAGTCCGTTCAAGACTCGCCCGAGGAGGGCCGGTCCTACCGCCACTTCCGCCGCCCGACCTTTCAAGAGAAGACGGCTGCCGGGACCGATGCCTTGCGTTTCGCCCAAGGGCATCAAGAGGATCCGATCGCCGCGGAAGCCGACCACCTCGGCCAGCACTGATCCTTGTCCCTGTTCCTTGGTGATTTCGCAGATCTCGCCGATCGACGTCATCGGGCCGTACCCTTCGATCACGATACCGACGGCTTGGGCGACACGCCCGTGCACGGCCATCGACTCGACGGCGTCCAAGGCGTCAACGACTTTCACGGCCACCTCTGGCTTGAATCGCTTCGCCAAGCTTCAGTAGTTGGACTTCCAGCGTCGCGTCAACCATCCGGCTGTTGGTTTGGACGAGGCAGCCTCCCGGCGCGATCTGGGCGTCCGCCGAGCACAGGAACGTCACGTTGCCTTCGCAGGAGGCGCCAAGCCGCTCGCGGGCCGCTTCCACCGCCGCCAAATCTCCTGGATGTACGAGGATCTGCACCGTGCCTCCTTCCGGAACATGGCTCAGCGCCGCCCGCACCTGCTCCAGCACCAATTCTTTGGTGGTGTCGCCGAGCCGTCGAACGATCTTGGAGGCGATGCCGAACGCCAAGGCCGCGACGTCGTCCTCGACAGAGCGATGCAATACCTTCCACCGCTCCTCCAGGCGTTGAGTCAAAGCGCACAGCACCGCCAGCTCACGCTCCTTCGCCACACCCACCCGCTGCGCCGCGCGACGTTCGCCTTCAGCCAGCCCGCGCTCGTAGTCCGTCAATCCGTCCGGCCCTTCGATCCGCCCGCCGTTGCCGAAGTCCGCCAGCGCCAGATTCTGCAGGCGCACCGTCCCCGATTGCACCAACTTGTGCTTGAGGACCGCGTTTTCCTGTCGGAGACGCCGAAGGTCGGCCAGCCGCTTGACCGTCAGCGTCACCACGTCCGGCAGGAACGGTTTGGTCAGAAAGTCCGCCGCGCCGGCCTTCATGGCGTCGACGGCCAGGTCGACGCTGCCGTATCCGGTCATCGTGACCGCCATCAGCTTGGCATCCAGTGCGAACGCCTGTTTCATCAACGAGATGCCGTCGGTGTCGGGGAGCTTGATATCGGTGATCATGAGATCGCTGGGCCGCGTCTTCAGCTGCGCGAGCGCTTCGCTGCCGCTGCCGGCGAGCGACACGAGATACCCCGCGTCGCGGAGCATCGTCCCCAGCAATTCTCGGATCGACGGCTCGTCGTCCACCACGAGCACGGTGCGCAGCGCGCTGTCGGCAGCCGCCGCGCGGTGGACGGAGGCCCGACCGGGCTGAACACTTCCCATCGCCGGCATCTACAGCACTTCCTCTCCGGCCCCGCTGACCACGATCCGGCCCTCCTCCTCCAGCTTGCGGCAGACCTTGAGGATGTTCTGCTGGGCCTTCTCGACGTCGCTGACCTTGACCGGTCCGCGGGTTTCCATGTCCTCTTTCAGCATTTCCGCCGCACGGCTCGACATGTTCTTGAAGAACTTGTCCTTGACCTCCTGGCCGGCTCCGCGCAACGCGACCGGCAGGTCTTCCTTGCTGATCTCCTTCATCAACTCCTGCATGCCGCGGTCGTCCAACTTGACCAAATCGTCGAACACGAACATCAAGGCTCTGATGCTGTCGGCGAGGGTTTGGTTCCGTTCGGCGATCTTCGACATGATTCCGCCTTCCGTCGTCTTGTCGAGCCGGGTCAGGATGTTCGCGATCACTTCCGTGCCGCCCACGCTGGTGGCCTGCGAGCCGGTGTTGGCCAGCAGGGTTTCCTGCAGGGAGTTGCTCAAGGCTTCGAGCACGTCCGGCTGCACCTCTTCCATGGTGGCCAGCCGCATCGCCGTGTCCGCTCGCAGCGCTTCAGGCAACCCGGCGAGCAGCACGCTGGCCTGCTCCGTGTCGAGATGCGCCAGGATCACGGCGATCGTTTGCGGATGCTCGACTTTGAGCATCTGACCCAGCGCCTTGGCGTCCAGCCACTTGAGGGCTTCGATGCCGGGATAGGACTTAGTGTTGATGGATTCGAGCATGCGGGCCGCTTTCTCCTGCCCCAGCGCTTTGACGAGAATCGTCTTGATGTATTCCTTGCCTTCGAATTGCATCTCGCCGTTCTCGCTCGCCTGGTCGAATTCCTGGATGACCAGGTCCTCCTCATCTTTGCTGATATTGGCGGTGTCCTTCATGTAACTGCCCAGTTTCCGAATCTCCTTGGGCCCCAAGGACTTCATCACTTGGGCCGCAGCGTCTTCGCCGATCGCCCGGAGTAGGATGGCCGCCTTCTGCTCGCCCGTCAGTTCCTTCGCCACGATTCCGTCCTCAGTTTCCGGTCTTCAGCCACTGTTTCACCACGACGGCCGTGGCGTCGGGATTGCCTCGCGCCATGTCGACGATCTGCGCCCGCTGCTTCCCGCCCGCCAGCGACGCTTCGACCTGCCCGACGGAAGCCGGCAGCGCCGGCGTATCGGCCGAGACGGCCGGCGCCGACGCCGTCGCGAGCATGCCCAGCAACGGCCGCACGACCAGGAACAACAGGAGGAGGAAGAGGACTCCGCCGACCGCGTATCGGACGTAGGGCGCCCAGGGCTGTTGCGGTTCCGGAGCCGACTCGACTCCCGCCGGTTGCGCGTCCTCGCCGAACCCGAACTGCATATTCACCACTTCGACTTGATCCTGCCGTTCGGCCGAGTACCCCATCGCTTTCTTGACGATTTCCTCGATCCGCTGCATTTCCTCCGTCGACCGCGGCTGGTACTTCCGTTGCGCGTCGGCGGCCGAAGCCTTCTCGCCCTCCGCCGGCTTCGGCACTTCGTACGTGCCGTCCACCAGCACGGCCACCGACAGTTTCTTGATGCCGCCGGTCGGCTCGACGATACGCGATACCGTGCGGCTGATCTCGTAGTTCACCGTTTCGTTCTTGGTCTGGTTCGAGGTCGAACTCGTCTGCGACGGCTCCTGCTCCGTGCCGGGCGGCGTATTGGATTCGACTCCCGGCACGCCGCCGGTCGAGCCGTTCACCCCGCTGGACTTCTCCTGACCGCGTTGTTCGCTCCGAACGACCTGGCCGTTCGGATCATAGCGTTCCTCCGTCGTCTCCACTTTCCGGAAATCCACCACACTCGACACCCGGACGACGGCCTTGTTGACCCCGACGATCCGTTCGAGCATGGACTGAATCCGGCTCTCGATGTCCTTTTCCAACGTCTGCTGGTACTCCAGCTGCGTGTTCGTCAATCCCGCCGGATCGTCGGAGGCCGTGCTCGAGAGGATGCGTCCCTGGCCGTCGACGACGGTCACGTCCTTCGCCTGCAGGCCTTCCACGCTGCTCGCTACCAGATGCACGATGCCCTGCACCTGCGCTTTGCTGAGCATCTGGCCGCTGTAGAGCGACACGACGACGGAGGCGCGAGCCCGATCCTGTTCGGGACTGAAGAGGCGCCGCTCCGGGATCGCCAGGTGAACACGGGCCTTTTCCACCCCGCTCATCTGCGCGACGGTGCGCGCCAGTTCGCCTTGCAGCGCGCGGCGATAATTCAGTTTTTGCACGAACTCCGACATGCCCAACGTGGACCGGTCGAAGATTTCGAATCCGACCCCGCCTCCATGAGGCAGTCCCATGCCGGCCAGTTGCAGCCGAAGGTCGTACACCTGCGCGCTGGGAACGAGAATCGTGCCCCCGCCGCCGCCGGTTTCATAGGGCACCTTCAACTCTTTCAATTTGTCGACGATCGCCGAGGCATCCTCGGTGGACACGTTCGAAAAGAGCACCTGCATGTCCGGCTGTTGCGTCCAAAGCCCGATGGCGACCAACCCGGCGATCGACCCCGCCAACGCCAGCAGGATGATCATCCGTTGGTTGACCGTGAAACGACTCAACGACTCGAACATGGCCCTTGCTCCCTTCCTTCACCGGCAAGATCGCCCATCATCCCGACCTAAATCTGCATCCGTTGAATTTCTTCGTAGGCTCCGACCAGCTTGTTGCGGACCTGCATCATGAGTTGGAACGAAATGTCGGCTTGCTGCAGCGCCACCATGGCTTGATGGATGTTCTGCGTTTTGCCGGTCATGAGTTCGTCCACCGCATGGCTGGCCTGTAATTGCACGTCGTTGGCCTGGGCGATCGCCCCCTTGAGCTGTTGCAGGAACCCGCCCCCTTGCGCGGCCTGACTTTCGCCGGCAGCGGACGGCCCGAGGACGTCGGGGATGGCCGAGATCCCTTGCGATCCGACGCGAGCGACGGGATCCATCGTCACCTCCCGATCTCCAGCGCCCGGTTCCACATAGCCTTCGTGGCGTTGATGGCCTGCACGTTCGCTTCGTACGACCGGGACGCGCCGATCATGTTGACCATTTCCTCCATGACGTTGACGTTGGGCAGGCGGACGAATCCTTTGGCATCCGCGTCGGGGTGCCGCGGATCGTAGATCTGCTGACCCGGCTTGGGGTCTTCGATGACGCGGGACACCTTCACCCCTTCCAGCGCGTGGGCGGAAGGGCCGGTCGCCACGGTCTTGAACGTTTGCTGAAACGCGCTGCCGACGCGCGCCGATTGGAACACCACGTCGCGCCGCCGGTAAGGTCCGCCGGCGGCGGTCTTGGTGGACTGCGCGTTGGCCAGGTTGCTGGCAATGACGTTGAGCCGGCGCCGCTGGGCATCCAGCGCCGACACCGACACGGCGATACTATCGGTCATATCCATGGTCGTTCCTCCTATAGAGGCTCGAGGTTAGAGGCTTGAGGCGAGAGGTGACGGATGCTTCCTCTAGCCACCAGCCTCTGGCCTCTCGCCTGATTTATCTGGCGTCTCGAATCGCGCTCAGCAGTTGACGCATGCGCATCGCCATGATGGTGGCGGCGCTGTTGTATTGCATGGCATTGTCCGAAAGCTTGGCGAGTTCGAGCTCCATGTTCACGGAGTTGGCGTCGAGCGGCAGATCGCCCGCCGGCACCTCGGCGACCCGGCCTGTCACCCGTTCGAATCCCGCTCCTCTGTGGCCGATATGTTGCACCTGCGTTGACACCAGGCTGACGGGAGGACGGCCGCGTACGGCCGAGGACAGCGCCTCCTGAAAATGCAGATCCTTGGCCCGATAGCCGGGCGTTTCCTCGTTGGCGATGTTAGAGGAAATCATCCGTTGTCTGGCGCTGCGCATGTCCAGCGTCCGTTCGATGAGCCCCATCGTTTTGTCGAAGATCGTCATGACCGTCTCCTCTTTCGGCCGACCGAACAGCCTCTCAGACCACATGGACGGCCGGACCGTCCTGCTGCCGATATTCCCGCAGCTTGTTGCGCAACGTTCGGATGCTGATTCCGAGTTCCTTGGCCGCATGGGTGCGGTTGTCCTTGGTCCGCGCCAGCGTTTGAAAGATCAACTCCCGTTCCATTTCCCACAGCGAGCCGTTGCCGCTGTCCTGCGAAGGTGAGGTCACTGCGGTGAGAGCGGGGGACGCGGCCGGCAATCCCGTCTCGGCCGTCACATGTCCCGGGAGAATCGGCCCGCCGCACGCCAGCAACACCGCCCGTTCCATGACGTTTTCCAACTCGCGCACGTTCCCCTTCCAGGGCCGTCGCTGCAGGCAGGACACCGCCTCGTCGCTGAGGGCGGAAACGGCCATGCCGTTCTTCGACGCCGCGGACTTCGCGAAATACCGGGCGAGATAGGCGATATCCGACGGCCGCTCTCGCAGCGGCGGCACGGTGATCGGAAACACGTTCAGGCGATAAAAGAGATCTTCCCGGAAGCGGCCCGCCTCGACTTCGCGGTAGAGATTCCGGTTCGTCGTCGCAATGACACGGATGTTGACGTTGACCGGCTCCCGCCCGCCGACGCGATCGACTTCCCGCTCCTGCAACACGCGCAGGAGTTTGGCCTGTAGTCCGAGGTTCATTTCGCTGATTTCGTCCAGAAGGAGTGTGCCGTTATGGGCCAACTCGAACTTGCCCTGTTTGCGTGTCATCGCGCCTGTGAAGGCCCCGCGCTCATAACCGAAGAGCTCGCTTTCCAACAGTCCGTCCGGTAACGCCGCGCAATTGACCGCCACGAACGGCCGATGCGCGCGCGGGCTGCGGCTGTGGATGAACCGGGCCAACAATTCCTTTCCGGTGCCGCTCTCGCCGCTGATGAGGATCGTGGCCTGGCTGGCCGCCACGCCCTCGACCGTGCTCAACAGGCGGATCATGCCGGGGTCCTGCGAGAGAAGGACTCGCTGCTCGCCGGCCGACGCTGTGGACGAACGCGGTTCTTCCGGCCTGGAATGTTGAAGATTGCTGATAATGCGTTCGAGCAGGTCGGTCGAAAACGGTTTCATGAGGTAATCGCTGGCGCCGAACTTCATCGCTTCAACCGCCGTCTCGACCGTGCCATAGGCAGTCATTAAGACAGTGTGCGTGGAAGGACAGCGGCGCGCGACCTCTTTGACCAAGTCGAGCCCTCCGAGCCGGGGCATTTTCAAATCCGTCACCAGCAACCACGGCTTGATCTTGACCGTCAGGTCGAGCGCCTCCTGGCCGTCCGACGCCACGTGCACGTCGTACCCCACCCGGCGGACGGTCTCGGCCAGCGCGGCACGCATGGAGGGATCATCATCGGCCACGATCACGACTTTGCCCTCCGGAGGCTGCTGAGCGAGCGGTCCCATCATCTCTTGCTCTTTCATGCTGGCATCTCCTCGTTCGACTGGTCGCCGGTCTCATGGATCACCGCCGCCGCCATCGGCTCGGCGTTCGGCAACAAGATCGTGAACGTCGTACCTCGGCCGGGCGCTGTCTCCACATCGATTCGCCCACGATGGCCTTCGACGATCGCATGTACGATGGCCAATCCCAATCCGGTGCCTTCATCTTTCGTGGTGAAGAACGGATCGAAGATCCTGGCGCGATGAGCGGCGGAAATACCCGTCCCGGTGTCGGACACCGACAGCCGCAGACTCGGTTCACCGGCGGCGCTCGTCTCAGCCGTGGCGGTGATCGTCAAGGCACCTCCCTCGGGCATGGCCTGTACACCGTTCAAAATCAGATTCAACAACGACTGTTTCAGCTGTCCGGCGTCGCACCAGAGACGGGATGCGGCCGGATCGACCTGCAACCGAATGTCCAAATGCGCCTTGGCGACGGCATGGGCGGCCAATGCCAGAGCGTCGAGGATCAGCGTTTCCGTATGCTGCCAGGCGCCACGCGAACAGTCGGGTTTGGTATAGAGCAACAGATTCGACAGGAGACGGTCGAGCAGTTGGACCGCGGAGGAAATGTGTTCGGCATAACCGCGCAACGCCGTCTCCGCTTTCAAATCGCGCCGCAACATGGAGGCGAACAGCTCGATACTGCCGAGTGGGTTTCTGATTTCATGCGCGATGCGACCGACCATCTCCCCCATCGCCGCCAGCCTGTTGCGCCGCTGCAACCGCTCTTCGAGCTGGTGGACGGTGGTCACATCGTCGATCAGCGCAAGTCCGCCGGCCGCGCGTCCCTGCGCATCGTTCAAAGGCTTCCGTGAAATGGTCGCAAGGGCGCCGGATTTAGTCGAGAGCGGATAGTCCCGTCCGTCCAAGCCGGCCTCGCGCAAACAGTCCGTCAGCGGCCGGCCGACGATTCGCTCGCGCTCCAACCCGAGGAGCTGCTCTCCGGCGCGGTTGCAGCGGGTCACGATGCCCTGTTCGTCCGTCACGAGAATGCCGCTCGAAAGGGATTCGAGGATGGCTGCCAAATGTTCTCGGAGTTCTTCGTTCGAACGGAGATTGCGGCGCAAGGCGTCGTTCCGGTCGGCGAGTTCCAGATCAAGCTGCTCCAGCCGGGACGTCAATGCGCGGTACGACTGTTGGAGTGTGGCTGCGGCTCCGTCGAAACTGCGGAACGCCGCCTGTAACAGCTCGGTATCCGGTTGAATCGGCGGGGATTGTACCGTCATGATGGTCCGTCTCCTTCCTCTGCTTTCGCCGTACGCATGCTGTTCTGAATGGCTGACGTCGCACGGCTCAGCAACAGATCTCCCTGCGGGGCGAACGTCTCCACCCGCTTCTGGACCTTGCTGCCATCCGGCTGCGCCGCCAGATTGCGCACGATTTGCACCTTGGCCCATTCCGCAGCCTCCGGGTCCGGATGCGCGGCGAGCACCTGCCGATACAGCTCGAGCGCCCGTTGATGCGACCGTTGCTGAGTCAAGAGATCGGCCATGAGTAACAGGTCGTCGTGGCCGCGAAGCGCACCGACCTTGGCCGCCTCGTTGAACGCGGCCAGCGCCTCCTCCGGCTTCCCGTCGTCTGCTAGCGCCCGGGCCAACGACAGCTGGACCCGTCCACGTTCCACGTCCTTGGGATGCGCCTGCAGCCAAGCCCTCATTATGCGGAGCGCGCCTCGGCGGTTGCCCTGTTCCTGCAACGCCGTCGTCAACAACCGGGACACCGTGGTGCTGTTGGCGCTGAGGGGGTAGAGGAAGCGCACCCGTTCCAACACTTTTTGCGCCGCAGGGAAGTCGCGCTGATCCAGATAACTTTGCCCGAGGCCGATCAAGGCGGCCTCATGCATGGAGGCCGCCTTCATGTCGCGGACCAGAGCTTGGTAGAGACGGACCGCCTGCACGGCGAACCCCTTCCGCCGGTGAATCTCCGCCAACTTCAGCAGGATGTCGGTTCCGACATAGTGCTGTTCCGGATTGGCTCCGTGCCAGTGGAAGAGGGTGAGGGCCGTGAGGTCGTCATGGGCATTCAACGCGGCTTCGAGCCTCGGCTTGAGCATCACCGTCAGCCGTTCGCCGGCGGCCTTCGGCCACGGATCTCGTTCGACCTTGCCGGCCCGGCCCGTAACCTCGTGATACGTCTGGATCGCTTTGGTCTCGTCTTTTTTGAGCTCGTAGTATTCGGCCAACCGAAAGAGGGCTTCGCTACCGAGTTGATCGAGTTCGTGCTCCGTCCCGATTTGCCGATACATCTCTTCAAACCCGGAGGCGTCCAGATACGACGGCGGAGCGCCGCGCAAGAGACCGCGGACCTTCATGTAGAGAAAATCTTCCCCGGCGACAGCGGCAATCTCCTGCTCCATGCGGGCAAGGCGGAGACGGGCGGTTACCCCCGCCGCGGACGCCCCATAGTGGGTATGGGCGGCCATGTAGAAGACTTCGGCGCATTTCTGCTGGCCAAGACGGCGACAGCTGTCGCCCACCCGCACCATGACGGCGCCGGCGTCGATACTAGCGGGATACAGGTTCACAAGCAGCGTACAGGCGTCGCGCGCTTGGAGCATGCGATTGGTCTCGAACAGGACGTGGCAATACTGCTGAAGGAGGACGGGATCACCGCGCAGCACCTGCGGCCAGCGTTGATAGAGCGACTCGTAAAGGGGCTGGGCGTCCTGCTCGCGATGCTGGGCGTACAAGGCGGAGGCCAATCCGCGAGTGGCGTGCATGAAGGCTCGGTCGTCGACCGTGTGTTTTCTGATGGTCTGAAAGGCTTCCACGGCATCTTTCCATCGTCCCAACGAACCGAACGTGAGCGCGAGGCCGAGTATCGCCCGTTCTTTGTCGCCGGCGTCTTGCGCGCGCCCGAGCGCCTGCTCGTAGGCGCTCTGGGCTTCGTGAAACCATTCCATCTCGCGGTACAAATCGCCGATCCTCCACTCGGCTCGGACCGCGTTTGAATCCTTGGGGTATGCCCGAATGAGCGTCCTGTACTGGTTGACCGCTTCGGCTCGTTTCCGATTGACGGGTTCATTCAGTACCGTCAGCTCCGCGTTGAACGCCACACTGGCGGGAATGAGCGCGCTCTCCGGATACAACATGACAAAGGCGTCGAAACCTGACTGCGCCGCCTCGTACGCTCCTCGACGGTAGGCCGTCACCGCTTCCAGAAACTGTGCAGCTTCTTGGCTCGGCGCCGGCTGATCGAAACGCGGCCCGTCGTCAGGCAGCGCGAACGCCGAGGGTATGGGCATCGGATCCGTCGGACGGACGGCAGCGGGCGGAGTGCCCGGCGCCTCTCGACCGAGGGCCGGTGCAAACCAGACGGTCTGAATCAGCAGGCCGGCGACGATTCGCTTGACGGTGATCAGGTGGCGCATGAGTTCGCCGAGACGTTCAGCAACTTCCGTGCCCTTCGCGCATAGGAAAGAAATGCTCGGTAGTCTGGACTTTTTTTCTCATAACTCCCGTCGATGCGTTGACAACCGTCAAAGTTCCGACGTCGGATCTCTCGACGGTCAAACGCTTGACGTGCCCGACCGCACGACGGTCGCGATCCATGCGGATACGGCAAATGTGCAGCGGGAATAGCGGACGGAGGAGCGGGAACCGGCGTGGTTCGCCGGCCCCGCGCAAGACGATCAGGTTCCAACGGCCAGACTATGCGACTTGGGAGAGAATCCTTTTCGTTTCAGCTTTTCCACGAGCGTCGTGCGGTTCAATTGCAGCAATTGAGCCGCCCTGCTGGTAATCCCATTAGCCTGCCGCAGTGCTTCGACGATCAGCCGGTTTTCGTACTGCTCGATTTCCCGCGACAGATTGATTCCTTGATCGTTGAACCGGACGAACTGCTCCTTCGTTCCCTCCGCGCCGGTCGGGGGCCGCAAGAGACGCTCCGGCAAGTCGGCGGCATCGATGTGCCCGCTCTTCTTGAGCACTACGAGCCGTTCGATCATGTTTTCGAGCTCACGGATGTTTCCGGGCCAGGAATAGCCGATCAGGTACGCCGCGGCCTCCTCCGTGCATCCCGTGATGGCGGTGTGTTTCGTCCGATTGAACGACGCGATGAAATGCTCCACCAGCGCGGGAATGTCGCTGCGGCGCTCCCGCAACGGAGGAATCGTGATCGGAATGACGTTCAGGCGGTAATAGAGATCCTGGCGGAACCGCTTGTCCTGGACGGCCCGCTCCAGATCCTGATTGGTGGCTGCGATGATCCGGACGTCGACGTTGATCGTCTTGGTACCTCCGATGCGTTCGAACGACCGTTCTTGCAGCACGCGGAGCAATTTGACTTGCAGGGCCGGACTCAGTTCGCCGATTTCATCCAGGAAGATCGTGCCGCCGTGGGCGAGCTCGAACCGGCCGAGCCTGGTGTGGGCCGCCCCGGTGAACGCGCCTTTCTCGTGGCCGAACAGCTCGGACTCCAGCAGATTTTCGGGAATCGCCCCGCAGTTGACGGGAACCAACGGACCCTGGGTCCGGCCGCTGCTGTAATGCAGCATCCGGGCGACCATTTCTTTCCCGGTACCGCTTTCTCCCTGAATCAGGACCGTGCTGTCGGTGTCGGCGACTTTCTGCACGAAGTCGAGCACTCCCCGCATCTGGGCACTGGTCCCCACGAGCCGTTCGAACCGCTGCCGCACCCGCGGCCGGCCAGCCGACTGCGGCTCGAGTTTGCGACGTCTGGCTTCCGCGGCCTTCTGCACGAGGGCGACGACCTGCTCGATTTCGAACGGCTTCGTGAGAAATTCGACGGCGCCGGACTTCATCGCCTGAACCGCCGTATCGATCGTCCCATATCCCGTCATCACGATTCCGGCGACTTCGGCATCGACCCGCAGCACCCGTTCGAGAACGGTCAATCCATCGATGTCCGGGAGTCTGAGGTCCGTCAATAAGACCTGAGGAGGATGTTCTTGCGCGAGACGCACCGCCTCCGTTCCATCGGAGGCGACGAACACCTGGTAGCCTTCGCCAGCGAGAACCCGCTGCAAGAGGTCACGGATCGGCTCTTCGTTCTCAACAACCAGTACGGACCCTGCACTCATGCTTGTAGCCCCCATGTTAAGACAACACATTGACGGTCGGCTCGGTGAGTGACGGCTTCTCCACGCGAGTCAACGGCGTCCACAGGTGTAAGCGTAGAAGAGATCCAGAATCTGAGGAGTGTCAGGAGTCACTAGAAGGAAGTGGCATTGTGTCACTATGCAATTAGTGGCATTTCCCTCGTCATACGTTTGGTGATAGAGCCCTGTGCCTCCTGCTGAAACAGGTCTGGCTGGAGCTATTCGGCCATGTCAACCGATTGACGGAGGGTCGATGGGAGTCGAGCGGAGGTGCGACGCGCAATGGCGGATCGGCGCAGCCAACCGAAGCAGAGCGCTCGATACGCCTGCGCCGGGGGACTGCTTCGTGCTTACAGGGAGAGGGTACGAGGCGGCTTGAACGACTCCTGCAGCGAATAGCGGACACAATGAGCGGCCGCCTGGGCCCGCCGAGAGACGTGGAGTTTTTGAAAGATGTATCGCACGTAGTTCCGGACAGTCTTATCGCTCAAGGCCAGCGCCGCGGCGATCTCCTTGTTCGTCTTGCCTTCGGCCACGAGGGCGAGGACGCGCTGTTGCTGGGACGAGAGCGGGGGACGAGGGTTCGCGGGACGGAACTCTGAAAGGGACTTCATCCGGCTGAGCACCGGTTGCGTGATCGCGGCATCGAGAATCGACTGGCCGCTGGAGACCGATCGGATGGCTTGGAGCAATCCCTGCGTGTTGACGCCTTTGAGCACATAGCCGCTGGCGTCGACCGAGATCGCGGACAAGATCGCCTCTTCATCCACCGCCGACGTCAAAAACAGCACGCGGGTGTCCGGACAACGTTTTCGGATATCGCGGCAAGCGTCCGTCCCGCTCCCATCGGGAAATCGCAGATCCATGACCACGACGTCGGGCTTCAATCGTTCCACTTGTTCGATGACGCCGGCCACCGATGCCGCTTCGCCGACCACCGTAACCCCTCGATCTTCGCCGAGGATCGAACGGAGTCCCACTAAAAAAATCTCGTGTGCATCCGCAATCACCAAGCGAATCGGCGTCACCTTGACCGTAAACATAGAGCGGTACCTCCAAGACGGTGGATAACGACAGACCTTTGACGACGCATGGTGGGCATTATGCCGGAGACGGATGACAAATGGGTGAGAGCCGCCGCAAGTATTATGGCCTTGGGCGGCTCGTCCATCCGGCTCTACCTCAATGACTCTAGCGGAGGAAGACGGCCGCGACGGGACGACGCTGCCGTTGCGCCGGATCTTCTCGTCGCGGGATCAGAGAGCGGCTTCTGGGACGGCGGGTGATTTCGCCAATCGAGCGAAGTGAGCGGCGGCTTGCGAGCGCCTCGTCACCTGGAGCTTTTGAAACACCGCACGGACGTAGTTTTTCACCGTCTTGTCGCTCAATTTGAGCGACGCCGCGATTTCCTTGTTGGTCTTGCCCTTGGCCACCAGCGCAAGGACTTTCTGCTGTTGCGCCGACAGTTGCGCGCTGGCCTTGGCGGAGTCGTCCGACGACAACGACCGCGTCCGGTTTAAGATCAGCCGCGTGACCGACGCATCCAGGATGGAGTGGCCGGCTGCGACGGATCGGATCGCCTGCAGGAGACTTCCGGTGTCCACATGTTTCAGCAGATAGCCGTCCGCACCTCCGAACACCGCCGCCATGACGATGCTCTCGTCCGAGAACGACGTGAGAAACAGCACTCGCGTCGTGGGACAACGCTCGCGAATCTCCCGGCAGGCGTCGACACCGCTGCCGTCCGGAAGCCGCGCGTCCATCAGCACGACGTCCGGCCTGCATCGGCATGCTTCCGAGACCGCCTCGGCGGCCGTCGCCGCTTCGGCGATCACGTTGACGCCCTGGCTCTGGGTCAAGACGGTCCGAAGTCCGGCCCGCACCACTTCATGATCGTCGACCAACAGCACCGAGATCGGCTTGTTCTTAGGCATGAAGCATCTCCTTCGGTAGGTCGAGCACGACACGGGTTCCCTCTTTCGCTTTCGAGTGAATGGACAAGGTGCCGCCCATCCGGGATGCGCGGGAGGCCATGTTCGCCAGCCCATGGCCGACTCCCGCCGCGTGAGCCGGGTTGAAACCGATTCCGTTGTCGCTGATCGTCAGCCTGATCCCTTGTTTCACCTGCCGCAGCGAGACGCTCGTTGAGGTCGCCCTGGAATGACGCAGGCTATTGCTGAGCGCTTCCTT
>CAZPYP010000004.1:0-36601 GCA_964590845.1 uncultured Nitrospira sp.
GCCACAGCCGCGTATTTGGGCGTGCGCTCTTCGAGCACTTCACGAATCTCTTCCACGAACGACTTAGTCCCGGTCAAGGACGGCCTCTGGGTGTCCCCACCGATCCGGCTCGTGATCGTCTCCACCGATGCCGTCAGCCAAAAGACCGTTCCGCTCCGCTTCAGCGCTTCAACGTTCTGCGGCCGAAGAATCGCACCGCCGCCGGTGTCAATGATCAGATTGTCGCGGACGGCTAGGTCCCGACAGACCTCCGACTCTAAATCACGAAAGTATTCCCAACCGTGTTGCGCCACGATATCGGAGATCGATCGCCCAGCCCGCTTGACGATTTCTTTGTCTGTGGAAATCAGCTCACGACGCAGGCGAACCGCGAGCGTTCGGCCGACCGTGCTCTTTCCGACTCCACGGTATCCGATGAGCACGACGTTCATGTGAAGCGGGATTCCAAGACCAGTCGCATCACGTCGGTGGGGGCGGGTTTGCCGGTCCACAATTCGAACTGCGCAGCCGCCTGGTGGAGGAACATTTCAAGGCCTGCAATCGTTTTGCAGCCTGCAGCCTTTGCGTCGAGAAGGAGTTGGGTCTCCCGGGGATTGTAAACGATGTCCATGACCACCAATCCGGTATGCAGAAGCGAGGAAGGCACACAGCTCTTTCCGACCTTCGGAGCCATCCCGATCGGAGTACAGTGAATCAGCACCTTCGCCCGGGGCAATGCCCGTCTGAGCGCCGCCTCCTCGAGCATCGCATCGTCGACGGTGAGGCCGGTCTTAGCTCGAAGATCCTCCGCCAACGACCGGCGCTCTTGCTCTTCGATGCCCAGGAGATCCAACCCCGAAATGCCGGACTCCTGTGCCAGTGCGAAAGCGATGGCTCGAGCCGCTCCCCCGGACCCCAACATCACCACCCGCTCGCCCTTCAACGGCGCGCCGCCTTCGAGCAACGCGCGGTAGGCCCCGGTTGCATCGGTGTTTGAACCGACCAGCCGGCCATTCTCCGCCACAACGGTATTGATCGCTCCGATATGACGGGCCGTCGGCTCGATGTCGTCGAGGAAGGGCATCGCGGCGACTTTGTGCGGTATGGTGATGCTGGCACCTCTGAAATTCCCTAGGGCGCGCAGGCCCGACAACGCCGCGCCGATGGCGTCCACTCGCCAGGCAAGGTAGACGAAATTCAGTCCCAGCTTCCTAAACGCCGCATTGTGAATGGCCGGCGAGAGGGAATGTTCGACGGGATTGCCGATCACCCCGCAAAACTGCGTCTGGGCATTGATCTCCATCTCGCTTACCACACCGTCATCCCGCCATCGATACGAAAGGTCCCGCCCGTCACCCAGGCGGCTTCGTCCGAGGCAAGATAGAGCACCATGTTGGCGACCTCTTCCGGCTTCCCAGGCCGGTGAATCGGATAATGCGACAAGATCGGGGCGAGTTGGTCCGGATTCGCCATGAGCGGGGCGGCCATCGGGGTATCGATCAGGCCTGGGTTGACCACGTTGCAGCGGATGCCGTCCTTGGCATAGTCAATGGCGATCGCGCGAGTGAGCGCGTCCAACCCGCCCTTCGACGCGGCGTAGGCCGGCAACAACGGAATGCCTACTAGGCTGGCAATCGATGAAATATTGACGATCGACCCGCCCTGTTGTCGGAGCATCTGCGGGATGACGGCTCTCGTCATCCGGAACACGCCGGTCAGATTCACGTCGAGCACGCGACTCCAAGTCGCATCGTCCATCTCATGAATCCGCTTCCCGAAGTCCCCGAGACCGGCATTGTTGACCAGCACATCCACGTGACCAAAGGCCTCGACGGCCTGGCGAATCACTTCCTCGGCATGTCGCTCGTCCGTCACTGAGCCGGCCACCGCAAGCGCTTTCCCTTGTCGCCGTGAGATCTCGCCCACGACGCGATCCAACTCAACCTTGCGTCGCCCGGTCACGACCACCGCCGCGCCGTGAGTGGCAAACAGGTTCGCGATCGCCTCTCCAATGCCGGCGGTTCCCCCGGTGACGACCGCCACTTTCCCCTGCAAACGATTCATGCCCCTCCTTCGCCGCCACCCGTATCCCCTACGTCGGCATCTTCCTTGTTACCGCCGGTCCAAAGGCCCGGCTCAATCTTTCTCGCCACCGTCAAGAAACCGGAATGCGCCACCATGCGATGATCCGGCCGTACGCTCCGTCCCTGAATCGACCACGTCCTCAGAAGGGTCTCAAACGTCTCCACCATGCCAAACACCCCCGTGCGCTCAAGCGCCTCGACGGTTTGTTGCACCTGCGGCACTGTCGGCACAAAGCTGAGATAGATGCCACCCGATCGCAACACTCGAGCCGCGTGCGGGACGACCTGCCAAGGTTCCGGCAGGTCGAGGACCAGCCGATCAAACGGCACGCCGTCCTCCAAGAACTCGATCCCTTCATAGGCATTCTTTCGCAGCGGGATCAGATTCGGAACTTGTCCCATGTACCGCTCGATGTTGGTCATTGCAGTTCTTGCGAAATCTTCCCGCGCTTCGTACGTTACCACCAGTCCGCGCGGACCGACGGCTCGAAGCAGCGCCATGGTCAAGGCGCCTGATCCTGTTCCCGCCTCAAAGACTCTTGCCCCCGGATAGACATCGGCCCACATGGGAATCAGGGCGAGATCCTTGGGATACAAGACCTGTGCACCCCTCGGCATCTTCAGAACGTAGTCGCCGAACGTCGGACGAAGCGCCAACATGGGCTTGTTGCCGGACAAAGTGACCAGCGAGCCATCTAATTTTCCGATGAGGTCATCATGGGCAATCTTGTGTCCGCTCAACTGATAGATGTCGCCTGCCTTCAGCGTCAGGGCATACTGCCGCCCCTTTTTATCGATGAGGTGGATACGGTCGCCATCGCTCAATTTAGACATGGGACGCCATTCTAGAAGCCGCGTATCCGGTTTTCAACAACAGGAGCAGCGCTTTCGCTTTTCGGTCCCGTCGCCTTGACAACGACTCCGAGCGGACACATCTGCAGCAGGATTGCCTCAGTGGTAAATGTAGTTTCCTCATTAGGGTTGTCTAATAAACTCGGCTTTTCACAATGATGTCGGTCGTCGTTTCTCATAATCAATCCAGCATAGGAATTGCTGCGTAGAATGATGTGCAAGAACGGAAGCTCAAGAATCGTATCGGTCGTAGCTGGCTCTAACTAAGTACGGGCTTGGTGGATGAAACGAGAGCAGGAACGAAGAGTGAGGAGGGAGGACAATATGAAGGACGACTTGTTCCCCGCCGACGAGCAGGAGATGAAAACCTCGGGAGCGAAGGATGTCGACAGAGATCGGCCCGAGGACAGCGATCTGTTGGATGTCATCGGCAAGGATTCCGGCGAAGAAGATTCGGCTCCGGCGCCACGGCGTCAAGCGGCGGCGGCCGGGCCGTTCATGTTGGAGTCTCTGTATTTTCAATCCTTCGGAGAACGGGCCTTGCTCACACGGGAAGAAGAAACGGCCCTGGCGAAGCAGATCGATCAAGGATCCTACACAATTCGCCAAACCCTTCGCCGTGTCTTAAAGGTGTTTCCGAGGCTGAAACGGACCGATTCTGTGCTGCAGGTTCAGCATACCTTGCAAACCGTTCGAAGACTGAGTGGACTCTCCGCAACGGCTCTCGACAAAGTCGAGCAGAGCCTCCAGCAACTCCTGTCGAATGGAACCGGTCCGGGCAAATTGCCGAGCGGCATCGCCAAGGAATTCAAGGTCGCCCTCACGACGATCCATCATGCTCGAGTCATGCTCGAACGGGCGAAGGACGAGTTGGTCCGATGCAATTTGCGGCTCGTCGTTGATGTCGCCAAACACTATACGCGGCGAGGGCTGACGCTGCTAGACCTCGTGCAGGAAGGTAACATCGGCTTGATGAAGGCGGCGGAGCGCTATCAATACCGTAAAGGATTTAAATTCAGCACCTATGCGACCTGGTGGATCAGACAGGGCATCACTCGCGCGCTGGCGGATCAGTCGCGTACCATCCGGATCCCCGTCCATCAAACCGAAGCGTCGCATCGCATCCTCCGGGTGACCAGGCGCCTCGGCCAACAGCTTGGGCGGCCGGCAAGACTGGAGGAGATCGCGCAGGTGTTGCGGATGAGGCCCGAACGTCTGCATGAAACGGTTCAGGCCTTCCAAGAGCCCGTGGCGCTCGAACAACCGGTCGGTGACGGCACCACCGAGTTCGGCGAGTTGCTCCCCGACCTTCAGGCCGTTCCGCCCGACGCCCATGTGCACCGGACGGAAATGACGGACCAACTCGACCGAATCCTGAGCACGTTGTCTCCGAGGGAACAAACGGTGATTCGCCTCCGATTCGGGATCGGCTATGATCAGCCCAGCACGCTGGAACAAGTGGGGCAGAATCTGTCCGTGACAAGAGAACGGATCAGACAGATCGAAGCCAAGGCGTTGAAGAAGCTGAAAACCCCCGCCATCAAGGAAATGTTCGCCGCGATTCAATAATTGACGAGGGCGAACGAGGCGGTCCCTCGTTCGCCCTCGATCCGGACGGCTTTCCCTCACAACAACACTTGTGCGACAATACAGCCTGTCTTTGGTGATGAGGCTCATGTCGCCTGTACCCCTCTCCCTCTGCGCAGCGGGAACGCTGTGCATCGTGTCCAGCCTCAGTCTCGTCGTAGGACCACCGGCATGGGCCGACCCTGGTCCCCTTGTCGTGACCCATGACAAGTCCCTGTCCGTCCCCGCCGTGGTAGCCAAGGTCCGCCCTTCGGTCGTCACGGTGCTCACGCGCGGCATCCCAGCCGCACCAGCTCAATCGCAATCTGGATCAGGCTCTGGCGTGGTCATCGATGAAAGCGGCTATATCCTGACCAACAACCATCTGGTTACGGGGATGAAGAGCATCGTCGTGGGGTTATCCACCGGTCGTTTAACTCCCGGACGTGTCGTGGCACGTGATTTCCTCCTTGACCTGGCACTAGTGAAAATCAACGCGCAAGACTTGGTGCCTGCCGAGCTCAGCCCGTCCCCTACGCTGGAGATCGGCGAATCGGTCGTTGCAATCGGCAACCCGTTGGCGCTGAAGGGCGGCTCGACCGTCACAGTCGGTGTGGTGAGCGCCTTGGATCGATCGGTCCTCACCCCTGACGGTGAGACGCTTTACGACCTGATACAAACGGACGCGGCAATCAATCCTGGCAACAGCGGCGGACCGCTCGTGGATCTGTCCGGGCGAGTCATCGGCATCAACGTGGCCATCGCCCCCTCCGCTCAAGCCATCAGTTATGCCATTTCGATGGAAGCGATCTATCCCCACATCCAATCGATGATCGTTCGTGGCTCCATCTATCGCCCGGATCTCGGGTTCATTCCTGTTACCGTCACGCCCAGTATCATGGCCACATTCGGCCTGGATGGAGACCGTGGCGTGCTGGTACTCCAGACGGATCAACACAAGCCGGCCGCCAGCGCCGGACTGCAAAACGGCGACATCATCACCGCGGTCGACCAACACCAGATATTCAATACCGGAGATTTCTGGCACGCCCTACTCCGATCGAGCGATCAACCGACCGTGCAACTTACGTTGCACGGCAAGAGCGGGCCAGCCACTATTCAGGTGCCGAAACCGCCTCCTTTGAAGGGCAGCCCGTGAACGTTGGTGGCCATGAGCACATAGGGGGGCGGCAACCGGGACGGCTCTTGTGGTATTCACAACCGATTGCCTTTCGAGAAGCTTGGCGGTTGCAAGAGTCGGTCTATGCCCATCGGCAGCGCAATGCCTGCCTTGACACGCTCATCCTGCTTCAGCACGAGCCGGTCTACACCATGGGTCGCAGCACCTGTTCCACCCATGTTCCCCAGGGTGAGGCCGCCTTACGGCAATCGGGTGCCGCCGTAGAATCCGTAAATCGGGGTGGGTCGATTACCTACCACGGCCCCGGCCAATTGGTCTGCTATCCGATTCTCAAGCTGACGCGGGTGGCCTCGGGTCCCAAGGCTTACGTGCACATGTTGGAAGAGGTCGTCATCCGCACCCTCGCAGCCTGGAAGATCGAAGGCCATCGCCTTCAGAAAAAGCCCGGAGTATTTGTCCAGCATGGCGGGATGGACCACAAGATCGCTTCGATCGGCATTCGAGTAGATCGAGGCATCACCTTGCATGGCTTTTCTCTCAACATCGATCTGGACCTCCTGCCCTTCCACGCAATTGTACCCTGCGGCCTCGAAGGCGCCGGCATTACCTGCATGCGTAATCTCTGTAGTTCGCCGGTACTCTTGCCTGAAGTCGCGCAGGCACTATCAACGTTTTTCGGAGAACGATTCCGCCTCTCGTGGTTCCTCGAAACCAAGATCGGGCTAGAGCCGGTGCTTGAGGGTAGGCTCGGCAGCCTGGCAGCGGAGGTGTCATGAGTCAGCCATCGATGCCGGAGCTGAATACCCCTACCTTTCGCCTGGCGGTCGCGCAGTTCGACCAGGCTGCTCAATTGATGGACCTTGCGCCTAATCTGCGCGAGCGCCTGAAGATGCCTCAGCGCTCCCTGACGGTCGCATTGCCGGTCATGATGGATGATGGCCGGGTCGAAGTGTTCACCGGCTATCGCGTGCAGCATGATTCTTCTCGCGGGCCGTCCAAAGGCGGGATCCGCTATCATCCCGACGTCAACCTCGGCGAAGTCGCCGCGCTGGCGATGTGGATGACTTGGAAGTGTGCCCTTGCCGATCTCCCGTATGGCGGGGCCAAGGGCGGGGTCGCAGTGTCGCCCAAACAGTTGTCCGCTGGAGAGCTCCAGCGACTCACACGCCGATACGCCGCCGAGATTTTTCCCTTGATCGGACCGGACAAGGACGTCCCGGCTCCCGACGTGGGCACCGACGCCCAAGTCATGGCCTGGATCATGGACACCTACAGCCAACAGGTGGGATTTGCGGTCCCTGGCGTGGTGACAGGGAAGCCGTTATCCATCGGCGGAAGCTTGGGTCGCGAGGAGGCCACCGGACGCGGCGTGGTGTACGTGACCCTCGAAGCGCTGCGGCACCTGAACCTCGATGTACGCAACGCCACGGTCGCGATTCAAGGATTCGGGAATGTGGGATCTCATACCGCCCGCATCATGCATGAATGCGGCGCGAAAGTTGTCGCCGTGAGTGACGTCCATGGCGGGCTCCATAACCCGAAAGGGTTGGACATCCCGACGCTGCTTTCCCGGTATAAAGAGGCTGGGCAACCGCTGCAGTCGCTGAGAATTGGCGAGAGCATCACGAACGATGAGCTGTTGGCGTTGGATTGTACCGTCCTGGTTCCCGCGGCACTATCCGAACAAATTACTGGTCGGAATGCCTCACACCTACGCTGCCGGATTCTCGCCGAAGGCGCGAACGGCCCCACAACTCTCGAGGCCGATCGCATCATCCAAGACAAAGGAATCTTTGTCATTCCGGATATCCTCGCCAACTCCGGAGGTGTCATCGTGTCGTACTTTGAATGGGTTCAGGATGCACAGCGCTTTTTCTGGAAGGCGTCCGATATTCAATCCCGCCTGCAAGACCTGATGACTTCCGCATTCGCTCGGACCATGCAATTTGCGACGGCGAAGAAGACCAGTATGCGGATGGCGGCGCTGATGAGCGGAATTGATAAGGTCGCCCAGGCCCATCTGCACCGCGGACTGTACCCTTGATGATGCGATTCCTGGATTGGAAGGGAGCATGGATCGCGACACCGTAACTCGCCTCTGGGAAACCCACAAGAGCGACGGCTGGCCGGATCATTGCGGGCGTCTCGAAGGTCCGCTGATGACCCTGGACACGGTCATTTGCGGGTGTGTGGTGTACTATCTCGATACCCTTGAGGGGCTGGATGAACAGCGCCGTGTGATCGTAGGGGACTGTCTCGCGGACCTTGACTCCTTCGAGCCTGATCTTGATGACTCATCGCGTCCGTACTTTCGGCGGTTGCGAGAACTCGGAACCCTGCTGCTGATTTCTTCTCCCAGCCGGTAAGGCGCGCTGATGCACCGGCAGGAGGGTGTTCCCCTCCCGCCGGCTTACTGGAGCTACGGCACCTCGACGATATCTTTCTTCATGGGTCCGAGGAGCCCGAGCAGTTCCTGCCGCTCGGCGGCGGGGACCTTGAACGTCTCCAGTGCTTTGACCAGGTCCTGAACCAGCGCGCCGAAGTCGGCCTCGGAAATCTTCATCCCCGCATGCGTCGTTCTCATGTCCCTCCCACCATAGGTACAGGGACCGCCGGTCGCCTGGCAGACCTGGTCCACGAGATGGCTTTTGAGTTTCGGAATGTCCGTAGTGGCAAACCGGCCATTGATGCGACTGTCGCCCGCCACATTGGCGACAAACTGATCGATCACCGCCGTAATGGCCGACTTACCACCCAAGCGATCGTACAGGGCGGCCTTCGGTGTCGGAGCAGCGGTGCCCACACACCCCACCACGAACAGACAGACCCCTCCGACCAGGCCTCCCCATGCTGAATAATGCCCACTCATCTGTGCCCTCCTCCTGCAACCATGTGGTTGCGTTGAATTGTTGTGGTGCCCTCGCTGACCGGAACGCGCTTCCCGTCCAGCAATCACTCACAAAATAGCATTCCTAATCTTTAATCGTCAAGTGCAAGTATGCGGGAGTTTTCCCCCACTGAGTTCCGCGGTTTGAAGGCCGCGTAGGGAAATCCGGCCGGCCACGATTGTCAGGCCCCATTCCTTGCATGTTTGCTTCCGGTCCGGATAGAATGACCTCGACTGAAATAGGTGCATGATTTTCGCGAATGACCCATCCCGTTGAGAGAATCCCGCTCATAAGGAGGAATCGATGAACGTCACGTCACGCGTATGTCTACGCCTCTTCTTGACCCTCCTATGCGCCGGCGCAGGCTCCTCCAATACCGGAGCGGAACCATACGAGTTGAGCAAGAACGACGTCATGGATCCCAAGGGCATCAAGAGCCAGGAGGTGTCTCTTTTTGGGGTGAAACTCGGCGATACGGAGGCCAAGGCGGTCGACGTGCTGGTGAACGAGAAGATCCCAGGGATCAAAGTCGAACAAGAAGCACTATTTATTTTCCTGCTGGACCAACGGAAACCCACGGGTCCTATGGCCGGAGTTCGAATTCAGGATGGGAAGGTGGACTTGATCTTTGTGAACAATCGGTTTGCCTATAAGACCCGTGGCGTTCTGCGCAATGTGCTCAACAGCGAAAGTCCGGAAGACGTCCGAAAGCTGCTCGGACAGGAAGACTACGGGGATGAAAACGTCATGGGCGCCGTCCTTGCCTATGACAAGCAGGGATTCGTGATCAATTACCTGGGCAAGGACGTGAATATCGAATTCTCCCCTCTCCGCTAGCCGACGGCTGGCGACCGACCCCTGCTTCCTAAGCTCCCATGGACAACAGACCCAGGCCGGTCGATACCGGCCGTCTATCGCGACACGGTTGTGTGCGGGAGAACGTACGCTGTCCTACTGGATCGAATCGGAGGTGCGGAGGCCGTAATTGATGAGACTCATCGCGGTGTTCCACCGACGATTGGAATTGAGAATGACGAGAAGCAGGTCGCTCCCGTTTTGGGATACCTTCGCGATCAAGCACCGGCCCGCCTTCGACGTAAAGCCGGTCTTGATCCCCTCGACGCCGGGAATGCGGCCGAGCAGCCGATTCGTGTTGTGCATGACATAGGCGTGCGTCCCGTTGATCGGCATGATGATCGCGCGTTCTTCCCTCACCAGCTGGCGGAACGTCGGTTGCTCCAGGGCGATGACGCTTAGTCTCGCCAGATCTTCCGCGGTGGAGTAATGATCGGGGTGGTCGAAGCCACAGGCATTGCTGAAATGCGTATCGGCTAGACCGAGCGAGGCAGCCTTGGCGTTCATGAGCGCCACGAACTGGTTCTCATCACCGCCCACGTGTTCCACGGCCGCGAGACAGGCGTCGTTGGCGGACATGATCAGCATACCCTTTAAGAGATCGTCGAGTCGGAATACCTGTCCGGGTTTCAGCCGCAAATGAGTCTTGTGCGCCTTCGCCGCAGTGGGGCTTACGGTGACGAGGTCGTCGAGATGGCCTTGTTCCAGAATCACCAGGGCCGACATGATCTTGGTCAGGCTAGCTGGCGACAGACGTTTGTCCGACTCATGCTGGTAAAGGACGCGGCCGCTCTTGAGTTCTTTCAAGAGAATGCTGTGCGCCGGAACACGACGCCACGGCAAGGCATCGTCCGTACGGCTAATGGTCTGTACATGCCTGCCGCTGTGCGAGGATCGTTTGGCGTCCGCAGCGGGCGGATTGATCAGCGCCAGTCCCGCGCACATCAGCCACATGACGGACAAGACACGGGCCGCACGACCGCGATACAGGACACGTCTCATCGCCGACTATCTCCCTTCTCAGAGGGTGAACGATTCGCGGACCTTGCCGCCACGGAAACCGCTGTCGATGACCTTATGGAAGAACCGCAGGAGGTCCGCCAGATCGATCCAGAATCCGCAGTTCAGGCAGCGCGCATACAGCCGCCGGTTCATCATCGTGTAATGGCGCTCGACCATCATGAAGCCCTTGCATTTCAGACAATGCATACTGCGCCCGCCGCTTGTTTGGTTACCGTTACCTCATACGGTTCATCACGAGGGCCAAGCACCCCGCGAGAAGGCCGCCGCCGAAAATCGTCGTCGCAAAGGAGAGATATGGACTGGCCCCTCCGACCGGATGGCTGCTATCGAAGAGGTCTCGCACGCCGCCCTGAACCATGAGAACGGATAGGGTGAGCAGCGCTCCGATACCGAACCACCACCCGAAGGATCTCACCTGTCCCTCATGCTCGAGCGGCAAAGTCGTGAAAAACCGCGCCTGTCGGCCACTCTAGCCGAGGGGTCTTTGGCTGTCAAGCAGACCATTCTTTCCATCGATTCGGATCCGGGCAATCTCCTTTCGGGGTGATCATGGAGAGGGAGCCACGGCCTGTTTGATCCCCCGATGGAGAAAGATCGAGACCGTCCCATCCCCATTGTCCGCTGTCACCAACCCCGGCTCTTCCATTTCCTTGGTCAATGCGCGAAAGGCGGCGACGGCGAACGGGCCGGCCTTGGTACGGTAATTCCTCGGCGGATATTCGAACGTTCCGTCACCCCGTCCGAAGAGGATCGATAGATCGTTGGACTGCAGGTTGACGATCGCCACATCCATACGCCGGTCGCCGTTGAAATCCCTCGCCACCCCGTAATTTGGTCCGGCATCGGCCCCGGAATCCCGACCCGTCCGGAACGTCCCATCACCGTTGCCCAAGAACGTTGAGAAGCTGTCGCGCTCCCCGTTGATGACCAAGAGATCTCGGATTCGGTCATTGTTGAAGTCGGCGAAACTGACTCCCAATGGACGTTTCCCGGATCGATAGTCCGTCGGCTGGCGAAAGCTTCCATCGCCGTTGCCCAGCCAGATGGAAACCGCGTTCGACATCGGGCCGCCGTTCGTCACAACCAGATCGGCTTTGCCGTCTCCATTGAGATCGGAGAGAGCCACCGAGGTCGGCGTATCGCCATATTCGTACTGTAAGCCGTGCCGGAACTCGCCGTTGCCGAGTCCGATAAAGACCTTGATCTTATCGTTCCGTAACGCCACGACCAGATCCGCCACGTGGTCGCCGTTCAGATCATCGCTGGCAATGGCGATCGGCGTCCGATGGACGGGATATTGCGGTCCTTCTTCAAAGCGACCGTCCGCGCGGCCGAATAACACCGCGATCTGGTCGCTGCCGGAACAGGCCAGGACGACGTCGGGATAGGCATCATTGTTCAAGGACGCGCCCACCAGCGACCGCGGCTCCTGGCAGACGTGCAGCTGAATTTGATCGCGGAAAGTCCCGTCGCCGTTACCGAGCAAGATGGAAAGCGTATTGCTCGCCATGTTGGTCGTGACAACGTCGGTAAACCCGTCCTGGTTGATGTCGAGGGGGGTAACCGTGGTGGGGTTCTTCCCGACCTTGTAGCTGGCGAAATAGTAAAAGAGATCCGGAGGCACGTAGGGGTCTTGTTTGGAGCATCCACCGCCGAAGGCCACGGCCGATCCGACGGCACACAAGATACCTACCGACAGCCACAGGGAAGAGCGCGGATGGCGGGCCATCAGCGGTCGTCCCCCGGTCGGAGGTAGACGCCCAATTCTGATAGCCCGGGGCGGTGACAATGGCCGAATCTCCCGATCGTCGTAATGGCGCGCTAGTATACGGCGGCGGTATTCCGCTGGCAATCACGCGCGCGGAGGTTCTCCGATCCCCACCACCCCGAATATCGGCGGACCTCACCGAGAGACCTTTGAAAAACGGACCGGAACTGCGGTAGACTGATTGTCTTTCGTAAGGAGGAGTCCATGAGCAAGATGATGAAAATCGATATTACGATGTATGGAATCGCCGAAGTCCTGCACTGGTGCCACGATCGAAACAAGGGCCGCATTCCCGGCGTGGACTCACCGGGCTTTGAGAAGATGAAGGCCTACTTGGCCGAGAAGCCACAGTCAGGCGACTATTTCACGTTGGATCAATTTTGGAAGAAGCGGGTGACGCTGGAATTGACCGAGGAAGAGGTGGCGTTGGTCGACCGCTGCCTCTACGACATCCCGAACTTCGATAACGAGCCGCTGCCGCAGATCCGGCACAAGTTCTGGCCCCAGCAGCCGGCAGCCGCCCACTGAGTTCGTTCCCTGTCGAGGTCGGCCAGGACGGCTTCGACGGGGTCTCGATGCCGATCTAGAGCGTACCCTCTCCCTTCAGATACCGCCTGAACCGATCCATCAGATCCGCGCCGAGGGTGCCTCCCTCCGGTTTCTTCGTCTCCGGATCGGCAAAGTGCCCGCGGATTTCCTGCAACCGTTTCTCGGCCTGTTCGTTCCCTTGAAGCCGCTTGGTCTTGTTCAGAGCCATATCGAACGCATCGAATGTGAGTTCACTATAGCCGAACGAGCGAATCCGTTTGACGGCCTTCATCATGGCCTGATTGCGGAATCCGGTCAGGTGTTCCGAATCGATTTCTTTCAGACCAAGTTTGCGAGCCCGGCGCTCGGCTGCTTTCCGTATACCGCTTCTGACGAAATCCGGCGAGGTTTGCAGGCGTTTCCACGCTTCATCAGTCCAAGCCACCCGCTCTTGGGGAGCGTCCCACAGTTGGACCAAGGTCTGCTCGTCGATCTGTATTATTCCCTTCTCTCGCGCCAGATCCTCCGTGTCCCGCTTCAGCATGTCGGTGACGAACTCCACCGCGATTGGTGGAGAGTCCTTCAGCTTCTCTTGAAGCCGGGTCAGCGCCCCATCTGTCCAGGGCAAGGGGGCGACAGCCGTCTCCCGTACGTCTCCCATCGCTTCGACTTTGTCGAATAGATCGACATTGACTTCCATATGGCCGCCTTCTCTGGCGACCTCTTCGGCGATCTGTTGGATCATGCCTCGCATGAATTCGGGAACTTGGTTGAGACGTTCTTTAGCCGCGGCCGTCCAGGGAAGGCGCCCCTGCGCCATCGCCTCAGCGGCATCGGCCATGCCGGCCGCACCGCCCATCCCTCCCATCATCTGGGCTTTAAACTGATCGAGCGTCATCTCCGTGATCTCGGCCAGCCCCAACTCCCGGGCCTTCTTTTCAGCGAGGCGTCGCACCATCCCCCGCAGGAAAAGTGGAGCGCGTTCCATGCGCTTCAGCGCGCCATCGGTCCAACGAACCTCGGTCACCACGCCATCGTCAGCATTTGATCCGCTCATAGATACATCCTTACGGCCTTACTGGTTGAGCAACTCCTTGAGTTCCTTGCCCGCTTTGAAAAACGGCACCTTCTTGGCCGGAACCGCGACCGTGGCGCCGGTTTTAGGATTCCGCCCTTCTTTCATCCGCCGGGACCGGAGCCTGAAGCTGCCGAACCCTCGGATCTCCGTCTTATCTCCATTTTTCAACGAGTCCCTGACGCAATCAAAGATCGTGTTGACGACGATCTCCGCCTGGCGCTTCGTCAGCGTCGTCACCTGCTCAGAGACACGCTCGATAATCTGCGCTTTCGTCATAGCACCTCCCCTTTCGCTTGCCGTTTTCGATTCGGCCGGCCGGCCTGTCAGAAGGCCATGAGATACTTCAAGCTGATTCCGGAATAGAAATCCATCTTGGGAAGCAGGCCCGAGAGTCTCGACTCGATCAATTCCCTGATCGAGAAGCGGCGACGAGGTTCCACGACCTTCGGCTCGCCCTCGATGCCGGCCAAATCGGCTGCCAACTGGATCGCATCCTCCAGATTGCCCAACTCGTCGACCAACTTTGCCTCCTTGGCCTGCCGTCCCGTGAAGATCCGTCCGTCGGCCAGCGCCTGCACCGCAGACACTTCCAGCGCCCGCCCAGCCGCTACCGCGTCGATGAACTGCTTGTGGACGTCGTCCATGACCGACTGGAGCAGGGCACGCTCTTCCTCGGTCATTTTTCGCAGGGGCGATCCCACGTCCTTGAACTTGCCGCTTTTCACGACGATGCCCTCAACCCCGATCTTGCTGAGCAAGCCCTCCACATTGGCCGTTTCCATGATCACACCGATACTCCCGGTCAAGGTCCCAGGATTCGCCATGATTCGGTCGGTCGCCGCGGCGATGTAATATCCACCGGAAGCCGCCACCGTCCCCATAGACGCGATGACCGCCTTATTGTGCTTGTTCCTGACCCGCTGAACGGCGTCGTAGATTTCCTGGGAGGGCACGACTCCCCCGCCAGGGCTGTCGATGCGCAGCACGATCGCTTTGACCAACGGATTCTCTCCGAACCGCTTGAGGTCCGTGACCGTCGATTGCGAATCGAGAATGACGCCCTCCACTCTGAGCAGCGCCACGCGATCCTCGGTTGAAAGATCGACATCGGGGAATAGCAGGTTCACGAGCAGCAGCAGTCCCAACACGGCCATCAAACCCCAGAAAATCTTGCGCCTCATGGGCCACTTCGTGGGCTTGTTCGTCGTACTGTCGTCCATAGGTTCACCCGCTGTCGGCGCCGGAGCCGGGCTCCGGCGCCCCTCTCTCGTTACCGCTCATCCTCCGAGGAGCCACGCTTCCGGCTGTGCTTGGCCGCTCGGCCAAGACTCTGGTCGGGAGCGCCCTGCGCCGCATGGTATTCATCCACATGCCGCCGCTCGGAATCCAATTGATGGTCGCGTAGGCTCAACGCGATCTTCCGCTCTTCGCGGTCGACCTTGATGATCTTGGCGGCCACTTCATCCTGAAGTTTGAACTTCTCCTCCAACTTAACGCTCGAATCCAGCCCGGCTTCGCTGATGTGGATCAAGCCTTCCACGCCGCCTTCCAGTTCGACGAAGATGCCGAAGTCCGCCACCTTGCTGACCTTGCCGGTTGCCGCATCGCCGACGCGATACCGGCCGGGGATCTCGTCATCCCAGGGATCGCGACTCAGCTGTTTGTAGCCGAGGGACAGCCGCTCCTTCTCCTTGTCGATCCGGAGCACGACCGCTTCCACTTTCTGTCCCTTCTTGAACAACTCCGAGGGATGCTTGATGTGTTTCGTCCAGGACATGTCGGAAATATGGATCAACCCGTCGATCCCTTCGTCCAAACCGATAAAGGCGCCGAAATCGGTGAGGCTTTTCACCTTGCCTTCGATGCGCGTGCCGATGGGGTACTTGCCTTCGACCATGTCCCAAGGATTGGGGGCCGTTTGCTTCATGCCAAGCGAGATCTTGCGGCTGGCTGGATCGACGTTTAATACCGCCGCCTCGACTTGATCGCCGATCGCCACGACTCGCGACGGATGCCGGACCTCGTGGGTCCAGGACATTTCGGATACGTGCACCAGTCCTTCGACGCCGGGTTCCAACTCCACGAAGGCCCCGTAATCGGTCAGGCTCACGACCTTGCCGCGGACGCGCGCCCCGATCGGATATTTGCCGCCCACGTTGGTCCAGGGATCGGCCGACTTCTGCTTGAGCCCGAGCGAAATGCGGCCGGTCTCCCGGTCATATTTCAAAACGGTCACTTCCACGCGGTCCCCGACGTTGAACATCTCGGACGGATGTCCGACGCGCCCCCAGGACATGTCGGTGATATGGAGCAACCCATCGATGCCGCCCAGGTCGATGAAGGCTCCATAGTCCGTGATGTTCTTGACCATACCCTGAATCAGTTGACCTTCCTTCAACGTGGCCAGCGTCGTCTGCCGCTTCTTGTCGCGTGTCTCCTCGAGCAGAACCCGGCGGGACACCACGACGTTGCCGCGGCGATGGTTGATCTTGATGATCTTCATCGGGAACGTGCGGCCGACCAATCCGTCCAAATCGCGCACCGGATGGAGATCGATCTGGGATCCCGGCAAAAACGCCTTCACGCCGATATCCACCATCATGCCGCCCTTGATTCGTGAGATGACTTTGCCGTCGATGCTCTTTTCCTCTTTGTAGAGTTTTTCCAGTTCCTCCCAAATCTTCATCTTGTCCGCTTTTTCCTTGGACAGGATGAGATTACCGTCGGCGTCTTCGCACTCTTCGATATACACTTGCAGCTTGTCGCCCACCTTGATGTTGGCCAGGTCTTCGCTGGAGAACTGATCACTGGGAATCATGCCTTCGGACTTGTAGCCGATGTCGACGACGACCTTGTCCTTGGTCAGCGCCACGACCCGGCCTTCCGTGATCGTGCCTTCTTCAAGGTTTTTGAAGGTCTCTTCGTACAGGGCCGCGAGGGCATTGCGGTCCAACTGTGGTTCACCGGATTTCGAAACCGTACTCATGGGTCCATCCTACTCTTCCGACGATCGTCGGGTGCTGATGGTGAAAGCAGACCGGAACTCACTCAGCATTGCAAGTTCAGGCTGTATGACGGTGCTGGGGCGCCTCGACGCCCCCCAGAGCGGCGATCCGCTCCATGACCGTTCGACTCACATGTTGATAAAACCGCTTCGTCTCTCCTTCTTGATGCGGTGGCGCGAAGATCAGCGGTTCTCCGAACGAGACGGTGACCGGATGAAACCGCAATTTCTTGCTCCCCGTCGGAAGCACTTGGTACGTCCCCTTCAAGTAGGCCGGAACGACCGGACAGCCGGTCTGCGCAACGATCATGCCGAGTCCCGGTTTGGCTTCCCGCAATTTCCCATCCTGAGTCCGACCGCCCTCTGGGAAAATGACGACGACCTTCCCCTGCTTAATCAAGTCGATGGCCTGATCGAACGCCTTGCGATCCAACCGCCCGAGCCGTAAGGGAATCCAGCCCAGCCAACGTAGAATGCCTTTCAACCCCCGCACGAATAGGTCGCTGCGTCCCAGGTACCAGGCCCGACGCCGCACCCCGCACCCCAGCAGCGGGATATCGAAATAGCTAGCGTGGTTTGCGGCAATCAACAGGCCGCCTCTCTTCGGAACCGTTCCGATCACGCGATACCGGAAACACATCAGCGCGATGGTCCGAACCACCACCCAGCACAGCGCATACGCGACCGAACTCACAACTTCGCCGCAACCACGGCCATCATCTGCTCGACGACATCCGCGGCTGACAGATTCGAGGTATCGAGGTGCTTAGCGTCCGCCGCCGGCACCAATGGCGCGATCGCACGCGAACGGTCACGATCGTCACGTCCCGCCAATTCGGCGCTGGTCTGTTCCAAGCCACCCGAATGGCCCGCCGCGACCAATTCCCGGTGCCGGCGTTCTGCTCGCACCCTGGCGTCGGCATCGAGGAAAAATTTGACGCGGGCGTTCGGAAACACTTTCGTTCCGATATCGCGCCCCTCTGCCACGACGGAACCCCGTTCGCCGATCTGGCGTTGGACCGGAAGGAGCCACGCCCGCACGGCGGGAATCGTCGATACCACGGAGGCGGCCGCGGATACCGCGGGCGTCCGCAGTTCGCCGCTCACGTCTTTCCCATTTACCGACACGACCGCGCTGTCCGCCCCGAACTCCATCTTGACGGACAGCCCCGGCAGTAATTCCGCAACGGCTTTCGCATCGCCTGGATCACGGCCGTTCTGCAATACGGCCCAGGCGACGGCCCGGTACAGGGCTCCGGTGTCCAGGTACAAGTACTTCAACCGTGAAGCCAGCAACTTGGCCACCGTGCTTTTCCCAACTCCAGCGGGCCCATCGATGGCGACGATCATGGGCGACGCTCCGTCAACGCCGTCAGCCGCTCAAAGAATCCAGGGAACGACGTGTCGATACAATCGGCATCGTCGACCACTGTCTGACTGGAAGCCGTCAACCCTCCGATCGCCAATGACATGGCCACGCGATGGTCTCCATGGCTGTTGCCATACGTCGACCGCAACCGGCCGTTCTCCTTGGGGTGGCCCAAGCCGTCGATGATCATCCCATCCTTCCGCTCCGTGATTCGCGCGCCCATCGGTTGTAATTCGGCCGCCATGGTCGCGATGCGATCACTTTCCTTTACGCGCAGTTCTTCAGCGCCGGAAATCATCGTTTGTCCTTCCGCGACGGCCGCGGCGACACATAGAATCGGAAACTCGTCGATCGTCTGGGGGATCAGTTCCGGTCCTATCGTGACGCCCCGTAGGGCCGCAGACTTGACCCGAATGTCGGCCACCGGCTCTCCCGCCTCTTCACGGCGGTTCAACAACTGTATATCCGCTCCCATCCGCGTCATCACGTCCAAAATCCCAGTTCTCGTCGGGTTCACACCCACATGCGCGATGGTGACGTCAGAGCCAGGCACGATGGCCGCCCCGACGATAAAGAAGGCGGCAGCGGATAAATCACCCGGCACGGTCAATCGCGGCACCGCCTGCCATCCGACCGCAGGCCGACCTTCGATGGCGATGGTTGTGCCCGTCCGTGTGAACGGCAGACCGTAGAACTGGAACAACCGCTCCGTGTGGTCGCGCGAAAGCCGCGGCTCCGTGAGTGTCGTCGTCCCCTTGGCAAACAGCGCCGCCAGGAGCAGAGACGACTTGATCTGCGCGCTGGCCACAGGAGAAGAGTAGGTGATGCCGCGCAAGGTCGTCCCAGTTACGGCCAAAGGCGCAAGCTCTCCTCCCTTGCGCCCGGCGACCACCGCCCCCATTTCGCGCAACGGTTTGACAATCCGGCCCATCGGCCGGCGACGAATCGAGTGGTCGCCGGTGAGCACGGAAAAAAAATCCTGCCCGGCCAGGAGTCCGGTCAACAGGCGGATGCCCGTCCCGGAGTTTCCGCAATCGATGACTCCAGCCGGTTCCGTCAAACCCCAGAGTCCCTTCCCGTGTACGGTCAATTCCTCCGGCGTCTCGTGGATCTGTACCCCGAGCGCTTGGAACGCCCGCATCGTATTCAGACAGTCCTCGCCCCGAGAGTACCGGGCGATGGTTCCGACGCCTTCGGCCAGAGCGGAGAAGATGATCGCGCGGTGAGTAATGGACTTGTCGCCGGGAACGGTAATCGTCCCACATAACGGCTGGCCCGGTGTCACGGTCAGTACGCCCATAGAATCAATTCGGCTTTCCTGCCGACCGAGCAGGAAACTTCTCCCGTTCCTGTTTGGCCCGCTCCAGTTCTTTTTCGATGCCGGCCGCATCGCCGGCCTCGATGAGTCGCTTCAACTGCCCCAGCGACCGCTCATACGCCTCGATGAACGTCACAAGGTTGTCGCGGTTCCACAAAAAGATGTCCCGCCACATCTCCGGCGAACTGGCCGCGATTCTCGTCGTATCGCGCAGCCCCCCGCCCGAGTGGCCGGCGAGATCCAGCGCCGGCACGCTGTCGCGGATTTGAATCAGCGCGTTGATGAGCGCGAACGCCGCAACATGCGGCAGATGGCTAACTGCGCCGAGAATCTTGTCGTGCAGATGCGGATCCATGTCCAGGACGCGGGAGCCGGTCGCCTCCCACATCGCGCGCATCTGTTCGAACGCCCGTCGATCCGTCTGCGCCGTCGGCGTCAGGATGCAGCGGGCCCCGGCGAAGAGGTCCTCCGATCCAGCCGCCACGCCAGTCTTTTCCTTTCCGGCGATCGGATGGGCGCCGACGAAATGGACCCCGGCCGGCATAGCCGCTTCGGACCGCATTACCAATTCTCCCTTCACACTTCCCACGTCCGTCACGATACAACCCGGCTTCAGACAGGCGGCCCAGTCCTTCAAATGACGCTCGTAGGTATCGACCGGAGTGGCGAGCACCACCACGTCGGCCCCAGTGACGCCTTCTTTAGGGTCGGCCACATACCGGTCGATCGCACCCAGCTCTACCGCCGTCTTCAGATTTTCGACTCGGCGGCCTACACCGACGATTTCTCCCGCCAGCTTCTTGCGGCGCAAGATCATGCCGAGCGATCCCCCGATCAGACCGACGCCGATGATCGCGACTTTCGAAAAGTACAGAGCCATGCGCGCCGTGGTCCTTACACTTCGCGACCAACGGCCGTCGCAATTTTCCGCATGTCCTGCATCAGCTCTTTGAATTTCGTCGGCTTGATCGATTCTTCTCCGTCGCAGAGCGCGCATTCCGGATTGGAATGCACTTCGATCAAAATCCCGTCGGCGCCGGCCGCGACCGCCGCCTTCGACATCGGCGCCACCAGGTTCCATCTGCCGGTCGCATGGCTCGGGTCGACGATGACCGGCAAATGTGAGAGTTCCTTCAGCGTCGGAATCGCCGCCAGATCAAGCGTGTTTCGATATTGCGTCTCGAACGTCCTGATGCCGCGCTCGCAGAGCATCACGTTGCGGTTGCCGCGTGACATGATGTATTCTGCGGACAGGAGAAACTCCTTGATCGTGGCGGACAACCCGCGCTTCAGCAACACCGGCTTGTCGTAGGCGCCGACTTCTTTGAGCAGCTCGAAGTTCTGCATGTTCCGGGCGCCGATCTGGATGACGTCGGCCTTCTCGAGGAACAACTCAATGTCGCGCGTATCGAGGATCTCGCTGACGACGGGAAGTCCGGTCTGTTTTCTCGCTTCCATCAGATAATCCAAGCCTTCACGGCCTAATCCTTGGAAGGAATAGGGTGACGTCCGAGGCTTGTAGGCGCCGCCGCGCAACATACTGGCTCCCGCCGCTTTGACTTCGTGCGCAATGCCTACCGTCAGTTCAAGCCGTTCCACCGCACAGGGTCCCGCCATGATCGTCAGTTTGTTGCCGCCGATCTTGACGCCCCCGACGTCGATGATTGTGCCTTCCTTCTTGAACTCCCGGCTCACCAGTTTCCAGGGCGCCAGGATGGGCAGTACACTTTCGACGCCCGGCAAGGCCGTAAGGGGCTGGTTCTGAAGAATACGGTCGTCGCCGATGACGCCGATGATCGTCCGCTCCTGCCCGGTCGAAAGCTGCGACTTCAAACCGAGTTCCCGCAGCCGATCGACGATGTGATCCACTTCCCGTTCGCTGGCATCCGGTCTCAACACGATGATCATGATTTCCTCACCTCTGTTCAACCCGCTCGATGACCCGCGCGAGCGCGGTCAGGAAGACTTGATTTTCTTCTGGTTGCCCGATCGTGACCCGGACCATTCGCCCCTCGATATGCCGGACGATCACGCCTTCGCGCAGCAGCGCCTCGAACACACCGCGCCCATCGCGCGACGCATCGAAATAGATAAAGTTGGCCTCGCTGGGAATGGGCGAAAACCCGAGTGTCCGAAGGCCTGCCATCAGCTGCTCCATCCCCGTCTCGTTCACCGCCCGACTTTTCGCGACATGTTCGTCGTCCCCCAGCGCCGCCAATGCCGCGCGTTGGGCCACGCTGTTGACGTTGAAGGGTGGACGCACTCGGTTCAAGAAATTGGTGATTTCCGGCGTGGTCACTCCATATCCGATTCGGAGTCCGGCTAATCCGTAGATCTTCGAAAACGTCCGCAGGACGATGGCGTGGCGTCCCTGCTTCACATAGGCCATCGAGTCCGGGAAGTCGGCGCTCCTGACGTATTCGAAATAGGCCTCGTCGAACACGACGATCACTTGCTCAGGCACTCGCGCCATCAATCGAGCCACCTCGTCGGCGGACACCATCGTCCCGGTCGGATTGTTGGGATTACAGACGAAAAGCAAGCGCGTACGGGCTGTGACGGCGTCCGCCATCGCTGCGAGATCATGTCGCCAATGTTTCAGGGGAACTGTCACCGCTTTCCCATGCGCCGCCGCCACTTCCATCTTGTAGATGACGAAGGTGTGATCGGCCATCACCGCTTCGTCTCCGGGCGACAGAAAGGTCCGGGCCAGCAGCCCCAAGATTTCGTCCGATCCGTTCCCGAGAATGACGTGGTCGGAGCTGACCTTCCACCGGTCCGCCAATGCTTCGCGCAATCGGAACGCGCCGCCGTCCGGATACCGGTGGAGCGTACCCTTGTCTTGATCGATGACGGTCAGGGCCTTCGGTGAAGGACCCAGCGGATTTTCGTTGGAAGCCAGCTTGATGATGCGAGGTAGCCCCATCTCGCGCTGGAGCTCCTCGATCGGTTTGCCCGGCACGTAGGGGCTCAATGAGGCAATATCTGGATGAACGTTCAAGGGCATGGTCTTAGCTATGGGCTGGATAGGAACCGAGCACCTTCATGAACAGGCAGCGACCGGAGATTTCCTCCACCGCCTTTTTGACGCGCTCTTCTTCAATGTGGCCTTCGATATCCACGAAGAAGATGTATTCCCAGGCCTTGCGTCTCGACGGACGGGACTCGATCTTGGTCATGCTTAATCCGTGCGACGCAAAGGGGCGCAGCAGTTCGTAGAGCGCTCCGACTTTGTCCTTGATCGACAGCATCAACGAGGTCTTGTCCTTCCCCGTACGCTGCGGGGGCTTCTGGGAAAGCACCAGGAACCGGGTGAAGTTGTTCAAGTTGTCTTCGATCCGGGACTTGATGATCTTCAAGCCGTACAGCTGAGCGGCCAGTTCGGAGGCAATGGCGGCGATTGTAGGATCATCAAGGCACAGTTCGGCCGCCCGAGCCGTGCTGGCCACCTCAGAGACCGGGACATGAGGCATGTTGGTTTCGAGCCAATTGCGGCATTGAGCAATGGCATGGGGATGTGAGCAGATCTTCTTCACATCCTCGGCAACACCGGTCTTGGATAGAAGATGATGAGAGACTTCCTGCAGGACTTCGCCATAAATCAGCAGGTTGGAATCGATGAACATGTCCAGCGTATGGTTCACGACGCCTTCGGTGGTATTCTCGATCGGCACAACTCCGAAATTGGCCCGGCCCCGCTCTACTTCGCTGAACACTTCCTTGATGCTCTGAACCGGGATGTACTGGGCCGACGATCCGAACTTCTGCATGCAGGCCATATGGGTGAACGTGGCCCTCGGGCCCAGGTAGGCTACTTTCTGCGGCCCCTCAAGGGACAGCGAGGCTGACATGATCTCTCGGTAGACCGGCCGGATAGCTTCCGAGGGAAAGGGGCCGGTATTTTGCCGGACCAGCCGCTCGATGATGGCGGCTTCGCGGGCCGGGGTATGCAGATTGGCATCGGCATCCTGCTGCTTTTTCAGCTTGCCGATCTCGATGACGCTTTTGGACCGAATGTTGAGGAGACGCAAGATCTCATCATCGATTCGGTCGATCTCTTTCCGATGCTCGGAAAGGTCTCCGGACATGCACGGACCCCCTCCACCCGTACCCCATGAGTTGGACGAACGTCCAGGGGGCAGGATGGGTGTGGTAAACAACGAATGATACCGGATCGGCTTTGAGAAAAGCAAGGAGACCCTTGGAGTTTCGAGAACTTGCGAGATTCTTTCCGAAAAGGGAGGGAGAACTGGTCCGCGCTAATACAGTGCCGAACTGGGCCGTTTGAAGTGGTCGAGCGCCTGCTTGGTGACCTGGCGTCCCCGACCGGTCCGTTCCAAGTAGCCGCTCTGAATCAGATAGGGTTCGTGCACGTCTTCAAGTGTGGCCTTGTCTTCCTGCACCGCCGCAGCGAGCGACTCCACACCGACGGGCCCTCCGCCGAACTTGTCGATGATCGTCAGCAGGATCTTCCGATCCATCTCGTCGAATCCTGCGGCATCTACCCCCAGCCAGGCGAGGGCTTCCTCCGCAACAGATTTGGTAATACGCCCCTCGGCCTTTACTTGGGCATAGTCGCGGACGCGTTTGATCAAGCGGTTCACGATCCTGGGAGTCCCGCGAGCCCGACGGGCGATTTCCTCCGCTCCCGGGCGATCGATGGGGATAGCCAATAGGCTGGCCGAGCGTTTGACGATGTCTTGCAATTCCTCAGGCGTATAGAACTCGAGCCGGTGTACGAGTCCGAAGCGATCGCGAAGCGGCGAGGTCAGCGCGCCCGCCTTGGTGGTCGCCCCGATGAGTGTAAAGCGCGGAAGATCGAGTTTCACGGACCTGGCTGCGGGCCCCTGCCCCACAACGAGGTCCAACTGAAAGTCCTCCATTGCCGGATACAGGGCCTCTTCCACGGAAGCCGGGAGACGATGGATCTCGTCGATGAACAAGACGTCATGGTCTTGGAGGTTCGTGAGGATCGCGGCCAGATCGCCGGCATGAGCCAACACGAGCCCGGAAGTGGCGCGGAGCGTGCCGCCCATCTCGCGAGCGATGATATGGGCGATCGTGGTCTTTCCCAGACCGGGCGGCCCGTAGAAGATCGCGTGGTCGAGCGTCTCGCCCCGCTGTTTTGCCGCCTCGATGCAGATCTTGAGCGATTCCTTCATCCGGCTCTGACCGACGTATTCCTCCAAGGTCTGCGGGCGCAACGCGTTCTCAAGGCTGCGCTCGTCATCATTTATTTGCGGGGCTGCGACACGCTGGCTCATGGGCATTTTCCGGTTGTGCTACTCTTCACGGCGCAGGGAGATATTTGGGCGGCGGCGGCAAGGCCCCTTGTCCCGGCGCCATCGTGCTCCCGCAGTCTGGTGGGCAGGTCTTCCCGCCCTTGGTCGGATCCGGCAGATTCGATTCCATCTTGTCGAGCTGGCACTGGGCCAATCGCCCGCCGTCCTGGTTGCCGCAACGCGCAGGAACCGACGAGCTCCCGATCTCCCGGTATCCCTCCGGACAGGACCCGCAGACCGGCAACAGATTGGCGCCAAGTGGAACACATTGCACCAGCGTCGGATCGCCGTCCTTGCAAATACCTGGCGCTTCTGTGACGCCGGTCATGGCATAGCCGTCGGGGCATTTGCCACAGGTCTTTCGAACCGATTTGGGTTCGGCCTCATCGGCGTTGACCGGGAGAACCTGTCCGGCAACCAACAGGCTCAATGAAAGGCTCAGCATGACCACGCGGCTCATCGGATCTCCCATAAACCATTACCCCCTTGCCAACTCCTTGAGCGACTCGCGGATGAGATCCTGCAAGCTGGCTGAAGCCTGTCCCGCCCTCTTCGCGAGCTTCAGCGCCTCCTTCGCATCCTGCGCACGATAGCCAAGATTGGTCAAGGCGGAAAGGGCGTCATCGAAGACCGCATCAGTGCCGAAGGACGACCCCTCGCCGGACTGAGCCAAGGCCGGGTGCAGCTTCACGACCTTGTCCTTGAGCTCGAGCACGATCCGGCCCGCGGTTTTCTTCCCGATACCAGGAACCGCTTCGAGTTTATCGACGTCGCCGGCCTGAACGGCCGATACGAGGTCCGGCACCGGCAAGGCCGAGAGAATACCCAGTGCCGACTTGGGGCCGATGCCCGACACGCTGGTCAGAAGCACGAACGCGTCTTTCTCCTGTTGTGTGACGAACCCGAACAGCTGGATGGCATCTTCACGGACGTGGGTATGGGTGTTCAGCGAAACGGTCTCGTTCAGCGGAGGTAGGTTATAAAACGTGCTGAGGGGAATGAAAACTTCATATCCCACGCCCTGCACATCAAGCGTCAGATGCGTAGGCGCCTTGAAGGCCAAGCGGCCTGTCAGTAAGGCGATCATGCGTGCGTCGCGCGCGACCTCGCGGACTGAAGCAGAGAACTCCCAGAATCAACCGGCAGCAGCCGCAGCCACCTTTTCCATGACCTCATCGGAGATGTCGAAATTCGCATGGACCTTCTGAACGTCGTCGTGCTCGTCCAGAATTTCCATGAGTTTCAGCATCTGCTCGGCGCCCTTCTCTTCCAATCTGATGGTGTTCTGCGGGATGTATGTCAGTTCGGCCAAGGAGGTGTCGACCTTGGCGTCAGCTAGGGCCTTCTTCACCGCGTCGAAGTCCTGGGGATTGGTGACGACTTCGAACACCTTGTCGCCGACTTTCACGTCTTCCGCTCCCGCCTCCAATGCGAGAGAAAGGAGGGTGTCCTCGTCGACCTTCCCCTTCTCGATCGTCAGAAGGCCCTTCTTGTGAAATTGCCAGGCGACCGCACCCGCTTCCGCCATGTTGCCGTGATTCTTGGTCAGGACACTGCGGATTTCCGCCACGGTTCGATTCCGGTTATCACTGGTGATTTCGATCAGGAGGGCGGTTCCGCCCGGCCCGTAGCCTTCGAGCGAAAATTCTTCGTACGACACCCCGGGTAATTCCCCGGTACCCCGTTGAATCGCCTTCTTTAAGGTATCCCCGGGCATGTTGGCTTCCTTCGCCTTGGCGATGGCCAACCGTAGACGAGGATTGCCGTCCGGGTCGCCGCCCGTCCGGGCGGCGATTGTGACTTCCCGGATAATCCTCGTGAAGATCTTTCCGCGCTTGGCGTCCTGGGCGCCTTTATGGCGCTTGATCGTCGCCCAATGACTGTGTCCACCCATGGTACGCTCCGCCAGCCTCTTTGTGATACAGGGCGCTGCCGCAAGTTTGTACAGGTAACACAGGGTTCAGAAGGGTGTCAATTACGGAGCGGGCCGGACGGAAGCGGTCACTCCGAATACATCAGTAATTGGACGCCGATCGCGACAATCAGGCCGGCCCAAACCAATTCCCATTTCGATGCGCCGACGGCGGAGGCCCAACTGGACCAGAGTTTAGACGAACCGGCCGTCAGGGCCAACGTACCCATGATGGCGTGATGGAGGGCGATCTTTGCAGCCGACGGATGTGCGCCATGGGAATGCCCGAACAGCATGAGTCCACCGATAATCGCCATCAAGGGAAGCGGAGAAGCCCAAGCGGCGTGCCCTATTTTTCCGATCCGCCGTAGAACCTCGACCGTGCCGACGAAGAGGGCCAGCAGCCCATACGCCTTGTGTTGGAGGATCTCGTGGTCGTGCCCCCAAAAGGTCTCCGCGAAACTGAGCTGCCCGATGGGCCAGGCTTCATGATCGCTCCACACCATGAGAAAGAGGCCAGTGGAAGTCATGGCCGCCGGCAGCAATAGTCGGGCCCAGGAGAGCGAGGACAGCCGTAAGGCGTGGCTCAGTTCAGCGCATCCCATCAGGAGCACGAGCCATCCGGCGATATGATGATTCCGTTCAGAATAGGCCACCCCCTCCTCGGATCCTTCCCATGAGGACGGTACCGTCATGTGTCCTATGTGGGCAAGGTTGGAAGCCGAGGGCGCATGAGCGGATTCGAGCTCTGCATGGCCATGCTCCGGGGCTGCGAGCCCTTCCAGAGCGGCCCAATCGAGTGAAGTACTTGCGAGAAAGAGACACAGGCCCACAACCAGGAAACGGCGACCCCGAGTCACGATGGTTGGCTCCGACAACTGAAAAGGCCCATTCGGTGAGCCGAATAGGCCTTCGCTACCTTTCGCCTTACACCAGGCTTACATGAACTTCATGAACTTGTCTTTCGCATCGTCCATCACCTGCGCCGTGATCGTCGCGACTCCGCGCTCTTTGGCGAGCCGCTCGATTTCCTTGCGCGCCATCGGGCGGATGAAGTCCGGAATGTTGTCCAATCGTTGTTCCGCCTCTTTGGTCCAAGCGATCCCGTTGGGAGAATCGTTTTTGGAGTCGTCCATTACCTGTAAAGTGATGGTCTTATAGCCTTGCTTTCTTGCGTAGGCCTCGACGCTGCTCTGTACCATCGGCTTCACGAACGCCGGCAGGCGATCGAGTTTTTCCTTCGCGTCGGGCGACCAGGTAAACTCTGAAACCCCGGCTCCATTGGCCGATTTGCCTCCGGAGGTCAACCCCATTTCTGCAACCATCGCGGAAAACGGGCAGCCGCCGCTGGTTTTTTCTCCTGACTTTGCCGGAGCGGAGACGGCAGCGGTCGCCGGCTGTCCGCCTTGAATCTTCTCGTTCAAATACGCCGCCATCTGGCCGGAGCCGGCCAAGGCCTCGTCTTTCAGTGTACCCCTCGTCATTTCAAAGGGCTCCGCCGCGGCCGTCCGCCCGCCGAGCTTGACGCCAAGTGAGCTTACCATCTGGGTTTCACCGGGATTGGTGACCATGGAGAACTTGGCTCCGCAGGACGGGCAGCCGAAGAAGACGCCGAGCGACCCTTCACCGGGCTTCTCGACCTTCTCGAAGTTCATGTAGGTTTCGCAGTTGAGACACACGAATTTCATGGCAGCTCCTCTTGGATGAGTGTCACAACTTCTCGGCCAGCACCTTCTTATACTCGAGCAACGTCTTAATGCGACCGGCGATCTCCTGGTAACGCTGAATGGTCGGATAGGTCTCGTCCAGGAGCGGCGCTCCCTTGTCGAACGTACGGGCGAGCTTGCGGTCGAACGGGATGCGGCCCAGGAGCGGCAGATCAAGCGCGTCGCACATCGCCTCGGTGTTGCCCTCGAACAATTCGTTCTGTTCGCCGCAGGAAGGGCAGCGGTATTCGCTCATGTTCTCGACGATGCCCAGCACTTTGATGCCCATATCCCGCGCGTAGGTCACCGACTTTTGGACAACGTCGGAAGCCACTTCGGATGGCGTCGTCACCACGATGGCGCCGGCAAGATCCGGAATGAATCCGGCAATGACCGGCGGCTTGTCGGCTGCGGCGCCCGGCGGCAGATCCACCAGCAAGTAGTCCAGATCGCCCCAAGCCACGTCGGCAAGAAACTCGCGGATCACGTTCATTTCCATGAGACCGAGCCAGACAGGGCTAACGTCCATGGGCCCCTTCCACCGGACAGGGGAGGCGGCACCCAGGAAAAAGTCCATGGAGGCGACCTTCATGCCCAAGGGTCCGATCGGGGGAATCGCCCCTTCAGGAGTCATCGTTAAGGATTGACCGTGGAGCCCCAACATCCGCGGGACACAAGGGCCGTTCAAATCCACATCCAGAAGACCGACCCGGGCCTGCTGGCGGGCAAACGCCAGCGCGAGGTTCACGGTCGTCATGCTTTTCCCGACACCGCCTTTTCCGCTCATCACGACGAGTTTATGCTTGATGCCGGCCATCCGGGCCTGCACTTGCTTCATCTGTTCGGTGATCTGCTGGACCACCTTGGCATCGTCGGAATACCGGAGCTTGCCGAGAATGGTTTTCAGGTCCTTTTCAGAAGCCATTGGACACCCCTCACCTCTTCCCGCGGATAATCGGGAGTGGACACGGTAGCACAGGGTTTTCTGGAGAGTCAAACCAACCACAGGGGGAGAACCGTCGCCATGGCGAAGGTATCAGCCGCTAGATTGAATATTGAAACGTCGGTTTGGCGCCGATCGCCTGGGCCAACACCCCTCGCCGCTTCAACTCCTCCAAAATGCGTCTGGTGGCGGCTTCCAGGTCGATCGAGCCGGCCAAGACGATATCGGTATGCGGCGGGACTTCCTCGGGCGCCTTGCTCATATGAACAGAGATCACGGGCGTCGGGTGTACAAGGGTGCGAATGGCTTGTGCCGCCTCGATGAAAGCCGATCCGAAGGGATTAGTCGTTGAGACGACGATGAGACCGGTATCGACGAGTAGTCTCGCCACCTCTCCGTACCGCCGCGCCATTTCCGTCATTTGTCCCCGCTCCGATTCGGGCAGATCGGCGTCCAATCCCCGGCGAAGGTTTTCACCGTCGAGCAAGTAGGCATGGCGCCCGTCGCCGACGAGCCTCGCCTCGAGTGTTTTCGCCAGAAGCGACTTACCGGTATGGCGGCCGCCGGTAATGAGGACGATCGCCGCCCGATGGCCGTACTGCTGAGCCCGCTCCTCGATGCCGACTTCGCCCTTGACCCAAGCGAAATCCCGCCGGCGCGCCTCTTCACGGAGAAACTCCTGGTCGTCTCGGACCATTTCGGTCACGATGCCGCCGCCTGCGATGTCATATTCGTCGACCAGCACGAACCGCCCCGTTGCTTCAAACGAGGACGACAGGTCGAACGCGATCGGCGACTTGGTTCTGATCGTCAGCTCCGCCACCTGATTTCTTCCCACCGTCGTACTGCCCTGTTGCTGATTGAGATCCATCGTGTCGATGATCCGGTGGATCGACGCCACTTCGCAGTCCTCTTCCTTGGTCGCGACGCGCAACAAGTACTTCCGTCCCTTTTCGAGCGGTCGCTTGCCAAGCCAAAACAGGTTGGCGCGAAATGCGGTGGAGACCAGGGGCAGTTGTTCCTGATGGGTGGCGATTTCCCCCCGTTCGACGAAGATCTGCTCGTCAAGCGTAATCCCAACGGACTGCCCGGCCTCGCCGCCGACGGGAGGTGGCTCGATATTGAACGCCTCGATGGAACGGATATTGGCCCGCTTGTTCGAGGGGGAAAAGACCAGATGATCTCCGACTTTCAATCGCCCGGCCGCGATGCGACCCGCTAAAATTCGACGGGCGTCGAACTTGTAGACGTCCTGAACAGGAAAACGAAGCGGCTGTTCGGATCGCGCCATCTCCTTCTTGAACAGACTCAACGTCTCGAGGACCGTCGGGCCGTGGTACCAGCCCATCGCTTGGCTGCGGTTGGCGATATTGTCACCCAATTTGGCGCTGACCGGAATGATCCGCTCCGGCACGGCGCCGAACTGGCCCAAGAATTCCCGATACTCCTTTTCGATCCCGTCGAACACATCCTGGCGATAGCCGACCAAGTCCATTTTGTTGACGACGACGGCGAACTGCCGCACTCCGAGCAACGACAGGAGATACCCGTGTTTTTTCGATTGTTCTTTCACGCCTTCGAGCGCGTCGATCAAGAGCAGCGCCGCTTCGGCGCGGGCTGCGCCGGAGATCATGTTCTTGAGAAACTCCTTGTGGCCCGGAGCGTCGATGATGATGTACTGACGCCCCTTCCAAATAAAAAACGTCCGAGCCGTATCGATGGTGATCCCCTGTTCCTGTTCTTCCAAGAATGCGTCGAACAGGAACGCGTACTCGAATTCTTTTCCCTGCTGCAGACAGATCGCCTGCACTTTTTCGAGCTTGCCGTCCGGCAGCGATCCAGTGTCGGCGTAAAGACGGCCCAAGAGCGTGGATTTTCCGTGGTCGACGTGTCCGACGATCACGATGTTGAGATTTTCGGATGGTTGAGAAACCTGCGCCGTGCTCATGATTACATGTATCCGTCCTTCCTCAACAACTCCATCCCGCGCCCCTCGTCCTGCGCGCGGCCCGACCGCTCGGCGACGGTTGTATGCCGCAGCTCGTCGATGATGTCGTCCACCGTTCTTGCCGTCGACTTGATCGGGGTAGTGCAAGGCGCGCAGCCCAGACTGCGATAACGGGTCCCGTCCCCCTTGTCGAGGTAGAGATCGATGAACGGGATGTTCTCCAGCTTGATGTACTCCCAGATATTGATCTCCGTCCAATCCAATAAGGGATGGATCCGGATGTGAGTGCCGGGCGGGAAGGTCGTCTTGAACTGATCCCAGAGCTCGGGCGGCTGATCGCGAAAATCCCAGTCGCCATGTTTGTCACGCGGTGAAAAATATCGCTCCTTCGCTCTAGTGCCTTCTTCATCGGCCCGCACGCCCAGGATGATGCCGGTATACCCCTTCTGTTCGATCAGCTGCTTGAGGCCGTTGGTCTTCAGGGCCGTGCAACAGACCACCCGTCCCATCGTGTGGTTCATTCCAGCGGCCAGGGCTTCTTTGTTTTGACCGACCACAAGGTTCAGATGCCATTCCCGGGCCAGCCGATCGCGGTATTCGATCATGGCCGGGATCTTGTAGCTCGTGTCTACGTGCAGAAGGGGAAAGGGGACATGGCCAAAAAATGCCTTTCGCGCGAGCCAGAGCAGCACGGTCGAATCTTTGCCCATCGACCACAGCATGCCCAGGTTGTCGAAATGCTTGTAGGCTTCGCGGAGAATGAACACACTTTGGTCTTCGAGTTGGCGGAGGTGTTTCACGACATCATCCTTCTGATCTGGTCAGTAGTTGGCTGCCTTCGAACCCACCGGGGTAGGCGCCTGCGCCAGCTCCTCTAACTTTCTCGCTGCAGCGCCGTCGTCGATCGCGCGACGCGCCATCGGCACACAGGACGCCAGCGACGCGCCTTTCCCTGCGGCGTACAGCAACAACGCGGCGTTCAGCAACACCCAATCTTTTGGCGCTCCCTGGACTTGATTGTGCAAAATCCGCTTGAGGAGCTCCGCTTCCTTCTCGCGCTGATCCGGCGGAAAGCCCGCCATCTCACGCGAGGTGCCCAGCGCCAGGCCCACGTCCTTGGGGGCGATGGTCAGCGGGGTGATCCGCTCATCCCGCAGTTCCAACACCTTCGTCGCCATGGCGATCGACAACTCGGGATCTCCTTCGACTCCTCGAACGACCAAGGCTCGCGGCGTTCCCAGCATGCTCAAGGCCTCGGCGGTCTTCTCGAAGTGGGGCGGATGGGTCAAGCCCACGACTTGTGAGGCGGCGCGAGCGGGATTCAAGAGCCTGGCGATCGGGTGAAAGACGTTGCGTACACCAAGTTCCTGCCGCATTTCCAAATACCGGTAGAGCGGGGGATGGTAGAGCGCGATGTCAAGATAGGCGAAACCCCGCTTGACGACCAGGTCGGCCACTGCTTTGGGCGCGAGGTCGATCGGCAGGCCCAATACCTTCAACACACCGGCGTTCCCCGGACGGCCGGGGACACCGTCGTAGCCATGCATAACGACTGAGGCGCCGGCTGCCGCAGCGACGATAGCCGCTCCGGCCAGCGCGTGGAACGTATCTTGTTTGCCCGCGTAGGACGGCACATCGACGACACCCAATTCTTTGGGGATGGCCAACGGAGCCACGTACGACCGAGCCGCCGCCGTGAATGAAGCGAGTTCAGTCACGGATTCCATCTTGAACCGCATGGCGATGAGAAAGGCGCCGATCTGGGCCGAGGTGGCTTCGCCCTCGATCAACGTCTTCATCGCCCGTTTGGCCTCGTCCCATGTGAGATCCTTGGAGGCCTTGGGTCCTTTGGCGATCTTTGCGATGAATTCTTGCATCGACATGTCAGGCCTTGTGGAGTCCGCATTCGGTCTTGGCGCTGCCTTGCCACCGGCCGGAACGGGGATCTTCTCCCGGCATGACCGGCTTGGTGCAGTAGGTACAGCCGATGCTCGGATAGTTCCGATCATGCAATTCGTTGTAGGGCACTTCATAAATCTTGATGTAGGTCCAGACGTCACCCCATGTCCAGGCTGCCAACGGGTTGATTTTCACCAACTCGAATTTGGCGTCCCATTCGATGAATCTGGCGTTGGCCCTGGTTGGCGCCTGCTCTCTCCGGATACCGGTGATCCAGGCCTCAAATCCCTTGAGCACCCTCGCCAGAGGCTCGACCTTCCTCAATTGGCAGCATTGGTCGGGATCTCGCACCCACAGGGCGTCCCCGTACTGATCCGCCTGACGTTCAGGAGTCAGGAGGGATTTCACCTGGAGCACCTGAGTCGGCTGTAATGCGTACCGCTCGACAATCCGGTCTCTGGTCGCATAGCTTTCCGGAAACAGAAAATCAGTGTCCAGATAGAACAAGGGAATCGACGGGTTGATGCGATGAATCATGTCGACCAACACGACGTCCTCGGCCCCAAAGCTGCAGGCCAGGACGATCTTCGGCGCGTAGCGTTCGATCGCGGCAGTCAATACGTCCTGCGGCTGCTGCGCCTCCAGCGACGCGCCCCAGGTCCGCAGTTCATCCATGGATAACTTCGTCATCGACAACGGTCCACGGTTATTCGACCTTCTCGACCAAGATCCGGAAATGCGCCGCTTCCGGCTCCAACGCTTCTTGGAGATGGATCAGATGCCCGTCGTTCTTCAAACTCATCGGCACGTTTTTGATCGGCTCACCCGCGTCGAGCCAAACTTCCAGCTTGTCGCCCGCATCCATCATTTCGAGTTTGAGTTTGGTCTTCACATAGTTCAGCGGACAGGTCACGCCGCGCAAATCGTAGACCGGAGCGCCAGTCGGGACTGGAGCGGCTGGTTTCGCTGGTTCGGGCGCAGACTCCTTCACCGCGGCCAGTTTGAGATCCTTCCCCATCTGGTCCGTCGCGGTCCTGCAGGCATCCACAAACCCCTTGGCAAACGCCATCTTCGCGTTCGCCGAATCCGCCGTCGTGTCCTTCGGCCCCAGATCACCCACCTTCTGACCCAATTCTCGATACGCGGCCGGAACCACGCCTTTGCTGGCGATACGGCCTTCGAACTCGAGGAACGTTTCAGCATCGGTTGAAGGCTCGAGCCCCTCCGTCACCAGCAACGCCTTGGCCGCAGCCAGAACGGCCCGGTATGATTTGTTGACAGAGACGGGGTATTGATGGTTCTCGATCAACAGCCTCGCTTGATAGAGTTCTTGGTCGGCTTCGAGGATGCCGTTTTCGATCATTTCCAACGCGCCGCCGGCGCACTCGCCGGGACCAAGGTCTTCGAGGATGAATTCTTCCTCTCCTTCCCAGTCGTAATAAAAGGTCGGATCGTCGGCATAGGCCGGAATGATCGTGTAAGGGATCAATTCGTCTTTCAAGGCGTTCTTGCCCACGCGATCGATGAATGCCGGAAGGCCCTCGCCGCTCTTTCGGTCTCGGCGATACACATCGATCAGATGCGTCACCGCGGCCGAAACCGCTTTGGCCGGCAACTTCACGGTCATCTGCCCGATTTTGGCCGTCCCGTTGACCTTGCCGCCGAGATGCAGTTCGTACATCGGCGCCGTATGCTCGCCGATGCGCTTCCCGACTCCGTGCAATCCGATGGTGGCAATATGGTGCTGGGCGCACGAGTTGTGACATCCGCTGATCTTGACGCTCACCTCTTTCAAATCTTCCGGTACGCGACCCGCGGGGAATACCTCCGCCAGCGCCCGAGCCATACCCTTGGAGGACGTGATGCCCAAGCCGCAGGTATCGGTGCCCGGACAGGCGATGATGTCTTCGACGAGTTCTGCGCCAGGATCAGCAAGGCCTTGCGACGTCAAGGCATCATAGAGCGCACCGATCTGTGTTTCCGGCACCCAACGGATGATCATGTTTTGGTTGATCGTGGTGCGAATGTTGCCGTTCGAATACCGGTCGGCCAGGTCGGCAACATGCCGCATCTGTTGAGCGGTCAGATCGCCCATGAATAGTTTGACAACAGCAGCCACATAGCCGGCTTGCTTCTGGCGCACGACGTTGGTCCGTCTCCACATCTCAAAGGGAGTCTCCTGGACATCGCCATTGCCCGAGGCGACCGAAACCTTCGCACCGTTTGACGCCGGCATGATCAATTGCGGCGGCTCGTCTTGGTGCTGGAGAAGCTTCAACGGTTCAGCCTTCGGCCTGGCATAGCCCATGGCCACATATGCCTCTTCCCAGCGCCGCTTGAATTCGGAGAACCCCAGCTTTTCGATGACGAATTTCATGCGAGCTTTGTTGCGATTCTTTCGGTTGCCGAGCGTATCGAAGACTTTGATCACCGCCTCGATGCTGGGGATCAGTTCATCGATCGGGGTGAAATCCCGAAGGACTTGAGCGATGCGCGGCAGCGAACCGAGTCCGCCGCCTGCGACCATGCGGAAGCCGGTCGCTCCGTCTTCCTTTCTCACCGCGAGCAGGCCGATGTCGTGAATCGGCGTCAAGGCGCAGTCGTGTTTGCAGCCCGAGAACGCAATCTTGAACTTCCGCGGCAAGCTTTGGTTCAACGGATTGCGCAGGAGGTGATAGGCCACGGTCTTGGCATAGGGCGTCACATCGAAGACTTCGCCCTGGCAAACGCCGGCCAAGTGGCACCCCGTGACGTTTCGCACCGTGTTGGCGCAGGCTTCTCTGGTGGTCAACCCGACTTCCGCCAGGCCACGCATGATCGTGGGCACGTCTTTCAATTCGACAAAGTGCAACTGAATATCCTGGCGTGTCGTGACATGCCCGACACCGGTGGCATAACGATCCGCCAACTCGGCTACTCGTCTCAACTGATTGGCCGTGATTCCGCCGAAGGGAATCTTGATGCGAATCATCTGCACGCCCGGCTGCCGCTGGCCATAGATCCCGTATTGCAGGCGAAATGGTTTGAAGAGGTCGTTCACGATCTCTCCGGACAGGAGACGTATCGCCTCTTTTTCGAAGGTTTCGATCTCTTCGAGGATCGCAGGAGGAATCGGCTGAGTCTGAATGTCGATCGACGCGAGCGTCCTGGGAGTCATAATTCCCTCAGATGTGGTACATCAAAGTTCGTTGCTGTTCGAGTTGCCGATGCTGTTGTGCCAGCTCTTCAACGGTGATCGCGGAAAGAACCTCTTGCTCGGCTTGATAGACTCGCTTCCAGACCTGAGACAGAAGCCGGTCCGATTTAGTTCCGATTCGTATGGTCCCCAGATTGCCGCTGGCAAGGTGGTTGAGCGGTCCATCAAGGGCTTCTAGAATGTCTGCAACCGACATGTCCGATGGCTTCTTTGATAGGACATAGCCCCCCTGCGCCCCTCTTAGACTTGTCACCAGGCCGGC
>CAZPYP010000004.1:36701-52368 GCA_964590845.1 uncultured Nitrospira sp.
GTGAGGCTCATGGCAACTTGAGAGAACTCTCTCGCTCTTCCTCTGAACCAGTTGCAGGCATCATAGTGTGTTCAGATTTCTCGTTGACTTCAAATCGGCACTGGGCAATAATCCGGCCCTCTTCTTCTGGTGGCGCCTTCATGACTGTCTCTTCTTCTGTATTCAGCATTCTGTTGCTTAGCGGCGATCCGGACATCCAGATCCAGTTCAAGCAAGCCTTCAAAGATGCCGCCATGACCACGGCGAAAGACGCGGCCGCTTTACCGCGGGAGACGGCCAAACGCGCGTTTGATGCGGTGATCATTGAGTCCAAGCCAGGCGCTTCACAGGGTGCCGCGATGCTGCCGACGCAGTTGGACTGCTCGCAAGCCCTCGTCATCACCGGTTCTCGGCCCGCGCTGAAACGCGCTTCGCGTTTCATTCAGGCCATGGCCAAAGCGAAAGGCGCAGCAACCAACGGCTCTGCTCCGATGTCGCTCGAAGATTATGTGGAATGGAAGATGGGAGACTTCGTCAAGGGCATGCGCAATGGTTCCGGACGCAATCTTCACCCCATGCTGATCTCCGCCATCGAGCGCCCCCTCATCACCCGGGCACTTCAGGAAACGAGAGGGAATCAGATTCAGGCGGCCGAATTACTCGGCTTGAACCGCAACACTCTCAGAAAGAAAATTCACGAACTGCACATACCGCTGAAACGGGGGCGGGCGGTTCGCGTTCGAGAAGCGTAACCGTTCGAGGCGAAGCAGCGAGTCGTGTGGTGGTCATTTTAACCTAACATCATAAGGAGGGGGATAATGACGAAAGAAGAATTGATTGCGAAGATGGCGGCCTCCGCTGGAATCACCAAGGTGGCGGCAGGGAACGCGCTTCAAGCCTTTACCGGCGCAGTCACCTCGTCTCTCAAGAAAGGGCAACGGGTGTCGCTCGTGAATTTCGGCACCTTCACCATTTCCAAGCGCAAGGCTCGCATGGGCCGCAATCCGCGGACCGGTGAAGCCCTGAAGATCCCGGCCGCCAAAGTGCCTAAGTTTTCTGCGGGTAAGATTCTGAAGTCGGCCGTGCGATAGTATCCCCGCGAAGAACTACGTTTCGCTGCAAAGAGAAGGCAGCGCGCCACTCCGGTGTGTGCGCTCCCTTCTCTTTGCGTTTCTTGACACCTCGGTTGGCCCTATATTAGCATGCCCGTTCGGACGATAGGCGCGTAGCTCAGGGGGAGAGCGCTACCTTGACACGGTAGAGGTCGACGGTTCAAGACCGTCCGCGCCTACCATCTCGCCGAGGGCATCTGGCTGCCTGGAGCAGCCGGGGTGCCTTTCGTGTTTTTGCTTCCCGTCGGTGAAGCCACGGATACAAACCCGGCGACTGCTCGGTGTGTCTTGGTTCGGTCGAATTACGTGTGCCTAAACAAGGACCTGTTTTCGTGCCCAAAGTAACGCTCAAAAACGGAGTCAGCTACGACGTGCCCTCCGGGCAGACCATCGCGCAGGCACTTGCGGCCGGCGGGATCGCGACCGGCGGGAACCTGCTGGCCGCCTCGGTCAACGGACAATCCACCGACTTGTCGGCGCCGCTCTGCTCAGACGCGGTGATCGAGCCGCTCCGGTTCGATAGCCCAGAGGGACGGGAGGTCTATCGGCACAGCAGCACTCACATCATGGCGCAGGCCGTAAAGGAACTGTTCCCGAACGCACAGCTGACGATCGGTCCGGCGCTCGAAGACAGTTTCTACTACGATTTTGCGTACGAGCGCCCGTTCACCCCTGAAGATCTGGAGAAAATCGAAGCCCGTGCTCTCGAGATTGCCAAACGGAAACTGGCGATCACCCGCCGCGAGTTCTCCAAGCCGGAGGCGATCGAATTCTTCAAGAACCGGGGCGAACAGTACAAAGTGGAGTTGATCCAGGGATTCCCTGACGGCGAGCCGATTTCCGCCTACACGCAAGGGGACTTCGTCGATCTCTGTCGCGGCCCGCACTTGCCCTCGACGGGATATGTCGGCGCGTTCAAGCTGTTGACGACGGCCGGCGCCTATTGGCGCGGCGACGAGCGCAATCCGATGCTCCAGCGCATCTACGGAACCTCCTTCCCGACGAAAGCCGAATTGGAAGCGCACCTGGCTCGTCTGGAAGAAATCAAACGCCGGGACCATCGGAAGGTCGGAAAAGAATTGGATTTGATTTCAGTCCAGGACGAGATCGGGCCCGGCCTGGTCTTATGGCATCCCAAGGGCGCCGCCATCCGACTGTTAATCGAAAATTTTTGGCGCGAGCAGCATATCAAGGACGGCTACGAACTCGTCTACTCACCACATGTGGCCCGCCTCGACCTTTGGAAGACCAGTGGCCACGTCGATTATTATCGCGAGAACATGTTCGCCTCCATGAAACTGGAGGGGAGCGAGTATCAGCTCAAACCCATGAACTGTCCGTACCACATCATGATCTACAAGTCGCACCTGCGGAGCTATCGTGACTTGCCGATCCGGTACGGTGAATTGGGCACTGTGTACCGCTATGAGCGCACTGGGGTGTTGCACGGCCTCCTCCGTGTTCGGGGCTTTACCCAGGACGACGCCCATCTGTTCTGCCGGCCCGATCAGATCGAAACGGAAGTCAGCCGCGTGCTCGACTTTACGTTCTTCATTTTGCGGACCTTCGGGTTCTCGGAATTCGAAGTCTTCTTGTCGACTAGACCCAAGGAGTCGGTCGGCTCGGATGAACATTGGACGTTGGCGACCAGTGCTTTGGAGGCGGCGTTGAAGAACCGGAACATCGCCTTCCAGTTGGATGCCGGTGGCGGCGCGTTCTACGGTCCCAAAATCGACATCAAGATTAAGGACGCTCTCGGCCGGTCGTGGCAATGTTCCACCGTGCAGGTTGACTTCAACAATCCGGAACGGTTTGACCTCAGCTACATCGGGGAAGACGGGAAGGCCCATCAGCCCATCATGATTCACCGGGCCCTCATGGGCTCGATCGAACGCTTCTTCGGCATCTTGATCGAGCATTACGGCGGCGCGTTCCCAACGTGGCTGGCTCCCGTGCAGGCCGTAGTGATGGCGATCACAGACAACCAGCGGGAATATGTGGCTCAGGTCGTCGCAGACATGAAGGCAGCCGGCTTCCGAGTCGAAGCAGACCTGCGAAATGAAAAAATCGGGTTCAAAATCAGGGAGGCCGAAAAGGCCAAGACCCCGTTTATGTTCGTCGCCGGCGAACGGGAAGTCCAAAGCGGCAGCTTGTCCGTCCGCGGACGGAGCGGCGCCAACCTCGGCACCATGACCGTGGCGGGAGCACTGGATCTGCTCCGCGCTGAAGTGAGTCGGGCCGGGCAGCAACTTTCACCCACATCATGAGAGGTGACCTATCGTCCCCAAACTGCGCGTAAACCGGGAAATCCGTGTGCGAGAAGTCAGAGTGATCGGACCTGAAGGAGAGCAGCTCGGGATTCTCCCGACGCCGGAGGCCTTCCGGCAGGCGCAGGACAACGGCTACGACTTGGTCGAAGTGGCGCCGACATCGGTGCCCCCGGTCTGCCGTATCATGGACTACGGGAAGTACAAGTACGAATTGAGCAAGAAGGACCACCAGAGTCGGCGGCATCAGAAAAGCACCCAAGTCAAGGAAATCAAGTTGCGGCCGCGGACGGACAAGCACGATCTGGAGATTAAAGTCCGCCAGATCAAGTCGTTCTTGGAAGAGGGCAATAAGACGAAGGTCACCTTGACCTACCGGGGACGCGAAATGGCCAACCAAGAGATGGGCCGTACGGTAATGAACTCGGTCATTCAGGAGTTGGCGGACACGGGGACAATCGAGTATGCGCCCAGGATGGAAGGCCGTAGCTTGATCATGATCGTGGCCCCGAAGAACTAGCAATCGGTTCCCACACGTGTAACCAAAGGATGCAGACGATGAAGGTGAAATCGCATAGCGGAGCGAAAAAACGATTCAAACGGACCGGCGGCGGTAAGTTCTTGAGGAAGAAGGCCGGGAAGCGGCATATTCTGACAAGTAAGAACCGTGAGCGGAAACGCCGGCTCAGCGGCGCCGTCGTGGTGGACGAGACGAAGAAGGCGGCGCTGGAAAAACTGTTGCCCTATAGTTGAGCGTTAAACCAAGAGGAGTATTGAGTCATGCCACGCGCAAAAGGTGGGCCAAAAACAAGAGCACGACGAAAGAAGCGGATCAAGCTGGCGAAAGGCCAGTATGGAGCCAAGAGCCGGTTGTTCCGCTCGGCAACGGAGTCGGTCGACAAGGGGCAGCAGTATGCCTACGTCGGGCGTAAGAATCGGAAACGGGATTTTCGGCAACTGTGGATCGCACGCATCAGCGCGGCCGTGCGGTCGCAGGGGATGACGTACAACCGGTTCATCAACGCGCTCAAGAAAGCGAACGTGCTGCTTGACCGCAAGGTCCTGTCGGACATGGCCATCAAGGACAGCGCCGGATTTGCGAAATTGATCGGGCTTGCCAAGCAACATCTGCCAGCCACTGCATAAGCACCACGACCTCGTTTCGAAAACAGGAAAGGGGAGCGACAGGACGTCGCTCCCCTTTCCTGTTTCTTTTGAGGCTGCCTCCCGCACTATCGGCTGGTCCTGTCGTGCGGATACCCCCTTTCGCCATGCCACCCGCCGAGACATCGAGTGCAAGCGAACCCACCACAACCATACAAGGTTGCGTCACGTACAACCTGATCTGGTCCCTTATCCTCTATCGACCAGTTGTGAGAGGTTCACGTCGAATGCGACGACCGGCACGCCGATTTGCCAGCGTTCGAGGACTTCGGGATGGACTTCGCCGATGACGCCGACTGGTTTGCCGGCAACGACAATGCGACCGGAACGGCCTTCTAAAAATGATGGATGCTGGACTGGCTCCAAGCTGTATTCCTCCCCCAGATGATAGAACAGCACGTCCAGGCAGGAGTGAATCTCTGAAAAGTGAGCCGTGGCGTGCCCAATGACGGCGCCCAACACCGTCTCGGTTCGAGAACCCAGTTCCTGGGTTCGATCGGGAATCGCCACGTCCCCGGCTTCAAACAGACGGTGCGGATAAAACGCGCGGCTCGACGCCGCTTCGACGCGCAAGAGCGAGGGCAACATCCATTGCCGCAGGCAAGAGAACGTCAAGGCCATGGCGTTTTCGACCTCGACCATCTTTCCCCATTCGGTGCCGTCCAGCCGCATGGCAGTCGAATAATTCTCCGGCGAGCCCAGGATGTTGGAGATGATTTCTTGAAAACCCAATCCCACCATCAATTCCCTTGCGCGGTCGGACGTCTGCTCGATGCGCGAGAGTCCCCCTACGGTGAACTGCGCCGGCATCTCAGGCGCAAAAGATCCGTAGCCGCGGCTCATCGCCACATCTTCGACCACATCCATCGCGTGCATGAGGTCCTGGCGATAAGGCGGCAGCTTGGCCTTGACGGTGCCTTGGCCGCCCGACACCTCGTATCCATAGACTTGGAGCGCCTGTTTGACGACCTTGCCGCCAAGGTCCTGCCCCAGTGCCTGCTCGATCGTTTTGATCTCAATGGTCCGAGGCTTCCCGAGGTCTTGTGGGGTAACCACTCGTTTGCCCAACGACGTGTTCTTGGGATACTGCACTTCCACCGGCTCGATGGTCGCCCCGCGGTCGGCCAGATTCGCAGCAAAAATATTCAACGTCAAAATCACCATCGATAGATCTGTTCCCGTCACCTCGACGAACAGCGCATCGTCGCCTACTCGGACTTCACCGATCTCTCGGCTGTTGATTATAGGCGGGAACGACAGCGGTTGTTGCTTGGCATCGCGAAGGATCGGCAAACGGCTCTGACCGGCCAGAATATGCCCGTGCTCCAAGCCTTTTGGATGGACCATCAGGATTTCCGAGAGCGTCATCACGGTTTCCATGCCCAGCGGGGTGAAATTCGCCTCGTCTGGGTTCACCAATTCATAGATGACGGGAAACTGAATCCTGTTCAGCTGATAAATGCCGATCGAGACCGTTTTCCGTTTATGTCCGAAGATGTCGGCCAGCTTCTCTTGCGTTTGAATGAGCTGCGCTAAACCCTCGTCCGTCACGCGATAGCCTATGGCCGTGCAGGCGGCGACGTACGGGCGCACCGAGTCGAGTCCTGAGCCGACAAGCAGCCGCCGAGGCGTTTTCGCTTTCTTGCCGAAAAACGGGTAGGGCTTGAGCTTGCCTTGTTGCTTGATGCGAATCTGTCGCGCGATCCCTTCGCAGCACCAGAGGTCCGGCCTGTTGCTGTCTTGTAGCTCAATACGCAACTCGCCTGTGTCCGGGCTATGGCCCTTCAGCTCGCCTTTCACAAGCATGAGCCACTCTTCCAGCTGCGGCAGAGAAATCGATCGCGTGGCGCGATCGCCGGCGAGCAGCGATTCGAGATCGTCCTTGAAGATGGAAATCGTCGGCATGGCGTCAGCTAGAAGATGCCTCTGGTGGTTCGAATCAATTCCAAGTTGTCCGTGAACAATTCGCGAATGTCATGGATGCCCAGCGCCACCATCGCCATGCGATCCAGACCAAGCCCCCAAGCAATCACCGGGACGTCGACATCTAAGGGCAGCGTCACTTCAGGGCGGAAGAGGCCGGCGCCCCCGAGTTCCATCCATCCCAGACGTGGGTGGCGTACGTGCATTTCAACCGATGGCTCGGTGAAGGGGAAATAGGCCGGCAGGAATTTCACTTCCTTCGCCTGGGCCACTTCGCGGGCGAAAAGATTCAACAAGCCCAGCAGCGTCCGAAAATTGATGTCGTGGCCGAGGACGATCCCTTCGACTTGGAAAAAGTCGGTCGCATGAGTGGCATCTACCTGGTCGTACCGAAAACAACGCGCGATGGAGAAATATTTCCCGGGGACGTTGGGAGATGACGCCAGCGTTCGTGACGACACGGCTGTTCCTTGGCTCCGCAACACCAGCCGCTTCGCCCGCTCCGCGTTGAAGGCATATTTCCAGCCGGTCGAGCCGGTCTTGCCGCCATCTTGATGGGCCTTCGTCACCCGCGTGAGGAACGGCTCGGCGATGTTTGTCGCATGCGTCGGCTCTTTTACAAAATACACGTCATGGATGTCGCGGGCCGGATGGAACTGCGGCATGAACAGTGCGTCCATGTTCCAAAATTCTGTTTCTACCAACGCCCCACGCATTTCCTGGAATCCCATGCTCACGAGCTTGGTCTTTACCGTATCGAGGAATTCACGATAGGGGTGTTTCTTCCCGGTACCGATCCGAGGGGCGCGGAGGCTGATCGTGTATTTTCGGAACCGCTTGTTGCGCCAACTGCCGTCCTTGAGCAGCTCGGGACTCAACTGTGAGACTTCCTCGGCGACACCCTGTTTGGCGAGTTGATCTGCGATCGTCAGACCGACAGGAGCAAGCTTGAAGGAGCGCGCCACGCGATCGTCCACCCGGAATGGTTCCTTGGCATTCCCGCGCTTGACCGCATAGTCTTGAATGATCTGCCGATCCGCTTCCGCGAAACGTTCAAGTTCGCGAGGCCCCTCCCGTAGCTGTAGTAAGAGCTCTCTGATTCGTTCCACCGTCTGGCTTGGCCGGCCGGTTGCCTCGATACAACCGCCCTGAACGATCAGCAGCGTCCCTTCTTTCTTGAGCCGGCCGACCGCTTTGCTGACATCAGACGGGTCCAGTCCCTCCTTGGCATTCAGATCCTGGATCGTCAGCCGCCGGCCGGTGCTTGCAGAATCCTTGGCCGCTGCCAGCACCTGCTCGATCGGTGAGGAGCCGGCCACGTATTGTTCTCCAACGCTTGTCAGTGACACGATCGGTGTGACGGTTTCCTTGTCAATGGCGAGCAACGACTTGGCCAGGAGCCATTCGATGGCCATGCTGAGTTGAGAAGGCTCCAGCGCGGTGGCATTCGCGAGTTGTTCGGTCTCGAGCGCGGAACCGGCCGAGGTCGAGCCTAAAGCCGTCAGGACCTTGATCTCGAGGGGATGGAGACTCTCGATGAGGGAAGAATTGTCCACCCAAAGGCCTATCGGTGTGCGGAGGAAGCCGGCTGCCCAGCGGCGCGCAAGGCGGCAATCGTGGCAGCATAATCCTGACTGCAGAAGATCGCAGACCCGGAGACGAGGACATCCGCTCCTGCAGCCAACACCTTGGCGGCATTGTCGACTTTGATACCACCATCAACCTCGAGGAGGGCCCGGCTGCCGATCCGGTCAAGCATCTGACGCGCCGCGGTGATTTTCTTGAGGCACGACTCGATGAATTTCTGGCCGCCAAATCCCGGGTTGACTGACATGATTAAGACCAAGTCGACGAGGGGAAGGATCTCTTCGATGCTCTGAAGCGACGTCGCTGGATTGAGCGTCACGCCGGCTTTCACCCCACACTCTTTGATGGCCTGCACGGTGCGATGCAAATGTGGACAGGCTTCGACGTGAACCGTCAGGTAATCGGCGCCGGCTTCGGCAAACTCCGAGATGAAGGTGTCCGCATTGGTGATCATCAGGTGGACGTCAAGCGGAACCTTGGTCACTTTGCGCAACGATTCGACGATGGGAGGACCGACGGTCAGATTAGGCACGAAGTGCCCATCCATGACGTCGACGTGGAGGAGATCGGCGCCGCCACGCTCGACTGCGGCGACCTCCTCGGCCAAACGCGCAAAATCGGCCGACAGAATGGACGGGGCGATGAGAGTCGTCCTTGCCATCAGATCACTGTTTCCTCAGACGGGCGGCATAGAACCCATCCATCGAAAGATCGTTTCCTACGGTGAAGAGATCGCCGAGAACGGTTACGAATTGCTGAGCCGATTTCGGCAGATACTGCAGGACAGGCTCGCGCCGGAAGCCCGCGTGGCTGCTCAGGAATTGCTCGATGACCTCGGTGGTTTCTTCCGGCTCACCCGAACAAGTACTATAGACTAGCGAGCCGCCAGGCCGCAAGCGCGGAGCGACTGCATTGAGAATCTCCAGTTGCACGTCGTGGTGGCGCGGAAGATCCGCGGCGTCTTTTCTCCATTTGGCCTCGGGATGCCGGCGGAGGACCCCCAGCCCGCTGCAGGGGGCATCCACCAGGATGGCATCGACGGTCTCGGGGATCGCCGGCAATGTCCCTATCGATCGCGCATCCCCTCGGATCGGATTCACGATCGTTGCACCGAGTCGCTCGCAGTTGTCACGAAGAAGCGCCAATCGTTCACCGCTACGATCCATGGAGTACACGACTCCCCGGTTTTGCATGACATCCGCCAAGTGAATCGATTTTCCTCCCGGCGCCGCGCAAGCATCGAGCACTACGAACCCCGGCCGAGCAGCCACAAGTAAGGGGATCAGCTGAGCCGCCTCATCCTCGACATAGAAGGCCCCTTCCCGGAACCCCGGCAGGGTTGCAACCATCCCGCCTCCTTCAACGAGAATCCCCAGAGGACTGATCGTGGTCGGCTCGGCGGCAATTCCAGCATGTCGGAGCTTGGCTAGAAGCTCATCGCGAGAATTGCGGAGCCGGTGAACTCGTAATGTGACGGGGGGAACACTGGAGGTCTGCGCGCAAAGTTTCTCGGCAAGCGATAGGCCGAACCGGTCGATCCAACGACGGCTCAACCATTCGGGAACAGAATGCCTGACCGCAAGGTACTTGCCTGGATCGAGGCCGATGGGCGGCCATGCGGAAGCCGACTCTCTGATCAAGCGTCTCAAGACCGCGTTGACAAGCCCGCTCCAGTCTCGTTTAAGTCGTCGCGCCTGCTCCTTAGCCAGATTGACGGACTCATTGACTGCCGCGGAGGGTGGAATGCGATCCAAGAAGAGCAGTTGATAGGCGCCCAGACGTATGATCATTTGGACCATGCTCGGCAGTTTCAGCAGCGGTTTGTCGAGCAAAGGTCCCAGCCGCCAATCAAGGGTCGCGAGGCGTCTTAACACTCCGTAGGTCAGTTCGAGCGTCAATGCTTTGTCCCGACCATCCAATTGGGACCGTGAGAACGCTAGGTCCAGTAGACTATCGGCCCCTTCCTTGGAATCGATCGCCCTTACAAGGACCGCAAGAGCCAGAGACCGCGCACTGTCCCGAGAGATAGACGAGCGGGTTGGATCGGATGCCATAGAAAGTTGTGGAGCTTGGGAGCGCTTACGGATGCGTCGTTGTGTCGAACCGCATGCCGACGAGAATTGGATGTCCTGCCAGATATTGACCAATGGTCATTTTTCGACTATTCGCAGGCTGGATCTCTCGGATTACGAGCAAGCCCGCGCCCGTCGCCACGTTGATTGCATCCTTCATGACCGAGGTGATGGTTCCGGGGGCATTCTCGAATTGTTGGCTCACAGCGACCGCCGAAGATATCACCCACCGGTCTTGCCCCAAAAAAGTATATGCGCCAGGCCACGGAGTGAGTCCACGGATGCGATCGGCTATCTTGGAAGCCGGCAAGGTCCAATCGATCACCCCATCCTCTTTCTTCAACAAGGGCGCCAACGTCGCCAAGCTGTGATTCTGTGGACGCGGGGTCAGGGTGCCCTCATGGAGTTTTACTATGGTTTCGAGGAGAAGTCGGCCCCCGAGTTGGGCCAGTTTCAGGGACAGACTTCCCGCTGTATCCTCGGGCTTGATCGGAATGGACTCTTGCAGCAGCATGGCTCCCGTGTCCATGCCTTCGTCCATGAGCATGGTCGTGATGCCAGTCTCCGTTTCGCCGTTCATAATCGCCCATTGGATTGGACCGGCACCTCTGTACTTGGGAAGTAGCGAACCATGCACATTGACGCAGCCTTTCGGCGGAAGGTGAAGGACCACGGGCGGGAGTATCCGTCCGAACGCGGCGACGGCAATCATATCTGGTTTCCACGCCCCAAGGGCGTTCAGGAAGGCAGGATCCTTCATCTTCAACGGCTGGAGAACGGGAATTTGCTCTCGTTGTGCAATTACTTTAATAGGTGAAGGCGTGAGGACGTGCCCTCGACCTTTGGGTCGATCCGGCTGGGTGACTACGCCGACCACGTCATGGCTCGATTTCAGGAGGGTGTCCAGTGAGGGAACGGCAAATTCCGGTGTGCCCATGAAGACGATTCGCATGTGAGGGCTTTACCATTCTGCCAGCGACGAATGCAACGATGGCGGCAACGCTCGTTTGACTTGCCGCGGAGGGCTTTGTTAGTATCCGCACGCGGGGTGGAGCAGCCTGGTAGCTCGTTGGGCTCATAACCCAAAGGTCAGAGGTTCAAATCCTCTCCCCGCAACCATGTTACGGAGACGACTTCCCCTGCAGGGCGCAGAATCTATATGCGCCCCTTCTGTTTTCACCCACACGACACCGGAATCCACATACTCGTTTGAGTGTCGGGCTTTCAATGTTATAGTCAGGCCGTTGACGATCGTCTTAAGAGGCCTCCTATGCACTACATCCGTCTTGGCAAAAAAGCTCTCAATCTCGACAGTATCGCGTATTGTGAACTTCAAGCCTGGCAAGATGAGATGACGGTGAAAGTCTATTTCGCCGGATCGGCGCACAATGCCCCTTTGGTTTTTGGCGAGAATGACGCGAAGGAGTTGTGGAAGTATCTGGAGTATGTTGCGGAGAAACCCGTATAACTGGCCCTCCCGCCCTTCACGTCTGAGGGGAGGCGGCGTATCAGAACATCCGTCCACGGGGAACGACCGGTTCGGAGACGTCACTGAGAACCCATCCTCCCTTCTTGTAGTCTCGATAATACCGCATCACTTTCTTGACGTAGAGTGAAGTCTCGCGGTAAGGAGGAACCTTCCCGTAGCGATCGACGACTCCTTCGCCCGCATTATACGCCGCCAGCGCCAGACTGAGTTTTCCATGAAATCGATCCAGTAGGTAACGCAAGTGCTTGGCCCCTCCCGCAACGTTTTCATCCGTGTCATACAGATTTCTCACTCCATGCCGAATGGCGGTTTCAGGGATCAATTGCATGAGACCCACCGCTCCGGCCTTTGAAACGACGGCCGGATTGAACGAGGACTCCGCCTTCATTACTGCTAGGAGCAACGCAGGGGATAATCGATGCTCAAACGCCGCCCTTCCGACCGCGCCCTCTAGTTCCGTATCTGAAAGTGAACGATGGTAGAGGCTCCCTTGCCCTTTCCTCAGGCCTTGCTGCGCCTGATAGATCACTGAGTTGGTGCCCGGGTCCTGCCTGCCAACGGTCACGCTGTCTCCACTTGCCAGTGCCTGATATGGTGTACTACTGAATTCCAACAGCACGACAATCGAAATCCCAAACGCGATGAGACAAGACCTCTGATGAGACCATATTGGAGTCGGACGAGCCGCCTTGTCGTAAAGGGTTTTCGCTATGTCCGCCCCTTGAAGCCTTCGAATCATCTCGAAATTGCGAGGCATATGACCTCCGGAACCGGTTGGTATCTTTTGTCTATTGTGACAAAGCGCGCATGTTTCATGCCAGGTTCGAGTCTCAGCACCACCCCACAGTTCTCAACTGAGTTCATGTTCTTGGCATTTTAGGGATCGCGTGGCCCATCTTTCGAGGGATGGTAGTAGCTACAACTACCACTTATTGTCACTCATCCACAGTTTGTCGTCGGCCGTGCGGTGATCAGGGGTAGAGCCGGATCTGTGTCTCATTAAACCGAGCTCCCAGGATGAAGCTTCGCACTTCTCAGAGAATCGACACTCATCTTCCCGTCATTTTTTCCGGCGATACCTACGTCGGGGAGGGAACAGTGATAAATGTCTCGGTTCCTGGTTGTGCTATTTCGAGCAAATTAGAGGTTCTTCCAGGATCGTACCTTGAGATGAAGGTCCTCCTCCCTCATACCTCTTCTCTGACGGTCGGACTGGCAAAAGTCCGCTGGAGAGACCATTATCGGTTCGGTGTAGAATTCATCCGTATGCCCGGAGAAGACCAGGTTCGCCTAGGACGCCTTGTGAAACGAAGCTAGGGCTTAGACTATCGCTCAGGTCTTCTGGCATTACTCTCTTTCGGTCTCACGTGCTATTATATGTTTAAAATGGGTAGACGATACCTCATGCTGGCGTTGGCGCTTCCCCTGCTCGCAGGGTGCGCAGAGCAGTTTACCGTTTATTCTAGTAAGACGGGAAAGCCGATCCTACTGGGGTTGAGAGCGCACTCGTACGAAGGTTGCCTCGCAGATATGCGTGAGGAGGCTTCTCGAATGGGAACACCACTTCAATACATACACGTCAGGGGGACGATGGTAGGACGATCCCTCCTATGGCCATTCGAGCCGGGGTTTGCCTGTGAAGCGGCCATCGGCCCAGAACAGGCACCCAGCGGTTCCTACTTGAATGTTCCTCCTCAGTCCCCTCCGAAGCCCAGCTGAATTTTTGCTTTTCAAAACTTTTTTCCTTCCTTTTGCTGAAAATCGCCCGGCGACCTGTTGACAACACCATATCTAGGACAGTATTACTCCCCCAACAACAAGTAATGGACTCTCGTCTTACATGTTTACCCTGACAGGATAACCTGAGTCCTTCACTAAGGAGGTGGCTCGTCCATAGCCGTCAGCCTGCAGTCCGTTATGGGCCGACAGCACATACGCAGTCGATGAATGCATCGACCTGGGAGTAAGTTTTTGTTCTGTTCACTTTGGCCTTATATCTAAGGAGTCAAAATGGAAGACTTGGTCATTGAAGAAGAGGGGACATCTTCCGCTCTCAAGATCACGCTTGGCGACTTCCTCGTCTTTATCAATTGGATGAACCAGACCGAGAAGTCCCTCGAGCGCGGTGAAGCGCTCCCCGCTACTCCCGAGTTGGATTCTGGAAAGGTGAAAGGCTGGATCCATCTCGTCCAGCGGCTGGAAGAGCGGTTCCGTAGGAGCGAAGAAAAGAAAATCGCTCTGGAGGCGAACGTCATCGCCCAGGAAGCTCAGCTGGGACAATTGCTGTCCCACCTGCACACAAACATCGCGTCTCTGTACGAAAACCTTGGGCAATCTCAAAAGGCTCAGGAAGTACGACGCCGCGCGGAAGCGCTTCACGTAGGTAATTGACGCGGGCTGAACCGAAGGGCGGAGAATTCCTCTCCGCCTCATGCCCCCGATATTGTTCGCCCTTTGCTCAACAAGGGTGTAGGTTTGTTGTGTCCCGCCAGGCCTGCGCGAGTCTTGTCGCGTTTCACGCTTTTAGTACCGTCGGCGTTCTCTCCTGGTTATAATCACTCCGTATCATTCCTTTGTCCCGGACAACGGTTGGTTGTGCCGACAACACTGGTTTTCGCCGCTGACACAGATGATCACCGTTCTCTTGATCGAAGACAACGAGGTCGATGCTCGGCTTACGCAAGATCTGCTCGCGGAGTGGAGCGTCGAAGAGTTTCAGGTTACACATGTGAAGACCCTGTCGGATGGGCTGACGTTTTTGGGCCAGAAGCGATTTGACGCCATTCTCCTGGACCTGTCGCTGCCTGATGCCTTCGGCCTTCCCACGGTTCGTCAGGTTCACGCCACCAATCCATCCATCCCGCTGGTCGTGCTCAGCGGAGTGAGCGACCAATCGCTCGCGCTTCAAGCCGTTCAACAGGGCGCGCAAGATTATCTGGTAAAGGGACAGGGGCATCCCGAACTTCTGGCGCGATCGGTTCGCTATGCGATTGAACGGAAACGGACGGAAGAGCGCCTGACATACCTCGCTCAATACGACCACTTGACGGGCCTCGTAAATCGTAGTCTTTTCCGGGATCGACTGGTGCAGGCCATGGCCAGGAGCAAGCGCCTACAGCAGTCGATTGGGCTCATGTTATTGGATCTGGACCGATTTAAGTCAGTCAACGACACACTCGGTCATGACGTCGGAGATGAACTGCTCAGGGCAGTATCCGAACGCTTGAAGAGCTGCGTTCGAGAAGTGGATACCGTCGCCCGAATGGGAGGCGACGAGTTCACCGCCATCCTCGAAGGGGTCACATCCGAGGCGAGCATCGTCGTCGTAGCGAAACGAATCGCCGAATCGATCTCCACTGTATTTGAGTTGAAAGGCCATTCCATCTCTATCGGAGTGAGCATTGGGATCACGGTTTTTCCGCATGACGATCATGGCGTAGATGAACTGCTTCGACACGCGGACGCCGCGATGTACCGCGCAAAACAACAAGGGGGAAGCGGATTCTCTTTCCATGAAGCCTCCGGCTTCCATACCTCTCGCGCCCTTTCCGCTTCCTGATTTTGGGAGTGGGGTCCGATCCCTGAACGGAACGTTCTTTTCTAAACTGTCAAGCGCCCACCTTTCTCGTCACGTTCAATTCTGTCGTAGTGGGAGAGGGTCTTCACTCCCCTCGACCTCCTGACTGTAGTCTTAATTGCTTGGTTTCTCGTCGTTTGTACCAGCGCTTTCCTGGTTCTGTGTGGCATGTCGATTGCGATCCATCCTTTTGGCTTTCGCCATATTGTCGGTGACGGAGGTACCAGTATGAGAAGGCATCATCCTCAAGCCGCAAGGTGGTCGATTCTCCTGCTCCTCTTGGGTCTGTGGTCAGAGGGCGCGCTTGCAGCGCCGTCTCAACTCCAAGACACGTCTCGGCACCTGTATGACCGGGTCATGGAAGAGTTCAAACATCGCGACTATGAAGCGGCGCTCGCGGGCTTTCGTCTGTTTCTCGAACTGCATGGACAGACCGCGCTTGCCGCCAATGCCCAGTATTGGGTGGGCGAATGCCAATACCGGATGGGACGGCATAA
>CAZPYP010000005.1:0-24231 GCA_964590845.1 uncultured Nitrospira sp.
GCTCCAGGAGCACCCATGGTTCACTCGCCGGCGGGCTGGATTCCGGCTGGGCGGGGGGAGCCAGCGCGTCCCAAAGCGGGACGGTCTCTTGTGGGCGAGGAGACATGGCCCACACGGGCATCGTGAGCAGGAGGATGACGCTACTGGACAGGATGCGGAAGCTGCTGATCATACGTAAGGCAGGAAGGCGTTCATTCTTGAGGATGCCGAGTGCCGACCGGCAACGTGGTCTCACGCTTTGTAGTCTCTTACGGGGCGATGATTCTCAAATTCGCGGGAGCCGGAGGAGCCGTCGTGTCTCCACTATTGCGGAAATTGGCGATCGTGTTGAGTGCATTCGAAAATGCCCTCGCGTTGTCCGCCGAAGTGGCGGGATCCACATTGTGGTCGATGCCGGTCCGCCAGGAGCCTTGATAGAGGACGTTTGGGTTAGAGAAATGGTTGATCCTCGCGCAACTGGGCGAGCAGGGATAGGCCATGATCGTGCGAAATTTCCCGGCTTCTTTATGGCCGAAGGAATAGGGATAGGCACCGGTTCCGCCCTCCAGCCGGTCGTGCTGGGAGCCCATATTGTGCCCTAACTCATGGGCCAAGGTATACCCCGATATGCAACTGTCCTGTGTGACGCTGAACGCCCAAGGAGCAAATCCCGTGTTCACGCTCGTCATCACATAGGCCACGCCGCATGCGCCGCCCAGATTATCCTCAATTAACGCCACGAGGTCGGCCTTGGAGGTATTCCGCCATGCGTGCACCTCGTCCATGAAGCCATCGCTCGTGTTTTTGAGACGGCTGAGGTCGGTGTTGTAGTTGCCGGATTCCTGATACGACACTTCTGCGGTGTGGACGAGATTGAATTGCGTGTTGATCTGACTGTTGGTGAAGGCTTGGTTGGCGTCAAAGATACCGAGATTGATCAGAGCCTCGATCCCGTTCTGCCCGCCGTTGGCGTCTTTGGCGGCTGTCGTGTACACGACCATGACGTCGATGGACAAGCCGTTGTCGTTCGCAACGGCCGGGGTAGAGCCAGGAACGGCCGGCGATGCTTCTGCTTCTGACGCCGCTATCTCCTCACGTCTGACGGGAATCGGGTGATGATCGGAAGGCAAACGATCTGCGTCGACCTCAATCAGCTGTGGCCCGATGGCCGATGGCCTGATCTCATAAATGGTGTGTCCCTTCCGGATGCTGGCGGCGACATCGCCACCGAGGACTACGAGGGTCATATCGCTGTCCGAGATGTGTTTGAGTGAGCCGTGCCACGTTTGACCACGTGGGTCTATCCGCTTGCTGGAGGCGCCCGAACGGATCGCGGTTGTGACGGTGCCGAGCCCGGGTAGCTCCAGCGCGAGTTCAACCGGTGTCTCGTTCTCAGTACGTCGCAAACGATCCAACGCCGCGTGAGTCAATCTGATGGGCCGCCGACTACGCACCCAAGGTTTCTTCTCGTCTTGTGAGGGAGTGACTGCTTTCGCCAGTGCGTCGGTCGAAGGCGCAGACAGCACGGTAAACAATGGTATCGGAGTCTCTTGGGCAGAGGCGGGCGGACTAGGCACACACAACATCGCGATCGGTGCCAAGACGAATCGCAAGATCGCTCCGGCAATTCTTCGCTGCATCTCACCACCCTTTACATGCTCATGCAGCAGTCTGACGCAGAACAGCTGCGCTCGCAATAGGGGCAAGCCCTATACCTGCATGTTGTGAGGTAAGGTGTTGTTTAAGAATACGGAATTACTGGAAAAAACGAAACCGGCGAGGACAGGTCGCCGACAATATTTGAACCAAGACCAGGATGAAACCTACAGGGACGAGAGGCGAGGTCTTGTCATCCCACCGAATTGGGCTTTTCAGGCGCCGATGAACCCGGCACCAAGCTTGCGTTGTGTTGACCTCAGTCTTCTCATGTACAATGGGTGTCATCATGAACCAGCGGTTCATCATTTCTTCCCTCATGCTTGGATGTGTCGCCGTTCTAGCTGGATGTGGTGGAGGAGACGGCGGAGGGGGCGGCACTCCGTCTCCCGGTCCGACTCCCGTTCCCGCGGTGCCAACGAGCTCGATCACCCTCCAATGGGATCCCGTGTCGGCCAACGATCTGGCAGGCTACAAAGTGTATCGGTCGACGAATGCCGGGTCGCTCGGGACGTTGGTCAAAGGAGACATTCCGACTTCCACGACGGCCTATACCGTTCCAAATCTCACCGCCGGTACGACCTACTACTTCGTCGTGAAATCTTTCGACACCTCCGGCAACGAAAGCCCCGCCTCCAATCAAGTCAGCAAACTGATCGAGTAACACGGTCTTGTCTCTAACTGCCGCGGGGGTCTGGTGGGACCGGTCCAGGCGCCTCACCGGACATCGCCGCCAATCCTTTCCTGTTGCCGATTCTCATGGCGCAAGGCCTTGCGGTTTGGAGAGACGCGGGGGTATCCTTTCCGGGCGTCCTCAGGAAATTGCCTAGAGTGGATTGCTATGGAAGGAGCGTGACGATGAAGATCCCGCATCTCTGCGCTACCGCGCTGTCCGCATTCCTGATCGGCACGTCGTGTGCCTCCGCGATGGATCTCGATCCGAATCCGTTGGTATTGTCCCCCCTCGAAGCCAGAACGCTCGTGCCGCCTCGCCCGGTCGAAGGAGCCGATGACCGCATCCACCTGGCCTATGAAATCGCGCTGACAAATTCGAGTTCACAATTGGTGACGGTCGAGAAGATCAGTGTGCTCCTGCCGGATCACAACAATGCCGTTGTCCAGGTACTTGATGGAGACACGCTGACGGTCGTCATGTTCCGCCGCGGAGGTGAATCGATCGGTCGCCTGCTCAGGCCCTCGCATTCGGCGTATGTATTCATGGATGTCTCATTTCCGAAGGGCACGGCTCTTCCACGTCGGATCAATCACCAGTTCGACTTGTCGTTGAAATCACGTGACCTTGACCCCTTTGACCACAAGGACCTGCCCCCGCGTGATCCCAATGCGCCTCCGGACGTGCCCCCTCCGCCGACTCTGACCTTCGTGGGAGATCCGACTCCGGTGATCCGAGAGCGCCCCGTCGTGGTCGAGCCGCCCCTGAGAGGGCCGAGGTGGTATGTCGGGAACGGCTGCTGTGCCCAGCTCAACGCCCACCGAGGTGCGGTGCTGCCGATCAACGGGACACTCGACGTGGCCGAGCGCTTCGCGATCGATTTCGTCCAGTTGTTGCCGGATCTTCGCTTGTTTACCGGCGACGGAAAGCAATTGAGCGACTATGCCTACTTTGGAGAAAAAATCCATGCGGCTGCTGATGGCGTGATTGTCGAATTGCTCGACGGCCTTGCTGACAATCAGCCTGGGGCCTTTCCATCAAATCCGACGTTGCAGACTGCTGGCGGCAATCACGTGGTCGTGGATATCGGGGACGGTAAGTTTGCCTTCTATGCTCATATGAAAAAGGGGAGCCCGACCGCACTCGGCCTGAAAGTAGGGCAACGCGTCCGCACCGGTCAGGAACTGGGCCTTCTGGGGAATACAGGAATTAGCGATGCCCCCCACCTGCACTTTCACATTATGGACGGGCCGGACCCCATTAATGCGAATGGGCTGCCGTTCGAGTTTTCCTATTTCGAGGGGCAGGGCCGAGGCACGGCCGAGGGAGAAGGGCAGTTGTTCATCGGCCAACCAGGGGTCATCGACTCGACTGACTTGGCTGGCCCGCACAACGACGAACTGCCGCTGAATTTTCAGCTCGTACGATTCCCGCGGGGGCGTCGCGACAAGTAGGTTCTCTGCCGGCCGTTCGACCAGAGCGGCCGGCCCTATCCTCTCGCTCTCGATTTATCAGATCCTCATCGATGTGCTACAGTTGGCTTCGCATGCATGGCGAGGCCTGGATGGGCCGCGTATCAACGAGGGGGTGCATGATGAATCATCATCGAGTGGGCATCGTGGTCTTGTGTGGGCTGATCTTCGCAGCCTCCTCGGCAATGGCCGATGGGTTGTTCGATAAGATGCTCGACAAGGCCAAAGACAGCGCGGAACGGAAGACCAAGGACCGCATCAACCAACGGATCGACCAAACTGTCGACCAAGGCATCAATAAGTCGGAAGAGGCCGTCCATTGCGTGGCGACGGACAAGGAGTGCCTCAAGCGGGCGAAGGAGCAAGGGAAGCAGGTGACCATCGATCCCGCTCCTACGGAGGCGGATTCGGCTAAGTGCGTCGCGACCGACACGACTTGCCTGAAACAGGCCAAAGCGCAGGGGAAGAAGGTGGAAATCGTCGATGAAGCGGAACTCGATGTCTTACGCTGTTCGGTGTCGGATGCCGACTGCTTGAAGCGCGCCAAATCGATGGGGAAGAAGGTCGAGATTGTAGATTGATCCGAGCTGCAGCGCCAGCGCCCGCCTGGCCGGGGAGGCCTCGATTTGGAGAACGTCCTCAGCACGACCTGTTGCATCGCCGGTGGCGGACCGGCGGGCATGATGCTGGGGTTGCTGCTGGCGCGAGCCGGTGTGCCGGTCCTCGTGCTCGAAAAACACGCCGATTTCCTCCGCGACTTCCGCGGTGATACGCTCCATCCCTCGACGTTGGAAATCATGCATGAGTTGGGTGTGCTGGACCGGTTTCTCCGGTTGCCGCATCAACAAGTGCCGCGGCTGCAGGGACGGTTCGGCGAGCTGTCTTTTACGGTGGCAGACTTTTCGAAGCTGAACGTCCGTTGCCCCTACATTGCCTTCATGCCGCAGTGGGACTTCTTGAACTTTCTTGCAGAAGAAGGGAAACGGTATCCCACGTTCCGGTTGCGGATGAGTACGGAAGTGACGGATCTCATCGAATCCGCCGGCTCGATCGTCGGCCTTCGCGCCAAGACGCCCGAGGGGACGGTGGAGGTGCGAGCCGACCTCGTCGTCGGCGCCGATGGACGCCACTCGGTCGTGCGCGAGCGGGCCGGCCTTGCGGTTCAAGACTTCGGCGCCCCGATGGACGTGCTGTGGTTCAGGCTCTCACGCCGGCTCGACGATCCGGTCGAGCCGATGGGCCGCTTCGCGAGCGGCCGGGTCTTCATCATGCTGAACCGCGGCGACTATTGGCAATGCGGATTCGTGATCGCGAAAGGGTCGCGGGCGCTGCTCGAAGCGCAGGGGGTGGACGCATTCCGGGAGAGCGTGGCGCGCGTCGCGCCGTTCGCCGCGGATCGAGTCGGAGAACTGCAGAGCTGGGAGCCGATCAAGCTGCTGACCGTGCAAGTGGACCGCCTGCGGCGATGGCATCGGCCAGGGCTGCTCTGCATCGGCGACGCGGCCCACGCCATGTCGCCGGTCGGTGGCGTCGGCATCAACCTCGCCATCCAAGATGCCGTGGCGGCGGCGAATCTCTTGGCGACGCCATTACGCGAGAGGCGAGTGACCGAAGCGGATGTCGCGAAAGTCCAGGCCCGTCGTGAATGGCCGACCACGATGACGCAGCGCGTGCAACTGGCCGTGCAGAATCGGGTGATCAAGCGTGTCCTGGGAGAAGAAGGTCCGTTAACGCCGCCGGTCGCCGTGCGGCTCTTGGCGAGATTTCCATTCCTGCGTCGTATTCCGGCAAGCCTCATCGGGATGGGCTTCAGACCGGAACATGTGGAAATACCGGAAGCCGCCGCGCGAATATGATTCGAGCAGGAGAGGCCATGCTGAGGCACACGAGAAGCCGCGCGGCTACGCTCTGGTCGCTGGTGGTGATGGCGGGGATTGCCGCGCTGCTGCAGTATCCGGTGGCGGCCCAGACGACATCGCCGGCGCTCAATGGCCAGCTGACCCCCTCGCCGTTGCCGGCTGCCACCCCGTCCGTACTAGACGTGCCGGCCCAGCCGACGGCGAATGCCGCCAGCCCAGTCACGGCTGGATCAGTGGCCACCGATCGGAGTTCCAGTGTCGGGAAGTTCTTCGGCAGCGCCGGCCGCGGCCTCCCCGGCATGCCGGGCGGTCCCGCCGTGAATAGCACGCTCGGGTCGCAAGATCCATCCGGCCAGTATATGCGACCGCAGACCCTTCCGCCGGTGTTGTGCGATCCAGCCGTGGATATGCCTTGCTAAGGAAGGCCCGTCATTCGTTCCGCTGATCTGTCGTGTACACGAAACCTTTGCGGAAGGTCGTCACTTTTTCGAGGTACCGGCGAGTTTCTTCATAGGGGAGGTTCCCCCGGAGCCGTTCATAGAGCGCCGCCGGCTGCAAGGCGTTGATCTGTTGGACGGCGGCGGCTCGGTTCTTCGAGAACGTCCGCAAGACGTTCCCGGGCCCCGTGTTGTAGGCGGCAATCACGCAATATTCTCTTGATACTTGATGGGTGACCTCCTCGAGCTGGTTGAAGGTCAAGACGTTGAGGTAGGCCGTCCCCAATTCGATGTTTTGTTCGGGATCGAAGAGGTAATCGCGGGTCGGTGCCACATCTTTACCCTTCGCCTTCCGATAGGCTTCGCGGCCTCCGCTGGTGGGGACCAGCTGCATCAAGCCGTAGGCCGGGGCGGAACTGACCGCGTAAGGGTTGAAGTTGCTCTCCGTGCGGATAATCGCAAAGACCAGACTCGGGCTGATGTTGTATTGCTGGGCGAACTCATTGACGGTTGCGCGATATTTCTCGGCCTGCTTCTGCGAGAGATTGGCCACCATCTTCATCGTGGCATAGGTCGCTGTTTTCTTCGCGCCTCCTTGCTCGACCGTCCTGGTGCCCGACTGCTTGCTTAACAAATAGGTGGCGAACGATTCGGCCTCGACCGGCGTCCGGATGGGGCGGCTTTGCTGGTCGAGAACGAGCCCGAGCAGGTAGGGTTCCTTGTCGCCCGTCAACGTAATCTCCTTGTCCGAGAACAAGTCGACGGCGCGCGGGTCCTGCGGCGTCAAGAGTGTCGTCACGATGGCCTGCCGCAGACTCTGCTCGGGATTCTTGTCGTCGAGAGTTTCGACCATAATCTCGGCGCTGTCGAAATTGACGATCGCGCGGCTCATATAGTTCTGCGTGTACTTGACGTACTTCTTGCGCTCAGGAAGCTGCACTTCTTTCTTGCCCCACTGTTCTCCCACCTTGCCCGTCAACGCGTCGTATAACGCCTGAAAGTCACGCTGCGCGGTTCGCAAATCTTTCAGAAGGCGCTCCGGGTCCTGGGCATATTCATTGAGTCGGCGCTGCGCGATCTCCGCGGGGTCTTTCCCTCTCGCGAGATCGACGACGGCTTGTCCGGTGCGGCCGCCGATCGCGCGCTCGGTCGCGTTGAGCACCTTGTCCGCGCTTTCGCAACCGGTCAGGCTTGCGGCGGCAAGGATGGTCAGCGGCCAGATCGAAGGACGGAGGTCAAGCATGGGGGCCATTCTACAACGCTCTGGGTTCTTCGGCTAGGGAGACGAGGTCTTCAACGTCTCGAGTTCGGCCCAACGAACATAGAGACGGTCGACCTCCGATTGCGCGGCTTCAAGCTCCGCGTAACGCGTTCGAAGCGCGTCGGCATCGGATACGATTGCCGGATCGTTGACGGCCGATTGGCAGGCTGACAGCCGCGTTTCGGCCTCAAGGATCGTCTGTTCGATGCGGTCCCACTCGCGTTGGTCGCGGTACGACAGGCCTTTTCGCTTCTTCGGCACCGCCGACAGGCCTGAGTCCGCGGCTTCGCCGATCGGCCGGTGGGGCGCCGGCCTCTGTCGCGCTGCGTCCCACTGGGCGTAGTCGGCGAACCATTCGGCCCGTCCCTCTCCATCCAAGGCGAGCAGCACTGTCGACACGCGGGTCAAGAGCCAGCGATCGTGGGTGACCAGGATCAAGGCTCCCGCGAATTCCATCAGGCTGTCTTCGAGCACGTCGAGCGTCGGGATGTCGAGGTCGTTGGTCGGTTCGTCGAGGATCAGGAGATCGGCGGGCTGAAGCATCAGTCGTGCGATCAGCAGCCTGGCTTGCTCGCCACCGGACAGGCGGGATACCGGCAGGTCGAGTTGTTCGGGTTTGAAGAGAAATCGCTTGGCCCACGAGGCGATGTGGACGGAGCGCTCTTGAAATATGACCGCATCCCCGTGCGGGGCCAAGGAGCGGCGCAGGGTGGTGCGCTGGTCCAGCGACTCCCGATGTTGCTCGAAGGTGACGATCCGCAGCTTGTCCGCATGGATCAGAGCGCCGCCGGTCGGCCTGACCTTGCCCGCGAGGACATTGAGCAGGGTCGTTTTCCCGCTGCCGTTGGGCCCGAGAAGTCCGATCCGCTGTCCCGGCCCGAGTTGCATATCGAGACTGGTGACGATCGGTTTCGGCCCTATGGCGTAGGAGAGCGCCTGGGTCCTCAGCAATTGTTTGGACTTTCTCCCGGACGAGGCGAAGTCGATGCCGGCGGCCGCTTTCTCGCGCCGAGCGGCCACCTCCTCCAGCTCGTCGATCAGGCGTCCGGCCGCATCGACGCGCGCTTTGGCTTTCGTCGTACGGGCTTTGGGCCCTCGGCGCAGCCACTCGATTTCTCGCCGTACGCGATTGGCCAGCGAGGCTTGGTAGTCGGCTTGCACCGCCAACAGCGCATCGCGCTGCTCAAGAAAGTCGCTGTAGGCGCCTTTGGCTTGGAAGCACCCTCCGGAGTAAGAGCGGCTCAGTTCCACCACCCGCGTGGCGATGGATTCGAGAAATCGCCTGTCGTGACTGACCACGAGGAACGCGCGCGGCTCGTTTCGAAGCAGTTCCTCGAGCCAGAGGATGCCTTCGAGATCCAAGTGATTGGTCGGTTCGTCCATCAGCAAGACGTCCGGCTCGGACATCACCTCGCGGGCGATGGCCAATCGCTTTTTCCATCCGCCCGACAGCGTGGCGATCTGCTGATCGGCTCGCACAAACCTGCCGACACCCAGAGCCTTCGCGATCAGGCCGCTCTGTTCGTGTGGGTCCAGGCCGGTTTCGATGAGTCGGAGGGCGAGCGCCTCTTCCACCGTGTGCCCCGGCTGGAAGCTTGGTTCCTGTGGGACGTAGCCGATGCGTAGTTGGCGCCGGGCCGAACGGGTTCCCGCGTCCGGTTGTTCGATCCCCGCCAGGATCTTCAAGAAGGTCGATTTGCCGGAGCCGTTGGGACCGACAAGGCCCACATGATCACCTTCGAATAAGGAAAACGACAGGTCGGTGAAGAGCGGTTTCACCCCGTAACTCTTACTGATGGACTCGCAACTCAACAGAATCGTCGGTGGCATGGTTATCGTCAGATGTGTGAGGTGTTCAGGCCGGCTGGTGCAGCATTTCTATCCCGGAAACCTTCACGGACTGGATGGAGTCCCGCAGCGTCGTTAAGGCCATGGGTCTGGTGAACCCTTTTCGCCATGCGAGGCCGATGGTCCGCTCCGGGACCGGCTCGGCGAATTTCACCGTGGCCAACCGTTTGTTGTGATGCCGCTTTGTCAAAGCGCTGCAGGGAAGGACCGTGATGCCCAACCCCGAGGCCACCATTTGGCGGATCGTTTCAAGGGAATTACCCTGGATGCCTTCCGCGTCCGGCCGACTGACCTCCGGGCAGGCGGCCAAGACTTGTCGACGAAAACAATGCCCGGCGTGGGGCAACAGGACATGTTCGCGGCCCAGGAGTTCGGCGTCGATCCGGGATTTCTTCGCCCATGCATGAGTGATCGGGACCACGACATGAAAGGGTTCGGCGTATACCGCCTGGGTCACGATCCCTGACTCCTCAAACGGTAAGGCGAGGATCACGACGTCCAGTTTCCCGTGCTTCAGCATCGTGCTCAGATTGGTAGTCAAGTTCTCCTCGATCTCGAGCGGCATGCGAGGTGCCCGTTTGTGCAGCAACGGGATGAGTTCCGGGAGTAGATAGGGGCCGACCGTAGCGATCACTCCTAGCCGAAGCGGCCCGACAAGTTGGTCTTTTCCTTCAGCGGCAATCACCTTGAGATGATCGGCTTCCTCAAGGACTCGTTGCGCCTGCTGGACGATCTTTTCGCCGATGACCGTCAGGGCGATGTCGTTTTTCCGTCGCTCGAAGACCGCCGCGCCCAGTTCTTCTTCCAGCTTTTGAATGGCCAGACTGAGGGCCGGCTGCGTGATGAAACACCGGTCGGCCGCGCGGCCGAAATGCCGATCCTGTGCGACCGCCACGATGTATTTCAGTTCCGTCAGTGTCATGGGCGAATCGATAAGCATTATAAATCAACGGTCCATACACTATCAATTGGACCTATCTGTGGTCCAGTTGTACCGTGATCACATGCGTGACCGCTTATCAATCGAGATGACGAAAGGAGAGAGCATCATGCGAAAGACGGCGATGGCGGCAATGATTGCGGCAACCGTGGCGGTTGGAGGATGTGCCGGTGTCCGAAGTGACGCCGCCGATTGGGGGTCCACAATGCGGTTTCGGTCCATACAGACGGATGGTGATCCGTCGGTGCCGGCGTCGGGCACGACCATACGATTTGCGGGCCGACTCAGGGACCTGCACCGAGAAGACAAGCTGCCGTCGGGCTCGACGCTCCGGTTCGCAGGGCCTGCGACGAGACCATACGCTCCAGCTGAGGAGGCTGTCGCCTCCCATCCGGCGGATGGCATGTACTCCTTACAGTAGGTGGTCGTGGTCAGTAGAGGGCAGTCTGTAAACGCGAGGACGAAAGGAGAGGATCATGCGGAGGCATCTGAATAGCGTTGTGTTCACACGATGGGCAGGGAAAGCAGTACTGGTCCTGCTGGTCCTGATCGTTCCGGTGTTGGCGACGAGCGGCGAGAAGGTGCTGTCGGATCACGCGTCGGGACGTGCCACGGCAGTAACGCTTCCTGTGTTGCCGGGGTTGGAGGACCCGAATGGGTTCGTTCCGAATGACAATCCGCTTACAGCGGAAAAGGTAGAACTTGGGAGGCTGTTGTTCTTCGACAAGCGCTTGTCGAAGGACAATTCGATCGCTTGTGCAAGTTGCCACATGCCGGCGCTTGCCTATACCGACGGCCAGGCGGTGTCCAGCGGCATCAAGCACCTACAAGGAGGACGAAGTGCGCCCGCCGCCGTCAATCGGGTCTTCGCCAAGGCGCAGTTCTGGGACGGCCGAGCTGGGACGTTGGAAGAGCAATCCATCGGCCCTTTCGTCAGCCCCGTTGAGCACGGCTTCCTCGACCACGACGAGATGATTAAAAAGATGAACCGGATCGAGGGGTACAGGATACTGTTCAAACGGACGTTTGGGGCGGAGATCACTGCTGCGAACGTCGGGAAGGCCATCGCGAGTTTCCAGCGCACGATTCTCTCGGGCAACAGTCCTGCCGACCGTTATGACAGCGGCGGCGAGGAGCAGGCTCTGAGTCCGGCGGCACAGGCCGGGTTGGAATTGTTTCGAACCAAGGCGCGGTGCACGCGCTGTCACTCGGGATTCAATTTCAGCGACGAGAAGTTTCACAACCTGGGCATCGGATGGGACACCAACACCGTCGACTTAGGCCGGTATATGGTCACAAAGAATCCTGAAGACATCGGGGCCTTCAAGACGCCGACGTTGCGGGAAATCGCTCGAACGGCGCCCTACATGCACGATGGGCGATTCGGCACCCTGGAGGAGGTCGTGCACTTCTATGATCAAGGCGGGATCAAGAATCCGCATCTCGACAACACGGTCATTCGCCTGGAGCTCACAGAGCTGGAGAAGCGGAATCTCGTAGAATTCCTCCGGTCGTTGAACGGAGAAGGGTGGCAGCACATCACCGCTCCCACGGAGTTTCCGCAGTAACCGAGGGCACGAGGGGCAAACGGCGAGGGCGAGCGGAGGATCCGCTCGCCCTCGCATCTCAAGGGAAGGCCGGGGATTATTTCTTGACGATTTCGAGCAACTCCACTTCGAAAATCAGCGTGGCGCCCGGCTTGATGGTCGGAGGCGATCCCCGGTCGCCGTAAGCGATATTGGAGGGGCAGACGAGTTTGCTCTTCCCGCCGACCTTGATCATCTGCACGCCTTCCGTCCAACACTTGATGACCTGATTCAAGGGGAACGTTGCCGGCTCCCCGCGCTTGACCGAGCTGTCGAAGACGGTGCCATCGATCAACGTGCCGTGGTAATGCACCTTGACCGTATCGGTGGCCTTCGGTGTCTCGCCTTTGCCTTCCTTGATCGTCGTCACGATGCCGCCGGACTCGGTTTTCTTGGCGCCCGATTCTTTCGCCGCCTTTTCGAGGAAGCCGGCGCCGGCCTTTTTCTCCGATTCCGATTGCACGGCCACGCGGGCCTGCTGCATTTGATTCACTTTCGGACCGAACGTCTGTAGATCGACCTTCGCCGGCTTCTTAAGCACGCCGTCGACCATGCCGGACTTGACGAACTCCAATTCCGATTCGGTAAGGGAAAAGGTGCCGAGCGACTGGCTGATGAGCAGGCCCAAGGCATAGAACGTCTTCTGCTCGTCGGTCGAGGGGTCGCCCGCACGGACCTCGGTGACGGAGAGTCCAAAACACCAGACTGCAAGGAGGCTCACAACCATCAAGCGCATGGGGAATCCTTTCGTGGTTGACGATCAACAAAGCGCTGCTCCTCACCATAAGCTACCCGGCGACCAAGCTCAACAGAATTTTCGCGGGAAGGGCCGATGTCGCGTGTGTGTGAACGCTGGCCGGTTGCAGGATCATTGGCCGCACGGTACACTGCGCCTCCAACCGGCCTCTCGACCGATCCCGAATGATACTGACCTTCGTTATTCTCTATCTCTTGATCTCCGTCTGCATCGGCCTCTACGCGGCCAAACGCGTGCATAGCGCGAAGGACTTCGCCGTGGCGGGGCGCTCGCTGCCGCTGCCGATCGTCGCCGCGACCGTCTTTGCAACGTGGTTCGGAGCCGAAGCCCTGATGGGGATGTCCGCCACGTTCGTCAAGGAAGGACTACGCGGCGTGGTGGCGGACCCGTTCGGTTCGACCCTCTGTCTCATCCTCGCCGGGCTCTTGTTCGCCCCGCGGTTCTATCGCCTCAACCTGCTGACGGTGGGTGATTACTATCGGCTCCGTTACGATCGCCGCGTCGAAGTGCTCTGCACACTGTGTATCGTGGCCTCCTATATCGGATGGGTGGCGGCGCAGTTCAAGGTGTTGGGGTTGGTGCTGAACGTCGTCACTGAAGGTGTGGTCAGCCAGCAAGCCGGTATGGTGATCGGCGCCGCGATCGTCTTGACCTATACGACGTTCGGGGGCATGTTCTCCGTCGCCATTTTGGACTTCGTGCAGCTTTCCGTGATCGTCGGAGGCTTGTTGTACATCGTGTCGGTCGTCAGCGAACTGGCCGGCGGCGCCGTCGCCGTCGTGCACCATGCGGTGCAAGCCGGAAAATTGGACTTCTTCCCGCCCGCCGAATGGACCGCCTGGGTAGGCTTCGTGGGGGCCGGCATCACGATGATGCTGGGGTCCATACCCCAACAGGACGTCTTTCAGCGCATCACTTCCGCGAAGGACGAGCGGACGGCGGTCCGTGGGTCGTTGCTGGGAGCGGGGTTGTACTTCTCCTTCTGTTTCGTGCCGATGTTCCTGGCCTATGCGGCCCTGTTGGTCGACCCGGCCAAGTTCGGTTCGCTGCTGGACCGGGATTCGCAACTCGTGTTGCCGACCTTGATCGTCGACCATACGCCGGCGGTGGCGCAGATTCTTTTTTTCGGCGCCGTGTTATCGGCGGTGATGAGTTGCTCGAGCGCCACGTTGTTGGCGCCTTCGGTGATCCTCAGCGAAAACGTCGTCAAAGAGTTCATGCCTGGGATGGATGAGTGGGGTCTTCTCAGAACGATGCGCATCGTGCTGGTCTCGTTCTCCTTGGTCGTGCTGTCCATCGCGTTGAGCTCCGACGCCAGTATCTATAAGCTGGTGGTCAACACCTACAAGGTCACCTTGGTCGCCGCCTTTGTCCCGCTCTGCGCCGGTCTATACTGGAAAAGCGCCACCACGGCCGGAGCGCTTTGGGCGATTGGGGGCGGCCTCCTGACCTGGATCGGTGCCGAGTTGTTCGGTCCGTCTGAAGCCGTGTGGCCGCCGCAGCTTCTCGGCTTGTTGACGGCTTGTGTGGGGATGGTGGCCGGGTCGTATCTGTCGCCAACTCTGACCACCGAAACTCGCGACCGCTGAGTCGGCCGCGGCTCGCGCACATATCGCCCCGCCTCCTGTATGCTGAGGACGATGCTGTCACGGATTCAAGCGATCATGCGCTCCCGCTGGTTTGCCCGCGGTCTGCTGGCTGCGGGCGGTCTGTTCGTGGTTCTGCTGTTCGCGGTCGGGCTCTACGGCGCCTATTTGGCGACGTTCCTCGAATTACCGAAGGGGGAGGACCATCCGCCGTTACGGCTCTACACGGCCCCGTATCAGCTGAAATCGGATCTGGCCGTCAAGGAGGCACGGCTCGTCGAACGACTGCAGCGTCTTGGGTACCGAGCTGTCGAGGGGGAGGTTGCCACGCCGGGCGACTATCGGCTGGCCGTCGATGCGCTTACCATCTATCTGCACGCCCAACCGGAAAACGTCATCAAGGCCAATGCGATCTCGCTCCGACTCGATCAAGGCCTCGTCACCCAGGTGTTGGCCAAGCCGGACGACAGTCCGATCTATCCCGTCTATCTCGAACCGGAATTGATCAGCGGGCTGCGCGGCGCCTCGCGGCAGGTGCGCGAATGGATTCCACTGTCGCAGATGCCGAGTGCCCTCGTCACGGCGGTGCTGGCGGTGGAGGACCGCCGCTTCTATTCCCACTTCGGCATCGATCCGGTCGCGGTCGGCCGTGCGGTCTGGCGGAACCTCACGCAAGGCGGGGTGGTTCAGGGAGGCAGCACCATCACGCAGCAGCTGGCCAAGAACCTCTTTTACTCGCCTCAGCGGACGGTGGCCCGCAAGCTGAAGGAGGCTCTCGCCGCCATCGTGCTCGAAATCAAATACCGCAAGGACGACATTCTTGAAAGCTACTTGAACGAAATCTATCTGGGGCAAGCGGGGTTCGTATCCATCTATGGAGTCGGCGAGGCTGCCCATCGGTACTTCGGCAAGCCCTTGGCCGAGTTGTCGATCGGAGAGGTCGCGGTGATCGCGGGGCTCATCAAGGGACCGAACAGCTATGCGCCCACCAAACACCTGGCGCTCTCGACTCAGCGGCGCGATGTGGTGCTCCGGCTGTTGCGGGATCAAGGGCTGGTCGGCGAGGAAGCCTGGAAAGAAGCCGTGAATCAGCCGGTCCGGGTCGTGCCGCCGGACGACGTCATGGCTGATGCGCCCTATTTCGTCGATACGGTGCTGCGACAGGTGGAGGAGGCCGTGGGGGCGCCATTGCCGGAAGGGTTGCGCATCGACAGTACGCTCGATCCGTTGGTGCAGCAAGCCGCTGCTGAGGCGCTGAATGCCGGGATCGAAAAATTGGAGCACGCGTACCCCGCCTTGAAGAACGGGGATCACCTCCTTCAAGGTGCGGCGGTGGTGCTCGATCCCTCGACCGGATCGATTCTGGCGTTGGTCGGCGGGCGGGATTATCGCCTGAGTCAATTCAACCGTGCGGTGCAAGCGCATAGACAGGCCGGCTCGTTGTTCAAACCGTTCGTGTACCTCGCCGCGTTCGAAGCGAGCCGCGAGGAAGCGACGGCGCGGCTGACGCCCGCCAGCTTGCTGGTGGATGAGCCGGTGACCTTCGATTCGGAGGCAGGCGCTTGGTCTCCAAAGAACTACGACCGCCAGTATCGCGGGAATGTCACTCTCCGAAACGCACTGGAACAATCGTTGAACGTGCCGGCGGTTCGCGTGGCCAAGTCGGTCGGGCCACGCTCGATCATCGAACTGGTTCGCCAGTTGGGAGTCACCAGTTCCATGCCCGAGGACCTATCCATCGCCTTGGGCAGTCCCGCGGTCTCGCTGATTGAGATCACCGGCGCCTACGGAGCGTTGGCCAACGCCGGCGTGTGGGTTCGGCCGACGACCATTCGATCGACGACCGATCGCGAGGGGACGACGCTATGGACGAATACGCCCGATCGCCGGCAGGCCGTGACTCCCCAAGCCGCGTACTTGACGACCTCCCTGATGGAAGGCGTGATTCAGCGCGGCACGGCCACCAAGGCGAAAGCGCTGGGTTTGGCCGGGGCGGTGGCAGGGAAAACCGGAACCACGGACGGCTATCGGGACGCCTGGTTCGTCGGGTATACGTCCGAACTCGTCATCGGCGTGTGGGTGGGATTCGACGATGAATTCCCCCTCCGCCTGACGGGATCTCAAGCGGCGCTGCCGATTTGGATGGAGATCGCGCGGCGGGTGTTTCCCGAACGGTCCCCGGCGTTTCGCCAGCCGTCCGGCATCGTGACGCGCACCGTCGATCCCAAGACCGGCCAGCTGGCGACTTCCCAATGTCCGGAGCAGGTGCAGGAGGTCTTCATCGAAGGCACCGAGCCGAGCGTCTACTGCGAAATTCACGGCAGCGGGATATGGGAGCGACTGCGCCATACGTTCGGCTTGTCCTAGCGCGTCCTCGCCGTCAAGGAATCAACAATCTGCTAGGTCGTGGGGCATCGTTTGGTGTAAGCTGGCCCTGGGTTTGACTCACACGAGGAGCGACATTATGGCGAAAAACGGGTTCTCCGGCGACGACAACATTACGCTGCTCGCCAAAGGTGTCCAGTTGAAAGGCGAGATCCGCGTCGAGGGTACGGTCCGGATCGACGGCCGGCTCGAAGGCGACGTGCACACCAAGGGACAGGTCATTATCGGTGAGGACGGCTTGGTTCAAGGCACGATTTCGGCCGGCACGGTCATCAGCAGCGGCCGCATCAAAGCCAAGGTGACGGCCATCGAGCGGGTGCAGCTGCTGAAGACCGCGGTCCTGATCGGTGAAGTCCACACGCCGATTCTGATGATGGAAGAAGGCGCCAGGATCCAGGGCCTCACCGACATGGGCGTCACCTCCTGGCCCGATGATGTCGCCAAGCTGCCTGGATCGGTCCGCGAGCTATCCGCTCACCGTGCCAAACAGGTCGTGGTCCTTGAAAAAGACGCCAGCGGGTAGTATCACTGTGCCTCGCCCGGCCGTTCGAAACGAAGGCCGTCCGCAGTAAATCCGTTCCATTCCGTGCATGACAAGGCCGCAACTCTTCACCGTCGTCTTCTTTGCGCTGCTCCTGTTCCTTCTGTACCAAATCGCATTGATCTTCGAGCCGTTCTTGTTTCCGGTCCTCTGGGCGGCCTTGCTCGCCCATGCGAGTTTTCCGCTGCACCATCGGCTCACGGGTTGGTTCGGCGGACGGAGCGCGATCGCCGCCGGTCTGCTCACGGCCGGAGCGTTGGCTGTGGTCGTGGTGCCGTTGGTCGTGGCGGGCGTCATGCTCGTCCATGAGGCGGCGGATGCAGAGCAGGCGGTACGCGGCTGGTTGGCCTCGGGCGGGCTGGACCGATTGCCGGAACAGATCGCCGCGATCCCGTTCGTCGGCGAACGTTTGCGCGAGTTGCTCAGCGGGGAGAACATGCGCGCGGTTTCGATGGAGCAGTCGGTGTTGTCCGGCGCCAAATTCCTCAGCCAGTTTTTCGTCGACCAGATCGGCGGACTCCTCAAGAACACGTTGCTGTTGGTGACGGATTTCTTCGTCATGCTGCTCGTGCTGTTCTTCATCTATAAAGACGGCCGTCAGTGGGTCCAGGGGCTGTACGAACTCGTGCCGATGGAGGAATCGCACAAGCAGAAGATCGTGACCAGGTTGGACCAAACCATCCGGGCGGTCGTCAAAGGCATGTTGGTGACGGCTTTCGTGCAGGGATTGTTGGCGGGCGTCGCCTATGTGGCGCTCGGGGTGCCGTTTCCGGTCGTCCTGACCGCGGTGACCATCATCCTGGCGCCGATTCCGTTCGGCGGAACCGCGCTCGTGTGGGGGCCGGTCGTGTTGTATCTGCTCTGGGCCGCGCCGCTGTGGAAAGCGATGGTGATGCTCGGGTGGGGTGTAGGCGTGGTGTCGATGGTCGATCAGTTTCTCCGGCCTTGGCTGATCGGGCAGGACGTGCAGATCCCGATTCTCTTTCTCGTGTTCAGCGTGCTCGGAGGGTTGGCCCTCTATGGGCTCATCGGCTTGTTCGTCGGGCCGGTACTCGTCAGTCTCTTCATTACGGCGCTCCACATCTACCGCGAAGAATATCAAGCCAAGTCGCCCACGCCTGCTGCCTGACGGTCTCAGTCGAGCGGAATGGTAATCGCAATCCCTCCCATGACATCGTTCTGCTTGAAGTCGCGTTTCGGGCTCAACGGATGGCTGTTATGGCAGCCGACACAAGCGGCTGAGACCGCGCGGTCGGGATAAATCGCCTGGAAGTATTGTTTGCGTCCGCTGCTGACGACACCCGTCACGGGCTGATCCGGGTGACGGTTGAGTTGCTCCAGCGCTTTTCGTTCAAAGTCCGTTGCGGGCGCGTTGCGCTGGTAAATCGGAGACAGTCCGATCAGACGATACCGGATACCGTGCCCTCCCTCTGCCACCAATCGGCCGGATCCTTGAAGAAATTGCGCCGGAAGCGGAAGGGCGTTGTCCTGCTCCCAATGCTCGGCGGCCGTCACGATGCCTTTTTCCTGCATCCGGTTGACCACGTGCGTCGTATAAATCGTGCGGTCGGCTTGCAGCACCGCATGGACATAACTGGCGACCTTCTCGGGTGGAATACCGCTCGGCGGCTCTTTCGCGGACAAGGCGGAGGTCGCCCACCACAATCCGGCCGCTAACCAGGCGAAGGCTGTGAGGCGATACGGGATTCCGAGACGGTACATGGGACCTCCTGCGGCGGTGGCGGAATCGGCTGAGCCGGAAGGGTCACGAAACAGGTAGTCCCTTGCCCTTCCAGGCTCTCCAAACGGATGTCGCCTCCGAACTTCCTGATGATGCGCCGGGCGACGGTCAGCCCGAGGCCCGAGCCCTCTCCTTGCCCTTTGGTGGTAAAAAACGGATCGAAAATTTTCGAGAGGTGCTGTTTCGGGATACCGGGTCCCGAGTCGGCGATGGCCGTCACGACGCTCTGATCTTTCGGCGCCGTCGAGACCCGTAGAGTCCCGACGCTCTTCATCGCTTGGACGGCGTTGGTGAGAATGTTGGTGAAGGCTTGCCGTAACTGGTCGGGGAGCGCCATGACCGGAGTCTCACCCGCATACCGACGCTCGATCGTAACGGCCGACAGGTCGTGCCCGGCGGCGAGATTGTCCAAGGCCTGGTCGAGTTCTCGTTCGAGCAAGACGGTTTGACGGCGGTCGGTGGACTCCCGCGTGGTGACGCCGGTGAAATCGCGGATGATCGAGGCCATTCGCTTGCCGTGCTGGACGATGTCTTGGGCGTAGGACCGGACGCGACTCAGATCGCGTTCTTCCTGGAGGGCTTCTCCCAGTCCCAAAATGCCGAAGAGGGGATTGTTGAGCTCGTGCCCGATGCCCGCCGTGAGCACGCCTAAGCTGCCGCTCTTCTCCGCTTGGATGAGGTTGTCCTGCATCCGGCTTTCGTCGGTGGTGTCGCGGAGGACCAATCCGATGCGATCCGTTTCCCCAGGACGTCCGCTGACGCGGAACCACTGATAGTGATAGAGCCTCTGGCCCAGTTGAAGTTCCCGCCGCCGACCGCCGGCATCGGAGTCGAGGTGAGGGACCAAGGGATCCCGGATGGAGCCCGGCGGCGCAAGCGCCGACTGCCCTGATTCCGGAGCGTGATCGGCGGCCTGTTCCTGCAACTCTTGCCGGACTCGAGGCTGCTGCGAGGAGTCTATCGGGAGGAGGTCGAAGAGCTGCGCACCCGCCGACCCGTTGGCCGGAAGGCCGAATGTCTCGCGCCCGCTGCGGTTGACGTATTGCACCATCTCTCGGTCGTCGATCAAGAGGATCGGGGTTGGGACGGCGTCGAGGATCTGATCAGTCGTTTGTTGGAGGTATTGCACCTCCTGGGTTTTCAAGGTCACCTGATCGGTCAGGCCGGCGAAGGCCGCTTCCAGTTGTTTGTTCATTCGGTTGAATTCCTCGGCCAGCGCTTCCAGTTCGTCGCCGGTCTTGATCTGGATGCGCTGCCTGAGCTCGCCACGTCCGATCGACTGAGCGGCCTGCTGCAGTTGGCGGATCGGCGTGACGATGCGCGTGGCAGCCAGGTAGCCGAGTGTCGCGAGCAGCCCGACGGCGATACATCCGAAGACGGTCATCCAGGTGAACAGGTGCTGAATCGGGGCGAACAGTTCGTCGGACGATTGCCACACGAAGGTGTGCCACGATCCGCCGTCCAGTGAGCCGTTCGTACTGCGACTGGTCTCCGGCAGCGGAGCGAATCCGATGATGGACGAGGAATTGCCGCCGTGGCCGTCACTCGGCGCGTTGGTCCAGCCGGGATGCATCGGCGTGACGAGCGGAATCAAACCCGTGTTGGAGAGGCGCACCCCGGTGGGCAGAATCGGGCAACTCATCACCACGCCCCGGCTGTCGATCAACATCACGTGGCCGGTCTTGCCGAACCGGATCGGATGCGTCGACGGCGAGAAAAACTCCTTCGCATCGATGATCCGGTGCAGGACGCCGACCGCTTCGTACCGCAGGCTGTCCATGATGGGGAGCGAAATGGTGAACACATACGTGCCGGCCGGGTCGTCATAATAGACGTCCTCGATGAACAACTGGCCGATGCCTTTGTGGAACGCGCCTTCCCACCACGGAAGATGGCCGTTGGAGAACGGCGGTTTCGTCGTGAGAGCCGCGGTCAGATTCCCGCGCATGTCGGTGATGTAGAGCATCTTCGTGGCGCCACGGACGACTTGCGGGATCAGCTGATCGGGTTCGCTCCGAGCGCCCGAGTAATATTCGCGCAGAAGACCGGCCATCGGGCTGTCGGTCACGGCCTTGACGGCGGCTGGTTCCTTGGCCTCCCATTGCGCGCGCTGCTTGTCGACGGAGGCCGCAAACGCATCGGGGGATTGAGACAGGTAGGCGTCCCGCCGGCGCTCCAGTTCCTTGACGATCAGCGGGTCGTTGGCGATGCGAGAGGTTCGCGCGATCTCCTCCGCCATCAGGAGGTCGAGTTTTCTCGCGGCTTCCGTCGCCAGCGCCTTGAAACTTTCCCCGCTCACCTCATAGATTTCTCTCGACCCCTGCCAAAAGGCCATGCCGAGGCCGACGAGCAGTGGAACGACGCCGACCAACAGCATGGAGACGATCAACTTGGTGTGAAGTCTCCACCCTCTGGTGCCGGTTCTCGGTTGGGCGGGGGTCACGGGGCCGCCTCTTCAAGGGGGGCGAACGTGACGGTGAAGGTGGTCCCGTGCTCGAGAGAGCTGTCGACTTCGATCGAGCCGTGCATCTTCGTGACGATCGTTTTCACGTTGTACAGGCCCAGTCCGGTGCCCTTCCCCGGCTCTTTCGTCGTAAAAAACGGTTCGAAAATTTGCGGCAGCAGGTCGTCGGGAATGCCGCATCCCGTGTCAGCGATTTGAACCCGCGAGACTCCGTCCACTTCCTGAGCGGTCAGGGTCAAGGTGCCGCCACCCTGGTCCATGGCATGCACGGCGTTCGTAATGAGATTGACAAACACGTGCAACAACTCGTCCGGATTGCCTTTGGTCGAAGTGGCCCCGTCGTAACGCCTTACGACCTCGATGTCGTGGAAGCTTGCCGCGTACCGCGCGATCTTCAAGGCTTCGTCGAGCCGGCCGCCGAGCAACACGATCGTGTCGTCGCGGGCCGAGGACTTCCGGGCGTACTGGGTGAGGTCGCGGCAGATCGCGCTCGTTCTCCGCACGGCTTCGATGATGTCCCGTGCTTGCTCGCGGATAGTCGAGATATCGCGTTCGTCGGTCAGGTTTTCGGCTAATCCCAAGATCAACTGCAGCGGATTATTGATGTCGTGGGCGATCCCGGCGGCAAAGGACCCGATACCCGCCAACTTTTCGGCGTGGAAGAGTTCCGCTTGGAGATTCGCTTCATGGCGGACCAGTTCCCAGAGTACCCGCGCCGCCGATCCGCTCATCACTTCGGCGGCCGGGCGCTTGTAGGCATGGATGGTCCGCTCCATCTGTGGGTCGCCGGTCACGTCCATGATCAGATTGACGCGATCGCTGGCGATGAGGTCTTCGAGCCGATCCGTCACGGGAATCCGCAAATCGCGCGCCCGTTGCAGGCCCGGGGCCCGGCGGTCGCGGTCCATGATTCCCACGATCTCGATGGAGGGAATCTGATGAAGGAGATCGAGCAGCGCGGTCCCGCCTCTTCCGGCTCCCAGAATTGCGATTCGCAGCGGCGTCGAAGTCGACACCGCCGCATGGTCCATCAGGTGTTGCACGTCAGCCCTCTCGAATGAAGGAGGCCCTGACAGTGGGCCTCCCTCCGTCGGTTGTGGACAGCCGGCCGGTTACAGATGGGCGAGTTCACGCTGCTCCATCGCCCGTCCCACGGCCTCGCGAAGCTTGTCGCCTTCGACCGGCTTGACCAGGTAATCCACGACGCCCTGGCGCAGCATCGAGGTGGCCATATCTGTGTCGGGGAAGCCCGTCAACACGATCAAAGGCACGCGAGGATAATTGGCCCGGAAGTAGGCGATCGCCTCGACCCCATTGATCTTCGGCATGCGGATGTCGCAGATCACGACGTCGAGCAGCAGCCGGTTTTCACCCGCGTTGATCGTCTCGATGGCTTTTTCGCCGTTCTCGGCCTCCAGTACTTCGTATCCCGCCTTTTGCAAGGTCATACGGACGACCTTGCGAATGTCTGCCTCGTCGTCGACGACGAGAATGCGCCCGTTCGTGGCGCTGTCACCCATGAAGAAGCCCGACGTGAATTCCGCCATGATGTCCTCCTTATTGTATTGGTAAATGGTAACTCCCGCTTTCCTCTGTCGGTCTCCGGAATCGTTTCACGTGGCCGCTCTGGTCCCTCTGTTCAGCAATCACTGTGCCTCGGTGCTTCGCCGATCGCCGGCTGATATTTCCCCGGATTTAGTGCGGCGGCGGGCGAGATCAACGGCCGGCCGGTTCATATCAACCACCAGGGGTTCATATGCACCACCAGCCCTGTGAGTGCTCCATCGCATCACCAGATCCGGCGAAGAAAAATCAGTGAACCGAGCAGCACCATGATTGCGATGAGCGGCATCGCGATCGACATGTGAAACCTCCCTGTGAAGGACAGCGATTGGATGACCGGCATCACAAGATTCGTACCAACTACGAAAACATTCGAATCGAGTGATTTTTCAGGCAGTTTTCGATCAAGGCTGGGGAGCCGCCGTCGAATCGACAGTTGATGCCGGATCAATTTCGATTCAAGATTGAATCGGTTCCGAGGCGCTTGACGCGGCGAGAATCGAAATTGCCTTTGTCGGAGTCGCTACGGTAAGCTGCAGAGCAGGAGGCCGACGTGATCACTGCCGATACACTCACCCAATACATCAGACGCGCGATGCCCGATGCGGAGGTGACGATGACCGACCGGACGGGAACCATGGACCACCTCAAGGTTGTCGTCATCTCCGACCTGTTTCGAGGCAAGAACCTGCTCGATCGGCATCGCCTGATTTATCAAGCGCTTGACGAACCGATGAAAGACGGACGTATCCACGCGCTCGAGCTGACCGCTCGCGCCAAGGACGAAGCTTAGGAACAGGAGGGGACGATGGCCGACCCGATCCAAGAGGAAATTCAGAAGGAGATCGCCAGCCACAAGATTCTCATCTATGGCAAAGGGACGAAGACTATGCCGATGTGCGGGTTCACGCGCGAGACGATGCAGTTTTTCGACAAATATGGATACCCCTACGAACTGATCGACGTCTTGTCGCAACCGGCCAAGCGCGAAGCGCTCACCAAGATGACCAACTGGCCGACGTTGCCGAAAGTCTTCATCGATGGGCAGTTTTACGGGGATACGGACATCCTCGATCCGATGGCGGCCAAAGGGGAGATGGAGCCGCTGCTGAAGAAGGCGTTCGGGAAGTAGCGCGGCTGGCTGGCTGATCGCTCCGCTACGGGCTCGCCGCGCTGCTGTATGCTGCCGGGAAACCGGCTCCGGTTCCCCCCATCCCCCAAATCAGAATTTGGAGGTCTCCGATCAGCGCGCTCTTGTTTTAACAAGACCGCGCTGTCGGACCTCGCTCGGTTTTCCGGTCAGCACATCAGCGTCGCTCACCCGTAAGGTCGCGTCACGCCAACCAGCCGCACCCTTTCCTCTGTGGAAACAGACGCAGCGGTGAGAAGGGGGAAAAGAAAGAGAAATATGCTCGCTTGCTTCGACAGGTTGTGTCCCGGCCTCTCCGGCGATGCAGCTGAGAATTCCCGTCTGACGGCCAGC